>DAOTTJ010000287.1:0-13330 GCA_034437695.1 Ktedonobacteraceae bacterium
GTATCAGCTAATAAAGCAAACAAGAAATAGTAATGATTTTCTTTGTCTATTTACTATAGGTTACGAAGGCCTATCTATAGATGCCTTTGTAAATACACTGATACTAAACAATGTAGCCGCTTTGGTTGACGTTCGAAAAAATCCTATTTCAATGAAATACGGTTTTTCTAAGACTCTATTTGCTCATTATATCAAATCTGCTGGGTTACTTTATTTTCATATTCCCGAGCTTGGGATCGCATCTAAGCTGCGCCAAGATTTGCAAAATACGATTGCTTACCAAAAATTGTTTGAGTACTACTCTGCTGTTATTTTACCAGACCAAAAAGAGTCACTTGAAAAGCTAAAGAGCATTATAAAAGAGCAGAGGCGGGTAGCTATAACATGTTTCGAGGCGGATTATCATTTCTGTCATCGACATAAACTTGCAGAGTATATTGCACACGAACCGTCTTTTGGTGTACCCGTAATTCACTTACAAAAAGAGTATACATATAACAGCTCTGTAGCATATAATAGTACTACCCTCAAGTCTCCTGGTATTTGGGATACTTCAAGCGAATAACTAGAATAGAGAAAAGTCGCATTTAGGAGGTGCTATGTACTTACCTGATGAGATACCCGGTGCAAAGGTTTTGATTACTGTTAAGACATATCCTCAACCCTCCAATAAATATCATGAGTTAGTGTGTACCGCTGGTTTCTTGGATGAAAAATGGATACGTTTGTATCCGATGCCATTCAGAGCGCTACCTTACAAAGATCAATATTCTAAATATCATTGGGTCACACTTGACTTAGTAAGAAATTATTCAGATTTTCGTGTTGAAAGTTATCGACCTAAACATGGCATTGACGGGATACAAATAGGCCCAAAAATAGAAACTAAAGGGAATTGGTTAGAGCGTAAAAGATATGCTTTAAAAGAGATTTTTACATCGATGAGTGACCTTGTTGATCTGGCTCATAAAGAAAAAAGATCATTGGGAACGCTCAAACCTTATGAGATTGTAGGCTTTGCGATAGAGAGGCAGGAGCGCGAATGGAAAAAAGAATGGCGTGATTATCTTTTACAATATAGTCTCTTTGATCGAACTGAAGAAGGTGAAGGAAAATTACGCTCTGTAATCCCTAAATTGCCTTATAAATATTCTTATGAGTTTCTATCAGTAGGAGATAAGAAACCTCGAAAAATAATGATCGCCGATTGGGAAATAGGAGCATTATATTGGAATTGCATTGAACAGTGTGGTGGAAACGAAGAAGAGGCTAATAAATTAGTTAAAGCTAAATACTTTGATTATTTCTGTTCTCAAAGAGATGTCTATTTATTTATGGGTACTACGCAGCTTCATCACTTCAAACCACATCCTTTCATCGTTATTGGGGTGTTTTGGCCTCCTAAATTACCTGTGGAGCAACTTTCGTTATTTGATTAGCAAACCTATTCTAATAGTCTGTTACTCTTCATTTGCTCCGTCGCTAGCAAGGGGAACAGTCCACTAGTCTAGTAAAAAGGAACTCTATGTCCGAAGATAGTTCAGAAAAAAACTCAACCAGCTTGCGACCTACAGATGTAGTCACCTGCTTTTTAGTGCGCAAGGATACGTCGGAAGCTCGACTTCTGCTGGTCAAACGTAGTCAGGGCGTTGGCAGTTATCAGGGTCATTGGGCGGGGGTCAGTGGCTTTGTCGAAGCTGGCGTCACACCCGAGGAGCAGGCATTCACAGAGATACGTGAGGAGACCAGCCTGCAAAAAGACCAGGTGCTCTTACTCAAACGCGGTCAGGTGGTCGAACACATTGATCAGAGTCTGGGACGCCGCTGGCTGATCCATCCCTTCCTCTTTGAGGTGCGCCAGCCAGAGTCCATTACGCTGGACTGGGAGGCCAAAGAGCTGCGCTGGATCTCTCCCGACGAACTGACCAGCTATGCGACTGTTCCGAAACTATACGAAGCGTTCCTTGCAGCCTCTCAGGGAGACGATGCCTTCTAAGGGTACAAGTGATGATGGTGGCCTGAACGCTCGTCCCTCGCACATAAGGGAACTAGAGTCAGAGAAGTTCAGTCGAGCCAACCAGGCGCTGAAATGAATATAATAGAAGAAAATAATCTCGCCACCCTATAGGAGTTACACATGAGATTAGTCAGTTTCTCAACACAGACCATTCCCCAGATACGCCTCGGCCTTGTCCAGGACAATGAAGTCCTCGATGTCGATCTTGCGGCGCGAGCACTCAACATCTTGCCACCCGACCAGATGCTCGCCCTGCTCGACCAGCAGGCGCAGGGCATGGATATCCTCCATGCATTGCTGGCGAAAGCCAATGGACGCGCATTAAGTGCCGTGCAAACCTTCACCAGCATCGGCGCAGTCCATCCACTCGATAGCGTTCAACTCGCCTCGCCCATTCCGCGTCCACGTAAAAATATTGTCTGCCTGGGACGTAACTACCACGACCACGCGCAAGAATCCTATCGGATGCACGGCGAAAGCCGTCCAGCGAACGATGCCCCGGTCCTGTTTACAAAAGCAACAACTACCGCTAACGGTCCCTATGCAGAGATCGTCATCGATCCAGCTATCTCCAGCGAAATCGACTGGGAGGTTGAACTGGGCGTGATTATCGGCAAGACCGGGAAAAACATCTCTGAAGCCGACGCGCTCTCGTACGTCTTTGGCTATACCGTGCTCAACGACGTGACCGCCCGCGACATCCAGGATAAATTTAAGCAGTTCTTTAAAGGAAAAAGTCTTGACGGCTATTGTCCTATGGGTCCGTGGATCGTCACCGCCGATGAGATCCCCGATCCTCAACAATTGACCATCCGTCTGCGCGTCAATGGCGAGATCAAGCAGGAAGGCTCGACCAGGGATATGATCTACGCGGTGAAAACCATTATCTCTGTCGTTTCACAGGGCATGACCCTAGAACCCGGAGATATTATCGCAACAGGCACCCCTGGCGGCATCGGTCGCGCACGTAACCCACCCGAGTACCTCAAAGCCGGCGATTTGATGGAGACGGAGATCGAAGGCATTGGATCGTTGCGCAATCCAATTGTCGGTCCACACAAATAGCAATGCTTCGCTTCAGCGAAGCACACATTGTACGTGTAGGAAGGCGTTGTTCGGGCGCAGGCTTGCGCCCGAACAACGCCTTCCTGCACCTCCCTCTCACTGGGGTTCTGCTTTTACAAAATCAGGGATGCCTCATATCATCTATGTGCAGGTATACGTAGCAGTCACATATATTTCTATAAATAGATTTTATGCTCTTGGCTCTTCGCGTACCCAGGAAGGCATGACCCCCCAGAGATTCAGCGCCGAGGGACGAGCGTGCCAGAGCCGCGGTGGAGTAGTCACGTCGCGATCAAAGTATTGCTGAAGTTCGGCAGAAAGCTCGATATGCACCCCTTCGAGATCGGCGAAACGTAAGAAAAGATCGTTGCCAGCGCCGTGGCGACCAGGTCCCCAAAGAATCGACTTTTGCTGACGACTCAGATAATCGGCCCAGGCCAGCATCTCAGAACCGGCAGGGATACTATAGCCAATATGATCGATATCCTGTTTGCCCTGGGTCAAGATCAACGTGTGGTGGTCGCTATTACAGCGCAGCCAGACGGATTCGCGCAGGAGCCAGTCAGAGATATCGAAGCCCAGGGCCTCGGTATAAAACTCGACCATGTCTTCAAGGTTCATCGTACGCAAAGCCAGATGCTGGAGAGCATGTGGATGGAGACGCGAACGATGGCCTTCATAGCCAGGTGGGGGTAAACTCAGCGAATCTTCGGGAGTAACTGAGATCTCGATCCGATTGCCATCGGGATCGCTCAGCCAGAGCGTATCGCCCATCTCAGGGTCGCCATCGCGTGGCTCAAGCATCAGTTCAATACCGGATTGTTGGAGACGTGCCGCCAGAGCGGCCAGCTCTGCGTCGGTATCAAGCTCAAAAGAAATATGATGCAGGCGAGTCTGAGGCGTCGGCAGATGACCATTGCCAGCACTCAAACGTGTATCGTGAAAAATACCCAGACAATGGTGGTCATCACCCAGAGAGAGAAAGGTGTTTGTCTCTTCTGAGTCTATATCATCAGACGAAGTAGTTTCAGTAGAACGAAGATGAAAACCTAAAACCTGGCGGTAAAAACGCGTCTGGGCCGTCACATCCGTTGCCCACAGACCAACGTGGGTCAGCCGCTTGACACGCACTTTCTGTATTTGCTGCTCACTCATTAAGACCTCCTGCATGGATGTTCGCTGGCAATATGCTATCCAGCCATGTGCGTAAAAGCGTTTGAGAGTACATCCATCCCTGGAACAGCTGACCCAACCGCTTTCACGTGCCGCGTGTCAGCGGCGTTCCCGACTGCATTTGAATGGTACGTCGACATCTCAGCATGTATCATACACAGCACAACACACGAGGTCAATGGGGTAACCCGAAGGTCATATAGTTAGAGCTTCTTAGAGTCTTCATCGGAAAGCTGTCCATTCTGCGCTCCCTGACCAGAGTTTTCACCGTCACTCTCATCCTGGCCCCAGACTAAACGCCCGCCAGGTGCACAAGCCAGTCTGCCAGTCTCTGGTACCTCTTCTCCACGCATATAGCGTAAAAGATCACGAGCGGCCGCAGGCACCGTAATATGCTCATCGGTCTCTTCACGCAAAAAGTGCTCGACATGCGTGGCACGCAGATCGTATGTCTCAAGGACACGCACCAGAGGAGGTTCAACCGGCATAGGCGTCGAAGGCGATTCATCTTCGAGGATACCCGGACGGCTCAACAGGTGAGACTGATATTTGAGGTTTTGAGCCGCAAGTGAGAAGATACCCGCAGAACTCTTACATTCCTGCGCAAACGTGGCCAGAGTTGGAGAAACTGCCTGAGCAGGTACACGCCTGGCGATAAAAGCAGGTGCAACGAGCAGACTAGCGAAAAACACCAGAGGCAGAAGCAGCAAATACCAGAAACTGAGTCCCAGCAGCGCAACAAGCAAACTGGTCACAACCACCAGGACCATCGCCGCAATGAAAAGTCCACGCATCACCAGCGCTCCCGCAAGCACCACCCACCAGCGTCCCTGCATAATCCAGTCCCGGCGTCTCTGAGCCGCTTTCCCGGTCGCAACGATTTTACGTACACTGAGCGGCCAGACTGCACTGCTCACCCTATTTCCATGTCCTCCATCAATCGATGACTCCTGTCTACCTCTATCACTCATAACCCTACCTCCTCAACCATCTATCTCCTCACGCGACACTGAAGTGCAGGTGCAGGAATCCTGCACTCCAGTGCGGAGCGCGGAAAACTTCTCCACCTACTACCACAACCTCACTCTGTATAGATACCTGACACATCCACCCACGCTACAGTCTTATCAGCATCCAGGACATCCACCACGCCACACCACTACACGGTCTGGCAGCCACGAGTCCCTACACCCATAAGAGAGGCTCCCCTCCATAGACCCAACCACCCTCGATTGTCTGCATAATCCCTATCCCCACACCACAACATCCACTATACAGATAATCCCACTCCACTTCCACTATGGATTACCACGCCCTTTTCTGTAACGTCACTCCACTACCACTCGCCTTCGATCTATACATAGTAGCCATTACATCCTACCACACATCCTACCACACAACCCAATGAGACTATTCAATGGCCAATACTCTCACCAGTTTCCACGCACCAACACTTCACTATCGCGCCAGGGGAATATCTTAAACGTATAAAACCAGCAGCTTGCCCACTCACTCTCTACACGTTCGCGACAATTCCGCAATTCCAGCAACCATATCTCTATTGTACTTGCCTGACCCCCGATCAGGGTTACGAACGAATAGAGATTGAGTTGAGAAAAAGCCTTTGCATTAGAAGACTTCTTAACCTTTTATAGACTTATTTGCTGTTTCACATATTCATAATCGATAAATAGAAAAAGCCAATATTCCCTTTTATGCCTACAAAGCTCGAAAAACTCGCCATTCGGAGGTGACAATCACGCTACTATCGCCTTCTTCCATTCATATGCAAAACAAAACTGCAAAAAAAGTAACCCCAGGCCCCCCTTCAACCGTATATATGGTACATTCAAGGTAGTGAGTCGGAGAAAGAAAAAGCTATATCTTTCTTCAGGGTTGCGCAAAAGTCATCACAGCGTTTCTTTCAGGGTGGCGGGTGGAGTTTTGAGAAACCCTGCCCTTAAAGGGCAGTAGCGCAACCGGACATTGTAAGGTATAATAAAAAAGACTATTCTCATAATGTCCCACGACTCATATCTTTGGCAATGGCATGCTCACCACTTGCGGGACTCTCATCCTGATGGTGTGGCCAGTCAGAAAGCAAGGGGCTTCCTTCTATGGAAAATGTATTGGCCAATATCCATTGGCTACAAAATAACAATGGAAACGCACCTGGTCCACGTCAACAGAATCAGGGACGCCCAAATCCTAACCAGGGGCAAAATGGGCAGCCACCTCAGCGTAGTTCTCTTAACCGCTGGCTACTTGTTATCGTGTTGCTGATGCTGGGTGTCTATCTGTTCCAGTTCTTTAATCAAAGTAGTACCAGTGCACCAACACGAACTGAACTTCAGTATAGTCAATTCTATACGCAGATTCAGAGCGGCAATGTTAAATCTGCAACGCTCACTGGCCAGACCGATATTACCGGCTATTTCTGTAGCGCTGTCGGCGGCCAGATCCAATATCATGTAGTACAATTGCCGATCACCGATCCGGGACTCATTCCAACGATCCAGGCTTCTAAGCCCACCTGTGCTACTCAGACAACGGTTATCACGCAGCAACCAGCCGATAACAGCTTCTGGCTGAACATTCTGCTCACCCTGCTCCCGTGGGTCTTCCTGATAGGGGTCTTCTTCTTCCTGACCCGCCGGGCAACTCAGGGCCAGCAGGGCATTTTTAGCTTTGGCAAAAGCCGCGCCAAGCTGATCCTGGAAGATCGCCCCAGCACAACGTTTGCCGATGTCGCGGGCGTCGATGAGTCTAAATACGAATTGGAAGAAGTGGTCGAGTTCCTGAAAACTCCGCAGAAGTTCCAGCGCCTGGGCGGCAAGATCCCCCGTGGCGTCCTGCTGGTTGGCCCTCCAGGAACCGGCAAAACCTTGCTAGCGCGAGCTGTAGCCGGTGAAGCAGGTGTCCCCTTCTTCTCAATGTCTGGCTCTGAATTCGTCGAGGTACTGGTCGGCGTGGGTGCCAGTCGTGTACGCGATCTGTTTGACCAGGCCAAGAAGGCTGCACCGAGCATCATCTTTATCGATGAAATCGACGCTGTCGGTCGTCAACGCGGTTCAAGCATCAATACGAACGACGAGCGCGAACAGACCTTAAACCAGTTACTCGTGGAGATGGACGGCTTCGACACCCGCCAGGCCATTGTGGTCATCGCAGCCACAAACCGCCCCGATGGTCTCGATCAGGCCCTACTCCGCCCAGGGCGCTTTGACCGCCGTGTGACGGTGGATCGCCCCGATTGGAACGGTCGCCTGGCAATTCTCAAAATTCACTCGCGCACGGTTCCGCTCGGACCCGATGTCGATATGGTTGCGGTAGCCCGCGCAACTACTGGTATGGTAGGCGCAGACCTTGCTAACCTGGTGAATGAAGCGGCGCTTCTGGCAGCCAAGCGCAATATGGATCGCGTCAATCAGCGGTGCATTCTGGAAGCGCTGGACAAGATTCTCCTGGGCGCAGAACGTCCTCTGGTGCTAAGCGAGGAAGATCTCAATATCGTCGCCTATCACGAAGGTGGTCACGCCCTCGCCGGTCTGCTCACCGAATATGGCGACCCGATCACGAAAGTCACTATCGTGCCACGCGGGCAGGCTCTGGGCGTGACGATGTCCACCCCGCTCGACGATCGCTATAACTACTCGAAAGACTACCTGCTCTCCCAGATCATCTATGCACTGGGCGGGCGCGTAGCCGAACAGGTGGCCATCGGTCATATCACGACCGGCGCAGAGAATGATCTGCAACGCGTAACCATGATGGCTCGTCAGATGGTTACCCGCTGGGGCATGAGCGAACGCATGGGAACTATCTCCTTTAGCGAACGCCAGAGTCCCTTTGCCGGCGGCGGCGATACAGGCGCTCCCAGTGACTACAGCGAAGAGACCTCGCAATTGATCGATGAGGAAGTCGAGCGCATTGTACGCACTTGCTTCGCTCAGACCTATGATTTGATCGCCAGCCACCGTCCTACGCTCGACCGCATTGCGCAAGAGCTGCGCAGGCAAGAAACCATCGATGGCGCTCAACTCCAGATGATTTTGCGCGAAACCGGGGTTGCAGCACCTACTCACGCGGTTACCCCCAAAACCGCTCCGGTGATTATCGCACCAGAGCCACTGGATACCTTGCCACCCCTGGACGATCTTCCCCCCACTAATGGAAACATCTAAATCACTACCATCCCGAACACCCATGCAGTGCTGCATGGGTGTTTCTTTTTGCTGCTTTTGTGGTCAAATAACCGCCGCAGGAGGACAGAGGACAGAAACTACCTTTAAGAACGTCCTGTCAAGAAAGCACGAGCCTCAGGAAAATCACTAACAATTTTATCAATCACAGGCTCAGGTAACGGCAGAAAAATCCCACTGCCCTCCGCCAGAACCAGATCTTCCTGGTCAGCCAGGGTCAGGACCCCTCTGGCCTGAAACATACGCCGCCGCTCACGCACCAATGTAGCGCGTACGCGGAGCAACGGCCCATAGGGAACATGACGCCTGTAGCGCATCTCAAGTCGTCCCGTCATCGTCCATTCGGGATGAGCACCCAGCAATGCCGCGCGACCAAGCACTTCATCGAGCACCGAGGCGACAATACCGCCATGAATCACTCCTGGAAAACCCTGATGCTCTTCGCGCGGCTGAAAATCTGCCACAATACTCTGCTCCTCCTGGCGCAAAACCAGACGCAGTCCAAAGGGGTTGCGCTGCCCGCAGGCAAAGCAACGCTGGTAATCGGTAGTATCGTTTAATTCCATAATAGTATTTTGAACCCACTCCAGTTCTCATTTTAGTCTAGATGCTCTCGCCGGCTCTTACGCATACATGGCATTCTAGCACGTCTATTCCTCTCCCCACAAGCTGGCCAGCACTACCTATTGCTCTCGTACGACCACTATTTTGACAGGTGTGCAAACTAGTGCATAAAATAGCATTGATTGAACAACACCCTGGCGTTTGCCGAAGAAAGGATACTTACAATCTATACATACTCTAGTTCAACGCTTGCCCAAACACACCCGACGCTCACCCGACTGACAGCTACACAGTCGGATGCCACGCTGGACTTCCATCCCCAGGCCGATGCATGGAGCATTCGCGAAATTCTTGCCCATCTGGTCGATGACGAAATGTATGTCATGCGCACACGCCTGGTACGCATGCTTCAAGAGGAGATGCCTCTACTTATCCCACATGATGAAAAAAAGTGGTATGCTACACGTAACACAAGCCGTGATCATATTGGTGAGTTGCTCAGCGATTTCGCTACTCAACGTGCCGCCAGCCTGGGTATTCTGCATATGCTCAGCAAGGACGATTGGGAGCGCCAGGGCAACCAGCCAGAATATGGCATTTTGACTGTCGCAATGTGGGTGGATCATTGGATCGAACACGATACTACTCATATTGCACAGATTAGCGAGACTCTGGAGGCTTATCAGAGAAGATAGAGGAACTATGAATAATCACACTCAAACGAAGGCACCCGCGCAGGACGATTTGAAAAAGCTGTTGAAAAAGCAGACCAAGCGAGAAGCTAGAGCCGCGCAAATGGTGGATGAAGCTCGTCGAAACCTCAAAAAAGCTCGGAACAAATTGGCTAAAGCTCAGCAGGACTTTGAACAGAGTCAGAACAATCTACAAACCCTGGAAGCTGAACTGCAACACATTCGTGTACATTTTCAAGAGTTACAGGGTACAACAAAATCTTCCAAAAAGACTTCTGCCGCAGACGAAACACCTGAACAGGTCATTCTACAAGAGTTTCTGACCTCGATTAGGGACGAGGCAACGCTCGTTACCCCCGTTCAAGAAACGTCTGAAGAAGCTCTGGCCGAAGCTATTCTCGATGAAGCACTCATCGAAGCGGCAATCCAGGAAGCCACCGAGGAAACTCTGATCGACGCCGCCCTGGCCGAAACACTCATCGAAACCCAGCCTGCTGAGGAAACGCTCGTTCTCACAGCTCTCGATGAAGCAGTTGTCGATGCCACACTCCACGAATTTGTCGAAACCGCGCTGGCTGAGATTATGGTAGACGAAACGTTTGAGGAAGTGATTAACCCAGAAAGTCCACCCACCTCTGATAGAGATCAAACCGTCGACCTCCTTGAAACCAGCCAGGAAGCGGTACAACAGGAGCAAGAGTCTGCTGAAGAAGAACGTTCAGTGCTGGTAGAGCAGCCAATCGCCTCTTCCGAAGGCACAGCCGAGGCGACAATCGACGATGAAACATCCTCATCATCGATCGAACCAACACCTCTTCCTCATACCAGCAGATCAACCCGGCGACCCGGCAGTACTACTTCGACCCGCTTACACCAGCGCTCTGGCTCGCATAACTCGACTGAAACAGACAATGAAGAGTCAGCGAGCGATGCAGGGGATACATCCGAGGTTTAGGCCGGTCGGTGGACTTCGAGCAGCAATTTGTCGTGCCACTCACCGTCTGGCAAAGAAGGCTGAGTTCTAGCTGAACTCAGCTTTCTCTTGTGCTGAATCAGGTTCTATTAGCAGCAAATAGGAAGAATATACGATGTCTGAGATAACGATTCGCACTGCTCAAGCCGCTGATCGTGAAGCGGTACTTGCATTTTGCACAGACACCTGGGACTGGGGCGATTACGTTGCATACGTTTGGGATGACTGGCTGATCAATCCCACCGGTAAGTTTCTGGTCGCTCTGAGTGCAGACGAGCCGGTTGGCATCGTCCATCTGCACATGCTCAACGCAGATGAAGCCTGGCAAGAAGGCATGCGAGTTGCACCCGCCTACCGCCGACAAGGGATCGCCAGACAACTCAGCATGGCCGCGCTGGCAGAAGCAATGCATAGAGGCGCAAACACTGTACGTCTGATGACTGCTTCGGTCAACACTGCCTCGATCGGGCTGATCGAGTCAATGCACTTTCACCGCGTTGGCGTTCTCGCACCCTATAAAGCTCTTCCCCTGACCGATATCCCCCGCAGCAATCTCAGCCAGGATACCCTGACGCTGGCTACAGCCGCAGATCTTGACGAGATCATCAACTACCTCGATATCTCCAGCGTGTTTCCAGCTACCGGCGGCCTCTACTACAGCGGTTTTACTGGCTACCGTATCTCTGATAATCTGCTCAATAGCCACATTCAGAACGGACACATCTACCTCTTGCGCCGTTGGGAGCGCCTTGACGGTCTGGCAATCGTCGAGCCACGTCCAATAGACCATTCACGCCAACTCTTTGTCGGCTATATTGATGGCACAACCGAATCGATCAGCTTGATCGCCTATGCTCTGCGCTATAAGTTGAGCCAGATAGGCTTGGAGAATATAGAAGCGCATATACCAGATTTGATGATGATACGCGACGCCTTTGCCGGCGCAGAATATGAGTCGACAGGCGATCTTTTCTATACATACGAACGAGGCCTGATCTAAATAAACAGAACGCAAGGAAAGCAAGAATGAGCAAGCGATTGCCCGTTCTGCTCTCCTGATCGGATAGAAAAATCTACAGGTGATAGATAATATCCATATTGGCAAACTCGTGGAAATGGAGAAGCCAGCAGCCATAGTTCATGCCACCCCCGACAGCGGATAAAGCTATCCACTGTCCTTCGTGGATCTTACCCTGGCGAATAAGCTCTACCATAGCAGTGGCGATGCTGGCATTGGAGAGATTGCCATAGTAGCGAAAATTGTCGACCAGCTTTTCCATCGTCGCTTCGGGCCAACCATAATCATTGACTAAAAGCTCGCCCATGCGCCGGGTGATACGCGAGTTGGCCTGGTGAGGAACAATCAAAGCGAGTTCATCGTAAGCCAAATCTGCATGCCGACACAGCGCATCAATGGACTCAGCCATAGCGCGAGGAGCTTCACGAAAGACTTCGCGTCCGTTCATTTTCGTATAACCAACCAGGTATTGCGCCAGGATTTTATTCAGTTCAACGCCCTTACCATCGTTAAAAAGCTGACGCATCCGCAGATCGATTTCAGCCATCTCTACAACATCTTTGCGCAGCGGTGTCTGATAATAGAGCGAAGGACCCTGTGTGGCATCAGCTCCGTTGATTACATAGGTCATTTCGTCACTACGCTCCAACAAAAAGGCCGCAGCCCCCTCGCCAAAGAGCGAACTGGTCTTCCAATCCAGCACATTCATGATATTGGACAACAATCCCTCGGCGGTCACCATCAAGACTAGTTTCGCGCTGCCTGCCGCCAGGATCTCAGCACACATCTGAAATGCCTCCGTCTGGAGCGCACAGGCACCTTTGAGCATACTCGCTCGCACCGGCCCCAATCCCAGGCGCGTCGCCACCTGCGCAGCGATTGTAGGGAAAGCATCGTTATCTGAAGAGGAGGCACCGATAACCGTTTCAATCTCGGATATTTCACGCCCCGCGCTAGCCAAAGCACGGCGAGCTGCAACCTCCGCCATATCGACTAAGGTCTCATTCTCGGGTCCATCCCCATCAATCAAACCAGGAGCATCAGCCCCCACCATTTTACGGCACAGAGCCAGCGTGCTAGCCCGCACATGCCGGGTCTCAAGCCCAGTCACTCGCTCCAGATCCTCAGCACTGCGAGGATCGCCCAGCCTGGTTGAAATAGAGGCAAAAAACTCATTAGTAATCGTTCCCGCAGGCACATAATTGCCCAATCCAATCAAACGTACACCAGCCCTGGTATAGATCTGAGGAACGATAAAAGAGTACTTAGGCCATTCTTGCTCGGCCTGCTTCTCTGACATTGAACAAAAACCTCCCGCAAAAAAGAGGATAATGACAGCATTTTCCCAAGTATAACATAGTTTACACTGAAAGAATAAAATCTTACCAAAGAGCGTAAAACCACTACACAAAATAGAGGCGGCATTGCCGCCCCTATCTCTAGATTTGCTTACCTTACCGCCAGACTTACCAACGATCCCAGCTATTATTCCGGTCACGCCGCTCGCCGCCACGACTGCCACCGCCATTGCCACCGCCACCATTACCACCACCACCGCTGCTCCGGCCACCACGATTACCGCCGCCACCGCCACTGCTGTAACCGCCACTCCGAGGCGCACGCGAG
>DAOTTJ010000288.1:0-39728 GCA_034437695.1 Ktedonobacteraceae bacterium
TGCATAACAGGAATGCAGAGGGTGTCCCTCTGCTAAAGTCCGCGCGAGTGGAGGAATCCTTGCAAAAACCTCTTGTTCCTCTTTTGCACGCCGTCGCAGGCGGCAAGGCAGACATTGCGACAGCTTTGGATAGAAAGATTTTGATTATTCCTCTGAAGGAAACGATCTGCTATAATAAGCTAGCATCAGGATAGATCAGGAGTAATTCTATGGATGATCAAGACTTAACGGGTATAGAGATTGGGAACTACCGCATCATCTCAGAGATCAATAGTGGCGCATTTGGTAGTGTCTATAAAGCGGAGCACGCGCATTTGAGCAAGCGTGTTGTGGCCATTAAAATGCTGCACACCTACCTGGGGTCAGCCAAAGAGCGCGAGCAGTTTGTCCAGGAGGCGCAGTTTCTAGCCTTGCTGGAACATGCGAATATTCTCCAGGTGCTCGATTTTGGCTTTCGTGAACGTCAGCCCTACTTGATCGCGAACTATGCTGCGGGTGGTTCGCTGCGTGATCTGCTCATAAAACAGAACGTCGTCCCTGTAGAGAAGGCCTTGACGATCCTGGGGCAGATCGGCCAGGCGCTTCAGTACGCCCACGAGCGCAATATCATCCACCGTGATCTCAAGCCGGAGAACATTCTTTTTAATGCGCAGGGAGAGACTTTGCTGGCTGACTTTGGCATTGCGACCATGCTTTCGACTGCGAGTGTCAAGCATCTAACGACGGTCAGTGGTACGCCGCCATACATGGCTCCCGAGCAGTTTCAGGGTATCATCAGCAAAGAGGGGGACCAGTACGCGCTGGGGTGTATCGCCTACGAGCTAGTGACGGGTCACCTGCCCTTTACGGCTCCAGATTTTCTCTCAATGGGTTTCAAGCACCTGACAGAACCGCCGCCTGCGCCAACCCAGCACAACCCGCAGATCCCATTGGCCACCGAAGCGGCGATTCTCAAGGCACTCTCCAAGCAGCGCACTGAACGTCATGCTGATATCTCGGCGTTTCTGGTCGCGATGCGTCAGCCTTTTATGCAGCCTACAATCTTACCTAATGCTCCGGCGACTGTTGTGTCGACCCTTTCGGCCTCGGCCTCGGCAATTTTGTCTACGCCAGCCTCGTCGCGTACCAGGGACGAGTGGCTCAAGGTGGGTCATGACCACTATAACGCTGCTCGCTATAGCGAAGCCTTGTTGGCCTATGATAAAGCAGTGAGCCTGGACGATAAATATCCCAGAGCGCACTATAATCGCGGTAGGGCTTTAAATGAACTCAAGCGCTACGAAGAGGCGCTGGCGGCCTGTGAGCTAGTTTTGAGTCTTGACCCTAAATATGCCTCTGCTTATAATGTCAAAGCCAATGCATTAGACTACCTGGGGCGTTATGAAGAGGCAGTTGTCATGTATGATCTGGCTTTGAGCTTTGATCCCAAAAATTCTGTTATGTATAATAATAAGGGAAATACGCTCTATCGCTTGCGAAACTATACGAAGGCATTAGTAGAATACGAGAAGGCCATTGAGTGCAATCCTAAGTTCGCCCGAGCGCATAATAACCGGGGCAATACACTATATGGACTCAAACGCTACGAAGAGGCCCTGGAAGCTTGCGAGCAGGCTCTGAGACTCGAATCGGACTTTGCCTCTGCCTATAACAACAAGGGCAATGCACTCGATAGTCTGGCGCGTTACGACGAAGCAGTAGCTGCATATGAGCGGGCAGTGTATTTTAGTCCGAGAGATCAAGTTATGCATAATAACAAGGGAAATACGCTGCATCGTCTGAAGCGTTACGAAGAAGCAGTAGCCGCTTATGACGAAGCCATTCGGCTCAGTCCCAACTATACTGTTGCCTATAACAATAAAGGCAATTCTCTCTATGGATTGCGCCGCTATGAAGAGGCGCTTAAAGCCTACGAGCAGGCCATTCGTCTCAATCCAAATGATGCACAGACCTATAGAAATAAAGGGAATACGCTCAAGCAGCTTGGTAGGAATAAAGAAGCTGAGCAGGACTATGCGAAGGCTCGCGAACTTGATGCCAGAAGCTAAATAGAGCGGTGAGAGTCCAACTGGTATTGTTATGTTGGTATCTGATCGCTCTTCATGTACTGCGGGTAGTTTTCTGACGTTCGGCGGCGCGGACAAAGCGGATCTCATCGTAGGAGTACTCGTCGCCGAGCAGCTCTTTGACCGGTTTGAGTCTGTCTTCGGTCACGCTCAGGAGTGCTGCGCGGATCACTGTGTAGCGAGCGGGCGGCACGAGGGTAGAGATATCGAGTGGTTCGCCCATTTCGAGCTGAGTGACGAGGTGGCTCATAATCGTGCCGGCTGCCAGACCGCGTTCCTGAGCGATCTCATCCACGCTCAAGCCCTGGCGATAGAGTTGCAGGGTGACGAGATGAGTTGGCGTGGTCAGGGTGCGGGATGAAGTTTCGCGAGTCGGGCGTTCAACGGACGCAGTCTCGGCTTCTGCTGTTTCCAGACCGACGGGCAGGTTGTGTTGGGCGCAATAGGCGTGGATCTCCGCAGTAAAGGTAGTGAAGTAGTGTTCCATTTTATTCTGGCCGATGCCGGGAATGCGCAGAAAGTGGGCCTGGCTCACTGGACGTTGGCGGGCGAGTGCCTGGAGAGTAGTATCGGAAAAGATCATATAGGGAGCCTGGTTCTGTTCATCGGCCAGGCGCTTGCGCAGTCGGCGTAGTTGCTCAAAGACGCCCTCCTCATCGGGGTCCAGAGCTGGGAGAGTGGAGCGCGTAGCTGTCCGCGTTTTGACGACTAATGCGGCGGGCAGCAAGACCTGGCGCTGTTGGCGTAGTACCTCGAGAGAAAGCTCGTTGAGCTGGAGCACCGGATAGCTGCTCTCGGTACTCTGGTTAAGCATGCCCTGTTGAATGAGAGCGCGGGCCACGCGTTGCCACTCCTCGGCGCTATACGCTTTGCCGGCCCCATAGGCTTGCAACTGATCGTGTTGATACTCGCGGATACGTTGTGTATTTGCGCCGCGCAAAATATCGACTATATGGCGCATGCCAAAGCGTTCGCCGGTCTTGCGGACGCACCACAAGAAACGCCGGGCGTCGATCGTGCGGTCTTCCATGACCATATCTTCGCGCAGGCAATTGTCGCAATTGCCGCAGTTCTCTGCCAGGTACGTTTCGCCAAAGTAAGCCAGGAGGGAGCGTCGGCGGCAATCGCCGCTTTCGCAGTAGGTCAAAACCTGTCTGAGTTGCTGGCGGGCCACGGCCTGTTCTTCATCGGTGGTTTTCTGGCCGATCATATACTCGATCTTGCCGCGATCGCCATAGTTCAAGAAGAGGATACAGCGAGCGATCTGTCCATCGCGTCCGGCGCGTCCAGATTCCTGATAGTAGCCTTCCAGATTGCGCGGCAGATCGAAGTGGACCACGGCTCGTACATCTGGTTTAGCGATGCCCATGCCGAAGGCGACCGTTGCGATCAGAACCGGTACATCATCGCGAATAAAGCGCGACTGGTGAGTAGTGCGCTGCTCATTTGACAGGCCAGCGTGGTAGGGGAGCGCATTAATGCCGTCGTGGACCAGGTTCTCGTAGACCGTCATTACGCTCTTGCGTGTCTGGCAATAGACGATTACCGATTCCCCCTGCTCATAAGAGCGTAGGATCTCAAGTAGCTCGCCATAGGAGCCGCGGTCTTTCGCGCGAACCTCATAGTAGAGATTGGGGCGGTTAAAGCTAGCCACATGCAGGTAGGGATCGTTGAGTCGAAGCTGGGCCAGAATATCCACGCGCACACGTTCGGTCGCCGTCGCAGTCAGGGCCAGCAGTGGGAGTTGAGGATAGCGCATACGCAGCTGACCGAGCTGGCGGTATTCGGGGCGAAAGTCATGGCCCCATTCGCTGACACAATGTGCCTCATCTACAGCGAGCAAAGAGAGGCCCATACGTGCCTCGACCCTATTCAGGAAACCCAGGAAGCTTTCAGTCAACAGGCGTTCGGGTGCGACATACAGCAGCTTCAATGCTCCATTGAGAACCTGTTGCTCGCGTTCTGTGCGTTCGTCCTCGCTCAGCGAGCTATTGATAAAAGTGGCGGCGATACCATTGGCTTGCAGACGTTCTACCTGGTCCTGCATCAGAGCGATGAGGGGTGAGACCACGATAGTCAGGCCGGGCAAGAGAAGTGCGGGTAGCTGGTATGTCAAAGATTTGCCGCCGCCTGTTGGCATGAGCACAAAGGAGTCGCGCCCGCTTAATACCTGTTCAATGACCTGTCGTTGCCCTTCCCAGAAGGTTCCATAGCCAAAGTATTGTTTTAGGGTTTCTTCAAGCACTTGCAAACGAACCTCTCCTCTACTTGCATTGGTCAGATAGCTTTGTTTCAATCATACCACGTTTTATAGAGGCGGGACAGGTCCCGCCAGGCAGGGAAGCAGGGCTATTTTACTCTCTGCAAGCCAGAGGCTTGCGACCCGATCCGAAAACTCTGGGGTGGGTGGGGTTACACACCGAGGATGAAAGAGGAAAGGCTTTAGAGAATCTAATTTCTCCCTATACAAAAAGCCAGAAGCATGCTATCATTACTGCCAGCCTGAAATGACCTGCCAGACAGCAGGTCGGATTTCTGAGAGAAGGAGCGAGAGCATAGCATGCATTTTAACCTGATAAACTGGCTATTTCAAGATCCGTGTACAGCGACAGGATGTTATAGTGGCGGACCAGCCGAGGAGAAGTTTCATTACTACGCCCTCTGGATCATTTTTTGTGCAGTTGGCGTATTGATCTCTTTCTACTATTCAGTAGAAGGGCGCAAGCGTTTCACCAAAAATCGTCCGTGGCTGAAATATATGCTTGATCGCTATCTGGGCTGGTTGGCCATTATCTGTATTATTGGCGGACCATTGATTTTCAGCCGTGCGTACCTGGATTACTACTTTTTTGCCTGGCGTGTTTGGCGCTACCTGTGGGTTCTCAGTCTGGTTGTCTGGGCTGCTCTGTTAGTTGTGCATCGTTTCAGGACCTACCCGCGCGAGCGCGAGTATTACCTGGCGCAGCGTAAGAAAGAGCAATATATGCCGCGCAGTAGCCGGCGTAAAGCCACGGCCTCGCGTTAGATTGGACGAAGAGTTTCGTCAAGAGCGGGTGGAGCGCGTACACGCTTCGTCGGAGATGGCGGGAATCATCTTGACCGGCGGTTTTAGTCGGCGTATGGGGCGCGATAAAGCGCTGCTGCCCATGCCGGGTGCAGTTTCCCTGACATTTGTAGAGTATCTCGCTTCTCTCCTGGCAACTATATGTACTCAGATACTCCTTGTAGCGCGTGATCAGGAGAGCGGCAAGGAGTATCTTGCGCTTTCTGATCGCCGTTTGTGGCAGATCGTCTACGATCAGATCCCAGGTCAGGGACCCTTGATGGGCCTGTACAGTGGTCTGCTGGCGGCTTCGGCTGAGTATGCACTGGTTCTGGCCGTTGATCTGCCGTGTGTTCAACCGGCGTTACTCGCGCATCTGGCGGCTTTTCCGCGTTCAGCCGAACTGCTTATCCCGTATATTAATAGTGTTCCCCAGGTTTTGCTTGCTCGCTATCCACGCGCCGTACTCCCGGTTATCGTTGACTGTCTGCAGCAGAATAGACGTGACCCGCGTGCTTTGCTCGCCTCGGCTCCTGTCCACTATCTTCTGGAAGACGAAATACGTCTGTTTGATCCTGATCTGCGTTCATTTCGCAATATCAACACCCTATTAGATTTTCAGACCGCGTGGCTGTGACAAAAATCCTCTCAGAGCGATCTCATGTATAGAAAGTGCGGTGTTAGTGGTAAGTGAGGAGGAACTGATTGCGATGAAATAGCCGGGCAGAGATACTTTTGGGTGAACTTGAACGTTTCTTGACAGTTTTTTGATAATTTTGTGGCATAATCGCAATGGGTAAAAGAGAAGTGAGTAGATGGACAGGGAATGCTGTCCGTTCGAGTATGGTTTGCGGGCTAGTACGCCGGTCCTGTTTATGTGACAACTTGATACAATCTGACGTTTCTCTCTTAGAGGTGGTTTCTTCTTTCTGTTTTATGTATAGTTCTCTTATGGAGCAGGAGACTTATCCCGGTGCATATGTACCATGCGAAATAGCATAGTTACGAGATAACAGTAGATTATTAAAAACATCAACAGCATGTTTTTGGCAATCGTCGAATGTCATCAGAAGAATGCTCGTGCGGAGAATACAGAGGATGCTCAGCAGAGAAAACATTCTGGGGATTTGTCGTGCAGAGAGACAGATCCTCAGGGCATAGGTAGGATAGATTTGTCGGGGTGGAGGAAGGCCTGAGATGGTATCGACGTGATTCAGATCATCAGGAAGCAGGTAAAAAACTTTTGAAAAGTCAATTTAAGCACCCACTTCCCGCGAAGAATCAGCCTGCGGGCCAGCAAAATGGTCAGTTAGCTGATGGTCCGCAGCCTGCTGCTCCGGGTGACCAGTCGCAGGGAGGGTCGTCCTCTGCTGGTCAGACTCTTTTAAAGAGATCGAGTTCGAGTCTTTTGGCAAAACCGTGGCGGGTAGAAGCGTCGCCCAGAGCGGGTGGAGTGCCGCCGACGCCGGGTTTGGCGGATCGTCCAACGCTCAAGCAACCTGCTGTGAATGCCACTAACAATATAGTGCAGGGGGCATTTTCACCGATGCCAGGTCAGCCGGGTGCTAGTCGTATCCCGACTGGACAGCTTGTGCCTAAACTCTCATTGAATGGTCCGCTGAGTACGCCACTTGTGCCTGGGAGTCCGCAGGCGTATGCCTCGTCGAGGCCGGGAGATATCCCATTGAGTCCTAGTGCGTTGCCGGTCAGTCCTCGCGTGCCAGTTAACAGACAGTTAAGTCCATCGGCCTCATCGTTGGGATATGCCGCGTTGAACCAGCAGAGTCCTAATCCAGTCTTCAGTGGGCCTGGTATGCAGCGTCCGGGGACGCCGATCCCAGGTTCTTTCTCTGGAAGGCGTGCAGATAGTGAGCTGACCGATGGGCCGCGTTCTGGTGGAGGAAGCAATCAGCGTCCGCCGCGCAAAGCTGGTTCCAATGGTGGTGAGAGGCGTAAAAGACGCAGTTTCCCGATCTGGGCGCGTGTGCTTGTGGGTGTACTGCTTCTGGTAGTTGTGCTTACCGGTGTAGGTTATGGGTACTACCAGGTAAATTTTGCGACGGCGGTTAACACGATCACCGGCAAGCAGGTCAAGCGAGCCGCAGGTGAAGAAGATCCGAATGCGACGCTTAACGGTAACATTTTGAGCGGGCCGCGGATCAATATTCTGCTGCTGGGTAGCGATACCGACCAGAAGTTTGTCACCGGTACATACATTGCGCAGACCGATATAGTAGTGACGATTGATCCGGCCTCGAAGACGATGGGTATGCTCTCGATCCCGCGCGACTTTTACATCAACGTGCCGGGCTATGGTATGCACAAGTTGGACGAAGCCTATGGTCTTGGGGGAGTCGACCTGAGTCGCAGGACCATTGAGCAGGACTTTGGCATTCCGATCAACTATTACGCCTGGGTGGGCCTGGATGGCTTTATCAAGGTGATTGATGACGTTGGTGGGGTTGATGTCGATGTGATCCACCCGATCACCGACGACCAGTATCCCGACGACGTGGCATCCCACGCCAATGATCCTTATGCTGTCAAACGTCTGTACCTCGCGCCAGGTCCGCAACATCTCGGCGGACAGACGGCGCTCTCCTATGTACGTTCGCGCCATGCCGACCTCGTGGGCGACTTTGGGCGGTCGGCCCGTCAGCAACAGGTGCTCGCCGCGCTCAAACCCAAGCTAGAAAATCCCAACGTTGTCGGCAAGCTCTCGACGATTGCCAACGACCTCAAGGGGTTTCTGACGACCGACCTGGCTCTGCCCGATGTGCTCAAGTTGATGAACTTTGCCAGGGGCCTGGATCTCAATAATATTAACCGACTGATTCTGGGACCGCCTTACTCGACTTCTGGGACCGCTACCGATGGTGCTGATAAGGGTTCGGACGTAGTCTTCCCCGACTGCGCAAAGATCATCCCGGCGATCGCGCAGATGTTACAGCTCGGCAATAATGCGGCGTGTAATGTCCAGGCGAACAGTAGTCAGAGCGCTCCGGTGGCTGTGGCAGGGATGCAGACGACCGCGACTGCTGCGCTGTGTACCATCTATAGTAGCGCTGTCTCAAGCCTGGGTGCCGATATGAGTAACCCTATAGCTGGTATGACCACAGATGCTTACGATATGCTTGGCATTCACAGTCTCCTGAACCTGTTGTTCCTGGGAGTCTTTGAGACGCCCGATGCACTCTCCTTATAGCGAGTTATAGCGAGATGGGCTGACAGAATCACCCGAGTTGCTCGGTGTGGGTGCTAACTCTCTGCTGACCACGTTCTGTGGCCAGCAGAGAGGGTATACCGTGCTACCTATTGTCCAGACACTCTTAGGGTTTGGCGCTATTTAAAGAGCACAGATGTATATAAAGCGAGTAATAAATAAAATGAAGAAAACCAGACAGCGATCTTTTTCCTGGAGCACGCCACTGTTGCTCATGCTTGTTGCTCTTAGCTTGCAGGGGTGCCTGGGCATTGGTAGTTCAAATACAGGCAAACAGGTAGCCACTACCTCCAATGGTCAGCAGGTGACAGTCAGCCAGGATGCATTTAGCGGGAAATTGTATGTAACTATCGACCATAATCTCTATGTTGTCAATGGCAATAACACGACCCAGGAACTTGTGAGTACGGGGAATGTCTATGATCCGGCTGTTTCGCCAGATCATAAATGGATAGCTTTTACCGAGCGATACAAGCAGTACGCCGACCTCTGTGTTATCTCGACTGCTGGTGGTGTTGTTCGTGTACTACGCACTGGCAACGGGAAATTTTACTATAATGGACCTTTCTTGCACAATACCTACTACTGGTACGCGCAGCCGGCCTGGTCGAGCGATGGTTCGACGCTGTTGTTCTTGAGTGACATCGAAAAGGAAGACTGGTATACGCAGACAGGGGTGGATGCTCCTATGCTGGATTTGCAGGTTTTCTCCATTCCCTTTGCCACTCCCACTGTGCGTCCCACTGACATCGCGTACGCCTCCTTTGGCGATGGTGGTGATCGCGATCCCAGCTATCGGCCTGGTCATCCCGATCAGATTATCTATACGCACTACTCCTACGATGCCAGCACGCGCACTCAGCAACAGATCCAGCTTTTCATGGAAAACCCGCTGACCATCAGCGAGCACCCAGGTGTTTACTATCCGGGTTCGCCGGGTGGTGGCTATGATCCGGGGATTGCTATCACCGATACTTTTTCGCCTGTGCTCCAGCCGGCCTTTGCGCCAAACGGCAACCAGATCGCCTATATTAAGCGTCGCAGTACCGATATGGGACTCTATATCATGGCGACGCCGCCGACTGCCATCACCCAGACACCCAATGATCCCCAGACCGAGCAACTGGCTCTCCAGGCCTATAAAAATCAGACCTCGCGTCTCTTGACCAGCCTCTACGTAGAAGATCCCGTCTGGTCGCCCGATGGTACCCAGCTTGCCTACGTGCAGTACGATGGTGGCAACTTTGATCTGTGGATTGCCACGCTCAATTACAACGCCAAGAGCGGCTTTTACACCATTAAAGGCACGCCTACGCAGATCATCTCTGGCGGTATCGATGGCGAGAGCCGTCCTGCCTGGACCACTTGATAGACCAGCCACGCGATCGTTTGCCCATAAACATGATTAGTCAAATCAGGACAAACACCCTTGCCGGTCGACGCAGGCGACCGGCAACACACGCAAAAAAGGTTTTTCGGTAGCTGCGCCCCCGAACCCACAGTCAGAGGACAGTTGTCCTCTGCACTCCTGCTGCTTTTCTCTGACCACGTGTTGCAGAAATGGTAGGGATGACTCATATGCACTTCTGGCAGTGCAAGAGAGCAGCCAGAGGTAAAGACAGAGAAAATCGGGTTTCATTCTAGACGCTTGAGCGCCATTGATGATATACTACACTCTAATAAATACGATGCCGGGGAGTCTTCCCATATTTGAGGTAACATGTTAAATCAATTTGATGGCCAACCTATAGCCAAGCGTTACGAAGTACGCGAGCATATCGCCACTGGTGGTATGGCCAGTGTCTTTAAGACCTGGGATCATCGTGTCGAGCGTTTCGTTGCGATCAAAGTCCTGCGCTCCCTGGATAAAAATGATTTAAAAGCTGTCGAACGCTTTCGTCGTGAAGCTCGTGCGGCGGCCTCCCTGGTCCATTCAAACGCCGTGACCATCTTTGACTTCTTTGAAGAGGCGGGTCAGTATTACCTAGTGATGGAATATATTCACGGTCCGACCCTCAAACAACTTATCGGTCAGAATCGTCATCTTAACCCGCTTGAGACATTAGAAATCGCCTCACAGGTTTGTTCGGTTCTGCACGTTGCGCATAATCGCGGTTTTATTCACCGTGATATCAAGCCGCAGAATATCATGCTGGCCTCCAGTGGTGCGTCCACGCATAATGCGCTGGGCGCTGGAAACCTCCTGGTTAAACTTACCGATTTTGGCATAGTGCGTGTGGCCGAAGAGGCTGGACTGACCAATAGTGGCATCGTGCTTGGGACAGCCGATTATCTCTCGCCGGAACAGGCACGCGGTGAAAAGCTTTCCGCCTCTTCCGATCTGTATTCTCTGGGTGTAGTAATGTTTGAGATGCTCACCGGGCGGCCGCCGTTTGTCGGGCCAACGGCTGTTTCGATTGCCATGCAGCACGCTTCGACCAATCCACCTGCTATGCATCAGGTTAATCCGAATGTGGTTATCCCGGATACTGTGGAACAGATAGTGATGAGGGCTTTAGAGAAAGAGCCGGAGGACCGTTTTCTTTCAGCCAACGAGATGCGCAACACCTTGCGTTATTGCGCCAGAGAACTGTATCGCAATGATCCAATGCCCGCACCTCCTCCGGCCTCACCTGCTCCCCCATTTCTCCCATCTGCCCAGGCGTCGCAGACTCCCCCCTCCTATCCGTCGAATGCAGGAGGCCAGGGCTATTATCCGTAGGCAGGCACATAGACAGCAGGAGTGGTTACTGGTACAATGGGTTCTCGTACTTTTTGGAGTTGTGGCCTTTACGGCCACGTGGGGAAATATATCTATGCAATCGATAAAAATACAGACATCCGAGGCTCCGGCCGCGATAGGGCCTTATAGTCAGGCTGTGCATGCGGGCCAGTTCCTCTACGCTTCTGGCCAGATTGCGCTCGATCCAGCTACAGGTGAACTGGTTGGTTCCGATGTGCAGACCCAGGCCGAGCGCGTCTTACAGAATATTCAGGGTCTACTGGCCGCAGGCGGGGCCTCGCTGGCCAATGTCGTCAAGACGACGGTCTTTCTGACCACCATGAGCGATTTTGCGGCGATGAATACCGTCTATGCGAGCTATTTCAACGGATCTGTGCTGCCGGCTCGTTCGACGATTGCCGTCGCCGAATTGCCACGTAAAGCGCTGGTTGAGATAGAGTGTATCGCCATCCTGGATGAGTAAAGACAGGAGGGTGATGGTGAACGTTTCAAGTATCTGGCACACAACGCTTGAACGCCTCGATACGGTACCCGTCGATGCGGTCTGCAAAAACTGGTTGCAGGCAGCCAGCCTTACACAATCCTCTGCTGTGGCTACGGATGGACTCGCGTCTACCTCGCCCAACGAGGAGCACGGCCTTTCGTTTATTCTACAGGTGCCTTCAACCCTGGCCCGCGATGTCGTCGATGTGCGTTGGCGACATACTATCCAGGATATTCTCGCGGACCTCACTCAGCAGCAGGTCTCGATCTCGATTGTTCCCCAGCCCGACAGCGTGGAAACCCTGTCACCCGAGAGCGAAGCGCCCGCGCACGAGGTACGGAGAGGACCGCCTCGCCCGGTCTCCCAGCCCGACTACTATTATTCGATCCAAACCTCCCCACGCGCAGATGTACCTACCGATCCAACCGCTTCTACTTATCTCCCTTCGGTTGCCGATGCGCTCTCCGAGGATTGGGACAATGAGCAACGTGCCAATATGTTGATGCACAACCGCCTTAATACGCGCTATACCTTCGATGCATTTATCGTTGGTAATAGCAATCGCCTGGCTCACGCCGCCTCGCTGGCGGTGGCCGAGGCTCCTGGTGAGTCGTATAACCCGCTCTTTTTGTATGTCGGTGTTGGTCTGGGTACGACCCACTTGCTGCACGCCATCGGTCACCAGGGG
The DNA here is from genome assembly GCA_034437695.1 of Ktedonobacteraceae bacterium. GTDB lineage: Bacteria > Chloroflexota > Ktedonobacteria > Ktedonobacterales > Ktedonobacteraceae > Paraktedonobacter. The sequence continues at coordinate 12,248 of DAOTTJ010000288.1, forward strand.
GTCCAGACCGGCCTGGCTGTCCTCTACGTCTCTTCTGAACAATTTACCAATGAGATAGTCAACGCGATCCGCTACCGTACGACCGAAGAGTTTCGCGCTAAATACCGCTCGGTTGATATCTTACTGGTGGATGACATTCAGTTTATTGCTGGTAAAGAATCGACCGAGGAAGAGTTTTTTCATACCTTTAATAGCCTCTACGAGATGAGCAAGCAGATTGTGATCTGTAGTGATCGACCGCCAAAGGCCATTGTCAGCCTGGAGGAACGTCTGCGTTCGCGCTTCGAGCGGGGGTTGATCGCCGATATTCAGCCGCCGGACCTGGAGACGCGCATGGCTATTCTGCGTGTCAAGGCCGACCTGTTGCACTATCGAGTACCTGATGAGATTATTGCCTATATAGCGGGACGTGTCCAGACGAATATTCGTGAGTTGGAGGGTTGTCTTAACCGCCTTATGGCCTATCAGCAACTCCATCACACCGAATTGACTATGGAGGTGGCTCGCGCAGCTATGTCTTCGCTGGGTGAAGATATTCAGGAATCGCGCCTCAGCAGTCGTCAGATTGCCGAGGTTGTGGCGGAATTCTATCATATCTCGCTGGAGTCGATGTGTGGAAAGCAGCGCGATAAGCATATTGTCATGCCGCGCCAGATCGCTATGTACCTGATTCGCCAGGAGACCCAGGCTTCGCTCCTGGAGATTGGTCAGCTCTTTGGCGGACGTGACCATAGCACGGTGTTGCATGCCTGTGAGAAGATCGATCGCGCAGTCAATATTAACCCCACTTTGCGCCGTGAGATTGTCGCTATCCGTGAGCAATTACTTCGTGAATAACTGCTAACAAGGAAGAAATATGTTACCATATACGACCTATCTGATCGATCTCGACGGCGTCATCTATCGTGGCAGTCAACTTTTGCCTGGCGCTCGCGAGTTTATTGACTGGCTGGAAGCTAACAAAAAAAAGTATCTTTTTCTTACTAATAATTCTTTTGCTACAGGGACACAGATTCTGGCCAAACTTGCTCATATGGGGATTGCCTCGGACGACGCTCATCTGCTGACTGCGGGCCAGGCAGCGGTGCAGAATATCGCTCGCCGCTTGCCCGGTGGAAACGTCTATGTAGTTGGCGAGCAGGCGTTGATCGAACTGGTCGAGTTGCAGCAGTTGTGTGTCACGCCAGTTGATAGTGCGGAGGCTGACGCGGTCCTGGTTGGTCTTGATCGCTCTTTTGACTATGATAAGCTGGCTTGTGCCACCAACGCTGTGCGGGCCGGGGCGCTGTTTATTACAATCAACCGCGACCCGCTGCTGCCGATCGCGGGTGGTTTTATTCCTGGGACTGGCTCGCTGGCCGCGGCGATTGAGGTGGCCAGTGGTGTAAGTCCTGAAGTAGTTGGCAAGCCTGAGCCGATGCTGCTGCTGGAGGCAATGGATTTGCTTGGCAGTCAGCCGGACGAGACGGTTATGATTGGCGATGGTCTGGATGTGGATATTCTCGCTGGGAAAAATGCCGGTACTCACACGTTGCTGGTGCTCTCTGGACGCAACTCCCGCGCCGATTTAGAGCAGATGTCTATTCATCCCGATCACGTCTATGAGGATCTCGCCGACCTTATGAAGGAGCTAAGCTAGATCCTCGGGTGCGGGCTATTTCTATGCTATAAAGAAGAGAAAAGAATAAGGATATGAGCAAGATAGACGCGACATTGACCCTGGCCGCTGGCGGTGATACTGCCTCAACTCAAGGGACTCATACCCGGCATTTCTGGCTGAGACTGCTCAGTAATCCGCTCTGGATGTGTCTTCTCGTCGGGGTACTGGCACGTATCTGGTTGATAGTGCATACCAATGGTGTGATGGCTGGTGACGAGATCCAGGTTGGACTTCAGGCCGAGCATATCTTGCGCGGAGACCGGCCTGTCTACTACTATGCTCAACCCTATATGGGTAGCCTGGAGGCGTATCTGGCGGCCTTCACTTTTCTTTTTACCGGTCCTTCGGTCTGGGCGATGCGTATTCAGACCATCTTTACGGGTCTGCTCATGACGTATCTGGCCTGGCGTCTGGCCGGCTATTTGGCGGAAAATGCCCGTCTTTCGCCTCGTCTGACGACAATTTTTCAGACGATTGCCGCGCTTGTCGCTGGTTTTCCTCCGCTCTATGATATGGCCGAGGAGGTGCGCGTCCAGGGCGGCTATATGGGTGCCTTTGTGATTATGCTCTGGCTCCTGCTCTGCGCCTATCGTTTGACCCAGCGGTGGCGTCAACATCCGTCGCGCCGCGAACTGGCCTGGCGCTGGGCGGGCATTGGCTTTCTTGTCGGTCTCGGTCTCTGGATCGATCCGCTGATTAGCTATGCCTGTGTCGCCTTCTCCATCTGGATCATTGGCTACTTCGTGGTGACTTTCAAGCAGCGCCAGGGATTGAGCGGTGAGCCGTCGCGTCTGAGTTTATGCAAGGAAGGGCTGCTCTTTCTGTGCGCCCTGCCCACCCTACTCCTGGGCTTTACGCCGGGCATCATCTGGGGACTGCAAAATAACTGGGCGAATATCACCTATATCCTGCACAGCGCTAGCTCGTCGCCGGCCAGCCGTTTACTGACGATCGCCGTTGTGACCGGTCTTTACTCTTACTGTCTCGCGCCCCGCGCGATGGGCGGCTCGCTGCCCACGCAGCCCGATGTCACCTACGCCAACCCGCATATCGTGACCTTTGGTCTGCTTGTCGTGACCTGCGCCCTGGGCTTGAGTATCGCCAGCGTGATCTGGCGACGACGCGCCGCGCTGACCCTGGTACGCAAGTTGACCGCGCTGCCGTTACTCTATTTCGGCTGCGCCTCTGTGGTCTTCTGTCTTGCCTCGGTTTCGGCTGCCGCAGCCGTATCGGGGTGTGGTCCCTTCGACAACGGCGGTCGCTATGTCGTTCCTCTGGTCGATGCGCTGCCCTTCCTGGTTGCCACACTGGCGATCTGGCCCATGCTCATTCTTCAGCAGAGAAGAGAGTCCAACCCCATTGCTCCACCGCAAAGCGCCACGGCGTCGGTGCGCGACACCTTTGAGACGACCTTTCGCGACACGCCGCGTCTGCGCTGGCTGCAACTTGCTCTGATCGTGACGTTTATTCTCTACTTTGTCGTGCAGGGTGTAGTCTATGCCCAGGCCGACCCCAACTATACCTTTCAGGCGACGGGCTGCCTCTCGCGCAACCCGACGCACGTCGAGCCGATCGTCAGCTATATGCAGAGTCAGGATATCCACTATGCCTGGGCGACTGGCTGGATTGGCGACCATATCACTTTTGTTACTAACGATTCTATCGTCGCTACCAAGCCCGGTGGACGCATCGCCTCCGATTTGCAGGCGCTCTATAGGGCCGACCGGGCCAGTGTGCTTGCCACCGTTCTGCATACCGACGCCCATCCGTCTTTCCTCAACGGTCTGGCCGTGCGCCGTGTAGTTTATCGCATCGCCCGCTTCTACTCGGGACCAGGCGTCGACCTCCTGGTGATTACTCCATTGAACCAGACCCTCTCGCCTGCCGATCCCGCGCTGAAGGCTCTCTTCCAGCGTTCTTTTAGCGGGTGTATATAATTTACCTGCCCGGCAGACGCGAGGAGCTACAACTTTTGACCACGCACTGGGGATGACCGCAAGGGTATCGGTGCGTGGCCAAAAGTTCTACTCTCTTGCCTCTCCACGCTTATATTGATAGTATTAGCTCTAGTTGAAACGCTTTGCCGAGAGCGGGTGCTCCCATATGCCTTTTTATGTTCTTTGCTGAATGCGACGCTGAAGGTCTCTTCTGAGCGAGTTGATAGCAAAAGTAGACTAGAGCCTCAGACCTGTAGGCGAGTGGATCAGAGACCAGGCAGGAAGGAAGGATACCTATGAGCGACACTGTTGTGGAATCTCTTCAGGTCCCTGACGAGAGTCAGAAGCGGACGTGGTTTGTGGTGGGCGAACGGTCCTGGTCAACAGCTCTGAGCCTGCCGCTCCTGTTCTGCTTTCTGGTGGCGATTCTCACCCGCGTATGGATTATCGTGCATACGCACGGTGTGCTCGATGGCGATGAGGCCACGGTTGGCATTCAAGCCGAGCATATTTTGCGCGGAGAATGGCCCATCTATTACTACAGCCAGGCTTATCTGGGTAGCCTTCAGGCTTATGTAATCGCGCTCATCTTTCACTTCACCGGGCCGACGGTCTGGGCGATGCGCATTGAGCCAATCTTCACTTCGCTCTTAATTGTCTACCTTACGTGGCGCTTCGCGGCGGCTCTCGCCGATGCCGCGCACCTTGCGCCTCGCGCCCGGCAGATCTTTATGCTCAGCGCCGCGCTGGTGGCCGCCTTTGCGCCGCTGTATGATGTCATTGAGGAGATGCGGGCCACTGGCGGTTATATCGAGGCTTTTGCGGTCATGCTCTGGCTGCTGCTCTGCTCCTTCCGCCTGACACAGCGCTGGGGCGAACAGGTGACGCGGCGCGAACTACTCTGGCGCTGGTGTGGACTTGGTTTGCTGATCGGCTTTGGTCTGTGTATCGATCCGCTGATTATCTATGCTTATCTGACTATCGCACTCTGGTTTTTCGGCTTCTTTGCTCTTGCTCTGTATCGCGCTCCTGCGCTGGCCGAGCGCTTCAAGCGTGTGCGCGAAGCCTTCTATTGTCTGGTCGCTCTGCCTGCGCTGGTGGTTGGTTTCATACCGGGCATTATCTGGGGACTGCAAAACAACTGGGCCAACCTGGCCTATATTTTTCAGAATGGCGGAAGTGCTACCCTTACCGATCGTCTTCACACCATTCTCCAGGTTCAGAAAGTCTATCTCGCGTGTCTGGCTCCGCGTGCGATGGGCGGAGCGCTCTCCACGCAGCCCGATGTCACGCCGGCCGATCCGCATATTCTCACATTCGGTCTGGTAGTCGTTGGTACTGCGCTGCTCCTGTGTCTGATGGGTATTGGCCTTGCGGCTTTGACACAGCGCACCTCTCTGTTAGCGATGAGTCGGCTGAGCCTGATGCCGGTGCTCTTTTTTCTCTCTGCCTCGCTGATCTTCTCGCTAGCCTCAATCTCTGTTGGGGCGATCTATTCGGGGTGTGGACCTGTCGACTATGTCGGACGTTATGTCGTCGCGTTGGTAATTGTCTTGCCATTTCTGGTCGCCACCGCACTTGTGTTGCCGCTCTTGATCTTACAGGAATTGCGCCAGGACGCGCACGCGCACGCGCAACGCTGGTCTCGTCCCCTCAAAGGCATCCAGGTGACGCTTCTGGCTGTACTCGTCGCCTATTTCTGCGCTCAGGGCATTGCTTATATCCAGGCCGACCCCAACTATACCTTTCACCCCACGGGCTGTGTGGCCGAGAACCCGACCAGCGTCGATTCCTTGCTTGCCTATCTAGTGACCAATCATATCCACTATGCGTGGTCGTCGAGCTGGATTGGCAACCGCATCACTTTTCTCACCAACGGAGCGATTGTTGCCACGGACTGGCCAGGGCGTGTCGTCGCGAATGGCGTGCTTGTGCTCCACTCCCCACGTCCAGCGATTATCCTGTTGGCTAGTCACAATGGTCCCGAGCCAAAGCTTTTACAGCTTCTGGATGCTCAACACGTCACCTATCATAGCCAGGCTTTCTATGCCGAGCCGGGCGTCGATACCTTGATTGTTACCTCACTCAGTCGTACCATCTCGCCGCTCGATCCTATCTTTGCACCTGTTTTAAATAAAACGCTCATTGGTTGTCTCCTCTGAATATCTCACAGTCAGGAGAACCGCGCACAAAAAAGCAGACTACCAGGAGCGACCGGTAGTCTGCCGCCAGATTTGGGCGCTATGCTTTCAGGAAGCTTGCACGCGGACAACATGCTCACTTTAGGAGTAGCGAGGAACCCTTGTGGCAGTGGAAATATGCCTCCCCCGCTTGTTCCTATCCTCTATAACCAATTTTTGCAAAAATTGGTTACAGTTCTATAACTTTCTGTCGTGTTTCTTCCCCCCAATCTAAAACAAGACTTTACAAAGAGTCGGGTTGCAAGCCAGCATAGACATGAAGTGAAGCGGGAGTGCAGAGGGCGGCAGCCTTTTGCCAGGGCTTGGAGTGTTTCCAACAAACTTTTTCTTTTGTTATGCCTGTTTTGCCGGAGACAAAACAGGCATAACTAGAGTGCAGAGAGCACCTCTCTACTACCTTCATGGAAGGATTGCAAGCCAGAGGCTTGCGGAGAAGTACCTGGCACCAGGAAGAGACCAGCAGGGAAAAACCAAAAACCTATCTCTTGTGATATACTGAGCATGATTTTCCGTCAACCGCTATCCCATTCCTGTCTTTAGAAAGGATAGATAATATATATGAGCGAGCAGATGCAACTTCCACCAAACTATTTCTATCATCGTCTGTCCAATGGGATCGAACTGCTGGGACAGCATATGCCCAGTCTCAGTTCAATCACCTTTGGTCTGCAATTTGACGCCGCTGTCATCGACGAACCTGAGGAGAAGATGGGATTGGCTCATCTTTTCGAGTATATGCTTTTTCAGGGTACGAAGGAAAAAGATGCACGTGCGCTCAACGAAGCGTTCGAGACGTTGGGAGCACGCAAAGGAGCCAGCACCGGTCTGGAGACTTCTCAGGTCTGGTCGCAGATCGTCCATACGAAGTTTGATGAAAGCCTTGCTCTGATTAGCGAACTGATCCTGTCTTCTACCTTTCCTAAAGAAGAGTTAGAGCAGATGCGCAATATTATCCTCCAGGAGATTCGCCGCCGCGATGACGAGCCGATGAGCCGTATCTTTGAACTGGTGCGTGCGCAATTCTATAGCGGGACTGCCCTGGCTCGTCCCTTGCTGGGGACTTCCGAGAGCGTCAGGAATTTCCAACGCTACGATCTGCGTCAGTTCTGGCAAAACCGCTATCAGCCAAATAATATGCTGTTTACCATCGCTGGTAAGTTCGACTGGTCGCACGTTGTTGCACGCGTCGAAGAGCTTTTTGGCGGATGGCAGGGTACCGCAGCGCCTTCGCCGAGTCAGGTGCTGGTGCCTGCCACGCACATTGCTCTGGAGTACCAGGAAGGGAAGCAGGAGCACCTCGCGCTCATGGTGCCATTTCCCAACTACCTCGATCCCGACTACTACCCGGCCCAGGTTCTCTCCGAGGTACTCGGGGGTAACATGGCCTCGCGTCTCTTCGTCGAGGTGCGCGAGAAGCGCGGTCTGGTCTATACCGTCTCGGCCGGGCAGACCAGCAATAAGCACGGCGGTTCACTGCGCGTCTATGCTGGCACCAAACCTGAACAGGCCCGCGAATGTCTCCAGGTGATAGTCAACGAACTGCGCAAACTGGAGCAAGAGGGGATCACCGCTGATGAGCTTGAACGCGCTCGTATTCAGCTTAAAAGTGAGAATGTCATGCGCAGCGAGGGTTCTGGCGCACGTATGGGGGCGATTGCTCGTTCCTGGTGGTACGAACGTAAGATTCAGACCGTCCAGGAGGTCAAGGAATCCATTGATGCTGTTACCCAGGAGAGCGTGATCAACCTTCTCAAACGCTACTCCCTGCTCAACCCTCTGACCGTGGCTGCGATTGGACCGCTGAGCCAGGATGAATTGATCGGCGATACATTCGCCTGATCTCTCTCTTCACTGCGCTGCGACCCGGCAGGGCGTGACCCTATATATTCGAGTTGTACTGGCGATGTATAAACCACTCCTCTGGAAAGGTGAGAGGACAAGCGCGGCCCTGAGCCTGTTCCTCTCGCCAGCACCGCAGGTTGCTCCAGGTCTTGCCGCATGCAGGTATGTTCTGGCCCGATCGGGGCTATAGAACGCTCAGCGTGTAGACCTAATCAGGGGTTCTCAAAAGTCACCGGCAGCGGGATTGTCAAGAGCAGCAGTCCTTGACCGGATGTCCTCCATAGGCTCGGACGTAGGCGGGATGGTTAAGGGCTGCTGCCCTTAACCGGCACCCTGTCCGGGGGACAGGTAATCTGGAGTGTCCCCAACAAACTTTTTCTTTTGCTATGCCTGTTTTGCCTCCGGCAAAACAGGCATAATGGGAGTGCAGAGGACCACCCTCTGCTAAAGTCCGCGCGAATGGAGGTGTCCTCACAAAAGAGGTCCTTTTAGGGTGGGCGGGTGCGGAAGAAAAGACTTTAGATAGACGATTTTCTTTTTTCTCAAATCTGTTATAATGCTTTTGCGGGCATTGAAACAGCGCGATTGCCGCGAGCAGGCAAGCCCTCTACTGGGGCGCGGGGTAGACCCGCGAGTGCCTTTCTCTTCTCTTTCCTCTATCGTTTTGGCGATAAAGCAAAGCAAGAAGATAGAGGGAACACCTCAAAACTCCGGCAGAGAGAACCCGATACCTCTGAAAACCATGTGAATACACGCCTTTCGGGAGTATCGAAACAAGTCGCCAAAAATAGAGAGTTTTCTAGCGTTCTATGACACATTTCCGTGCCTCGTTGGAAAGCATAGCCGGGAGAGACAGTCCAGGGCCGCAGGATCGAAGTGGTCAACGTGACCGAGAACCCGATTGAAGATATCATTGCCGACGTTGTAAGCATCCTGTACAGTTTTTGCGCGAAGCTCTCTGGGCAACGCCGGGGCAAACGCAAAACTGAAAAGCTGGTGCAGGAATGAACCGTCGAAGCTCAGGCGGCAAAGAACACACCGAAAGAAGGAGTGAAAGCCGATGCAACTCGTTGAGCAGCACGTTATTTCCCGGCGTGACCCGCGCCATGCCATCCTCGATGAGGCGGCGTTCAAATCGAAAAATCTGTACAATGCGGCCAACTACGAGTACCGGCAAGCCTTCATTCACGCAGGGAAATACCTCTACTACAACGAAGTGCAGAAGCGTATGCAGTGGCATGAGGCATACAAAGCGCTTCCCGCTAAAGTCAGCCAGCAGATTTTGATGGTGCTGGACAAGAACTGGAAAGCGTTCAGGGAAGCGCTGAAAGCCTACGACGAAGACCCGTCAAAGTTCCTGGGACGCCCACGCCTCCCCAGGTACAAGCACAAGGTTGACGGGCGCAATATCCTGGTTTACACGATCCAGGCCATTAGCCGGGGACGGGGGAAGGATGGCTTAAAACGCGGCATCATCAAACCGTCCATGCTCCCTATCGAGGTGAAAACCCAACACAAAGGCGTAGATCAAGTGCGGATCGTGCCACGCAAAGGCTTTTACGTTGTCGAGGTGGTTTATGAAAAAGAGGTCAAGCAAGCCCCGGTCAATCCTGCTTTTTACGCTGGCATAGACATTGGCATGAACAATCTGGTTGCGCTAACATCAAACAAGCCAAATTTCAAGAGCATTCTTGTTAACGGGCGTCCAGTGAAGTCTATCAACCAATTCTACAACAAGCGGAAAGCAGAACTACAGAAGCAACTCGGTCACACGGGTACAACGAAGCGTATGGAGCGCATGACGAACAAGCGGAACAGGCGCATCGATCACTCCATGCACACGGTCAGCAAAAGAATTATTGATGTGCTGGTGAAAGAGGGGATAGGCGTGTTGTGCATCGGCAAAAATGACGGATGGAAGCAGAACAGTGAGATGAGCAAACGCACGCATCAGAACTTTGTGCAGATCCCGCACGCTCGTTTTATCGCCATGCTCACCTACGAGGCTGAACTGGTCTGCATTCGCGTGTCGGTTACAGAAGAGTCCTACACGTCAAAGGCGTCCCTGCTTGATCTGGACCTGTTACCAGTGCGCGGGAATGGCGATAATACGAAGCACACGTTTAGCGGCAAGCGCGTCAAGCGTGGACTCTACCGCGCATCCGATGGACGCAAGATCAATGCCGACATTAACGGAAGCGGAAACATTATTCGCAAAGTAGCCCCTGATGCCTTAGGGCTAAGGGTGGTAGAGGATGGGAAAAGGGTGCTTGCATCCCTCGTAGTCCATCCTGTGAGGATTGTCGTTCCCCTCACGAAGCCGAAGGATCGCGTTTCATAACGTTTTCTGGCGATGCAATAGATCGCTAGAGAACGCTCTATTTCGCTATGTTTTTTGGAACTATTGGCCGCCACTATTGCACTCCTCACATTGAGAGACGGCGTGTCGATAAAAGACATACATTACTGATGAGCAGACCCTTTTATAGCCAGCTCATTTCGTCAGAGGTGCAGAGATATGGCAGAACAATCAGAATTAATTGTGCAAGAACGTATCTTAAAGTTGATTCAAAGCGAAAGAGTACGTTTTGTCAATTTAGAGTTTACCGATGTAGTAGGCATGGCCAAAAGCGTGACTATTCCGGTCGATCAATTTCCTGCCAGCCTGCGCGACGGGAGCTGGTTTGACGGGTCCGCGCTTGAAAGCTTTGCGCGAGTCGCCGAAAGCGATATGTACCTTTTCCCCGATCTTAGCACGTTCTCTATCTTACCCCCCTATGTGCGCACTCCCAATGTGGGAGAGGACGTTTTTGCCGAGAGCGATACGGGTGCGCGGGTTATCTGCAATGTGCTGACGCCTGACGGCGACCGTTTCGACGGCGACCCGCGAGCCACTCTGCTGCGAGCACTTGAAGTTGCCCACGAGATGGGCTACGACTTTATGGTCGCTCCCGAACTCGAATTTTTCTTGCTCAATCTCAAAGACAAAGTCCCTGCGCCCCTGCCTTTTGACCGCGGCAGTTATTTTGACCTTTCCACCGACCTGGCGGCGGCTGTGCGCCGCCAAATGGTCCAGGCGCTCATGAGTATGGGTGTCAAAATCGAGTCCAGCCACCATGAGATCGCTGCTGGACAGCACGAGATTGATTTTGAGACAACTAACGCTCTGAGCGTGGCTGACGGCGTGATGACTGCGAAATACGTGCTCAAAGCCATAGCTTCACGCCACAATCTCTACGCTACGTTTATGCCCAAGCCCTTCTTTGGTCTCAACGGCTCGGGTCTGCACACCCACCAGCAATTGATCAGCCATGCGACCACACGCAACGCTTTTGTCGATGAAACCAACGATGGCGAATATGGTCTCTCCCCCTCGGGACGCTATTTCATTGCTGGCCAGTTGGCTCATGCCCGCGCTATGTGCGCGATCCTTGCACCACTGGTCAACTCGTATAAACGCCTGGTCCCTGGCTACGAAGCACCCGTCTATATCAACTGGGGACGGGTCAACCGCGAAGCCCTGATCCGTGTCCCCCGACCAGATGCCAGACATCAATCTGCTGCTCGCATTGAACTGCGCTGCTGCGATCCTAGCTGCAATCCTTATCTCGCCTTCGCGGTCATGCTGCGGGCTGGCCTCGATGGCATTCAGCGCAAACTTCCCTTACCACCAGCCATCGATGAGCGCCTCTTTCTTCACGACGAAGGCGAGCGCCAGCGCCATTTCTCCGCACTGCTTCCGGCCACCCTCGGTGAAGCACTGCTTGATCTACGCGAAGATCCGCTTATTCGCGAGACCCTCGGCGACTCTATCTATGAGGGCTTTGTGGAGGCCAAAAGTATCGAATGGGCCGAGTATAGCAAACAGGTCCATTCCTGGGAACTCGACCGCTACCTGCCCATCTTTTAAATCCACGTCGCTCGTCCTCTACCCCTGTTCCTACACGGAAGCAGGTATTTTGTGTAAGCAGCACAAAATACCCTTTTTAAACATATCCTGTGGGATATTTCCATTTATCCTTAAAGAACTGTTTACAGAACAATAGCTTTCTCTTAATAAAAATAGACCATTATATGGATGAGAAAGAGATTACACGGCGATCGTTTATCATATATCTTCTACTCTTAGATCCAATTTGCGAGGCGGTCGAACGTGGATATGGAGGCTCTATGCATACCAATTTGGGGCGTGGATTGGGTGGGCATACACGTAGATACTCTCTACCGGCAGCCATTATAGGTCTGGTCGTCTTGATCTGTCTGAGTGCATGCGCTCCCCTGCTGGGTTCTGGGAGCGCTTCATCGGTTTTAGTCGGGCATATCCAGGTTGATGGTTCGACAGCCCTGCAACCTCTGGTCACCGCGGCCGCTACTTTGTTTGACCGGCAGTATTCTCAGGTTCATATTATAGTCAGCGGTGGTGGAAGCGTAACTGGTTTGAACGATGTAAATTCTCGTAAAGTGGATATCGGTGATTCTGATATTTATGCTGATCCAGCTACCTACCCTGATCCAGATCTGACTGATCACCTGGTGTGTGTTATCCCTTTTACGATGATCCTCTCTTCAGATGTTCCCCTCAAAAACCTCAGCTCGTCCGATATCATCAATATTTTTGCTACTGGTAAGTATACAAATTGGGATCAGATCCCCGGCCTCAATGGACCCGATCTCCCAATTGTGCCGATTGTTCGTTCGCCCACTTCGGGTACACGAGCCACGTTCCGACGCTATGTGCTTGGTGGCCGTGACGAACTGGCCAGCTTGAAAACTATCAGTTCTTCGCAGGATGTGCTCAAAGCTGTGGCGAGTACTCCCGGCGCGATCGGTTACCTGGCTGCCTCTGTACTCAACGCGAATGTTCATAGTATCGCAATTGATGGATACACAGCTACTTTGCAAAATATCGATGCTGGTCACTACTCTTTCTGGAGCTATGAGCATATGTATACGCTGAACATAACGGGTTCTTCGGTTGTCAGCGCTTTTCTCAACTTTATGCTTACTGCGCAGATTCAGCAGCAGGCCGTTATGCTCAACTATATCCCCATTTCTAACCTGAAGTTCACCCAACTATCTTCTGTTGGGCCAATCATCGCTCTGCGTGCTTCCGCGTATTTGGCGCAAAGCAAGGAGGTCTTTGTATGAGCCTCTCGCGACAGCCAGTCCTTTCTCCCAGGCAGTCGGAGCCGCTTCAGTCTGCTTATCAGACTGCATTGCCTATTCGCCCGCGTTCTGCGCCGCGTCCCAGGCGCAACCTCTTTCTCGATCTACCAATCGGTTGGCGACTGACCATCGGTTTTCTCATCGCCGCCCTTATCGCGGCGCTGGCCTCCGGGATTGTCGGTAGTCAGCGAGCGCAATCGCTCAGCCGGCAGACCGATTTTTACCATAATCTCTTGCAATTAAATACGTCTTTGACCAGCGGACGCAGTTTTCTTGAGTTAATGAATTCTAAGCTGCATCAGACGTTGGATGACGCGACGGCGGCTCACCCATCTCAGGAAACGCTGAAGGCAGATGTCAGCGCGATTCAAAACCTCACCGGACTGTATGCGCAGACACTTAAAGCCTACTCGCAGAACGATCTACTCGCTCAGCATCCTGCGCAATTGTCGCTACTCAGTGAGGCGGGCGATGATGGCTTGCCTGCGCAGCAGATGAGCCTCACAAATAGCGCAGGGCGTACCTGGAACGTCTACCAGACCGCTCAGCAACAAACCTTAAATCTTATCGCCGCCAATAATCTGGTCGAGGCGCAGCTTACGCTTCAGCAGCAGGATGAGCCAACCAGCGCCGACGCGCTGAGCGCTCTGCATTCGTTGATCCAGCTCAACGATCGCCTGGCGTCAGATGTGGATAACGCCACAAATATCGAGATCCATAATCAACTGATCACCACGCTTCTGGCGACCCTGTGTGCCTTTCTGGCTATCGGTCTTGTCGGCTGGTTTATCTCGGATACCCTGGTGCGCCGTCTGCGCGACCTCCACCATGTGACGCGGGCCGTCGAGGACGGGCGCATAAACGAACGCGTCTCGGTCGCTGGTCGTGACGAGATCGCAGGGGTCGCTGATGCAGTGAACGGCATGCTCGACACCATCACCGGTCTGCTAGAGGAGACGCGTCAACAGCGCGACGCCCTGGCGGGTGCCGCCGAGCACCTTTTTACCGATATGCGTATCGTCAACGCTGGCGATCTGCGGGTCAATGCGACCGTCAGTAACGACCCGATTGGCATGCTGGCCAATGCCTTTAACTTTACAGTCGGACGTTTCCGGCGTTTTATTTTGCGCACCCAAACTACGACGGAGCAACTGGATGTCGTCTCACGTCAGGGCTTAGAGCGGTCAAGTAGCTTTATCGCCCTGGTCCGTATGCAGTTGCGCGATACGTCGCCTGTCGCTCACTCGCCTTCACAGCCGCTTTCGTTTAGCGCTGGACCCTCGGCACCGCTCCGCGCGGTCCCTCATAAAGCGTCGGAGACTTCGCTTGTCGCGGAGATGCAGCAGACCCGCCAGGGTATTGTGCATACGACGCGTGACGAGCTGAACACATATCTGGAGAACACGCGTGGCACGATTGAAAAAGCCCGCATTTCGCTGCGCCGTTTGAGCGAACTGATGACAGCCCGTACCAGCGCGTATAGCGGCAATAATGTCGCTGCAAAAATGGTAGAACCGCCGCTGCAAGAACTGCTGACTTTAGAGCGATTAGTCACCAGGGTCGCCTGGGAGGCCCAACAGACGCAGATGACCTTTGCCTCCAGCTTTACGCGTCTCGACACCGCTTTGACGCATCTGACACGTCTGGCGGGTGAGCAGGGAGGGGCTGTCGCGCCTGAATTCGCTGAAAATATGAGCATGCAGCAGTCTGAACAGTTTCAAGAGTTTGCCCGCCAGGCAGGCAACTTTGGGGTTGAAGTTAATACGCTCAGTAAACGTCTCGTCGCGATTGTTCAGGAGATGCGGACTAGCGTTACTCCCTTCCACCTCGACACAGGAACCGCTATGAGCGATCTTCCCAAGTCATTCAACGCCCACGCTAGCATCCCACAGTAGAGCAAAACAAGCCCCTCTAGCCTTAAAATGGGGGCATTCCAGTTCTCGCGGGGCTTGCCCCGCATTCCCAACGACGTGCCGCAGCCATAGGCATCAAGTTAGCAAAGAAGTGCTCTCTGCACTCCTGTTTTACGTGTTTTGCAGGAGGTAAAACACGTAAAACACAAGAAAAAGTTTATTGGGAACACCCCAAGTCCCGGCAAAGGGCTGCCGCTCTCTGCACTCTCGCTTAACTTCAGCTTATGGTAGGGATGAAAGCCGCAGGTTTGAGCAGAATAGGAAAGCCCAGGGCTTTAAAATGAAAATGTTGGAATAGCAGACTCTTTGCTGTATAATACATTTGGGGCGCTCGGCATAATAATGCTCAGTTGGTCCACTCAACCGACAGAAAACGCAGAGGAGGCCGTGTATGATCTGGTTTGCAACTCTACTCGCCCATTTACTGATGCTTTTTTTGATTGTCGCGGTCCCTATCCGTGGCGCACAACGCTATCAGGTTTTGATGCGGCGGATTGCTCGCCGACCAGAACTGCGTTCGCAGTTTTATCTCAAGGGTATGCTTGGTCAATGGTTGATGGTTCTTCCACTGGTGCTAATTGTTCCTGCACTGGGCTGGCCTCCGCAGTTTCTGGGCTTACAGTTCCCCGCTAACCTGCTGGTGGCACTGCCTATCTCGCTCGCCCTGATCGCTGTTTTCTACGCGCAGATTTTCTATATTCGCCGTGCCGCTCACACGGCTGAGGGCCGGGCGCTTTTGCGCGAGAGTATGTCGGGTCCCTTGCATATGCTCCCACGTACCGCCCGCGAGCGTGGACTCTGGGTGCTGCTTTCGATGACAGCAGGTCTCTGTGAAGAGCTACTCTATCGCGGCTTTATGCCTTCGTACCTGGTACACGTGTTTCCCGGCGTCAACCTGCTCATCGCGTTAGTAATCTCTGCCGTCATTTTTGGAATTGGCCATATCTATCAGAAATTGACTGGCGTGCTTGGGACCGGCTTGATGGGCCTGGTCTTTGGTTTTCTCTATTTCCTTACCGGTAGTTTGCTCTTGCCAATTATAGTCCACGCGCTTTTCGATATGCGCCTATTGTTGTTTGACATTGGCAGCATTACAGATACCACCGTCGAGGACGCCAGTGCGACCAACAACGTCACACAAACAAGCTGAGAAGCCGTAGTGGTGGGCCAGAACTTGCCAATTCTCACGTGCCTATCCGACCCCCAGGAGACGCGTGGGTGCAGAACGTAGTGCGTTCATCTGTGTTCAGTGCTCGCATCCAAAAAGACTGGAGCTGGGAGGAACGCCTTGATACAGGGCGCTAAGACACTTGCTGAAACAAATTGGCACCTGTTATAATGCAAGAAAAAAGAAAGACAATCTCGCTGTTTTCAGGTTGAGGTTGATTTTACATAGAGATAAACATACGAATCATATAGGGGATGGCGCGAGATGATCAGCACGAGATTACAAGGCTCGCTCAAAGAATTTGGGTTGGTTGAGATCCTGCAAATGATGGAGATGGAGAACATGAGCGGTGCTCTCCATTTGCGGCAGGCCAGTGACCGCATCGGCATTGTCTATGTTAAAGATGGCAAAATGGCCGGTTGCTCGGAACTCGATTCGGGGGCGTTGACGCTGGGCGATGTTTTGCAACAGCTTGGGATGGCGGGTGCACCAGAAATAGAAGCCGCATTCCAACGTCAGTTGCAGGACGCCTTTGGTAAGCGCATAGGCGAGCGGTTAATTGAGATGCGCGTAATCAACGAGGGACAGCTGCGCGAGTCGTTGCGTACGAAAGCGCTCTGGACCATTCGTGATATAGGACTATGGAAGGACGGCAGTTACGAGTTTGCCGCGATCCCCGATAGCAAAAATATTCTCCCCTATGGCGAGGAGCCGCTGAGTCTGGACGTTATGCGTGTTACGATGGAGATGGTGCGCTATTCAGACGAATGGGAGAAACTTCAGGATTTTCTCCCGCAGGGCATGCAGACGACGTTACAGATGGCCCCCTCGATTCCTTACGCTATGAGCTTTGATGCGCGTACGCTTGAGCTGTTGAGCGGCATCAATCGCTATCATTCGGTGCGCAAGATCGCCAGTGGGTTGCGCAGACCAGAGCAGGAGATCGCTCGCGATCTCACCCAACTGGTCCAGATGCGTCTGATCTACGCGTTCAATACCAATACACAGAGCAATCTCGCTACTGGCAGTGTGCGTTTACCCGAACCGGCTGAGATGCTGCGTATGGAGCATTTTGAATTGCTGAACCTGCTCAGCCGTATGGAGCAGCGTTGGTTGCGTAAGACCACGCCGATGGACCAGCTACCGGCTCTGGCCGAGTTTATCAATTGGACAATGAATGCGCTGGCCGATGCATGTAAGGCCAATGGGACCGAACTCGATCCACATACCCTTGAATCTTTGATGACGCGCAATAACCTGAGTTATATGGGCAATTACCGCTTTATGATCGAGCGCAACGCCATCGACGTAGAGAATTTCACCTCACTCTGTCACGAAGTGATGCGCGGCGAGATTCAAAAGGCCAACGATTTCTATGAAGAAGGAGCGCTTGTCCTCCAGCGCATCCTGTCCAATATCTTCGATTCGATTAACTCGCGGGTGGTTTCGCTTGCCGAGCGTCTGGAAAACCAGGAGGTCTGGGAGGCGATGTTTAGTCAGTTCGGGTTGCCCCACGTGTAGCGCTCAGAGTTTTGCCGCTCCCAGTAATCGCGCAGGCAACTATGTAAGCTCCCTGCCGATCCTGGCTCAAGACCTGTAATCGAGTGATGCCCGGCGTGTGACCACTGTGTGTCGCACGCCGGGCATCACCCGGTTACCAGAATATATTGTCTGTACGTACGTACGTACGGGCTAGGCGTTCTCGATAGTTGGCGCTTCAGTAACCGGAGTTGCCTGAGCGCTTTCAGCCGGAGCCGGCTCCGCGAAATCGCTTTCCTGACCCTCGCGCTTAAAGACGTAGTATGCAGAATTGCCGGTCAGGGGTTGAATACCAACCAGTTCCCAGCCATCTTTGCCCAGCGTATTGAGATACCGCCGTGCAAAAGCGCTTCTGCGTTCGTCGTCACCGCGCAGAGTCTCTAAACCCTCGCATGAGATACGTCCCCGATAATCGACGTATGCCACCTTATATGCCCACTGTGCCATAATCTCCTCCTTTCGCTGGTGCATTTGCTACCAGACCAGGATAATGCTCACTGTTCCCAAAATAGTCGCTGTATGCTGACTCTCTGGATGGAACCTGTACAGATCTGGTCCCTACTGGTATAGCTCCCACCGCTCTATCCGAGAGCGATGTTGAATGTGTGCGCCTGTGGTCTTTCCGCCTCGCACGCAGATGATGTCAAGAGCGTTTCTTTCATGAAATCTGGTGACGCCGGGTTCCACAATCAGTGTTACCAGATCCAGAGCTATACCTGTAGTTCCCTCTGCACGTTGGTAAGTATACCCGCCTGCGTGTGCTTTGTACGCCGCTAATTTCGCCGGTTTTTCGTCCAGGCATTTTCGCGAGTACCAGCCTGTCCATTTTTACAGGTACACACCCTGTTATCCTGGCCAGATCGGCCTCTGTGGTGGAGTGAACATAGGGCTATGTAATGCTCGGCGTATGGCCCCT
Source organism: Ktedonobacteraceae bacterium (assembly GCA_034437695.1). Lineage (GTDB taxonomy): Bacteria > Chloroflexota > Ktedonobacteria > Ktedonobacterales > Ktedonobacteraceae > Paraktedonobacter. Next base: position 30,590 of record DAOTTJ010000288.1, read on the forward strand.
CCCATAAGCATGAAGTTAGCAGAGAGCATCTCTCTGCACTCCAGTTGTGCCTGTTTTGTCTCCGGCAAAACAGGCACAACTAAATAAAAGGTGTATTGGGGACACCCCAAGCCCTTTTCGCAGGTAGGTTTTTATCCTTCCCTGATGATCTGGGCTTCGCCACAGCGAAGCGTTCAGCAAAAACCTACCTGTGTAAAACTCCAAGCCCCGGCAAAGGGCTGTAGGGTGAAACAATGCCATAAGGCGGGAAGTCACCAGGCAAATCTCGCCAAGCGCAACCGTTTCGGTTGAGATAGAAAATGTCGTTGAGGATTTCCCGCCGGGAATAGTCAAATTTGCGGCCCAAGCGTTTGAGACCTGGGATAATGGTTCAATCACTTGCCACTCCAGGTCACTCAGGTCGGTTGTGTACACTTTTCTGGTTATCATTGAGACCTTCTACTAGATGAAGGATGGCCTTCTACCCTGTGAGGGACCTGCTGAAAACTCAGCAGGTCCCTCACTTCTAGATTTGTCACCTTCCAGGTGAAGAACGAGCAAAGCTTATTCCTGATAGACAAAAGAGACTTAGAACTCTTGCCCGTTGATCATCGTCTGGATCTGCACTTGATACTCGTCCCAAACACGCTGTAAGGGAGGATCTCCTGGGACATTGCTGTAGATGGAAAAGGTGGTCATATCATTCTGCCAACCCAGCGATTGCCAGAAAGCCCGTTGTTCCTCCTCCGGGCTTTCTTCCCCGATACCGATCTGTGTGCGAATACTCCCAGCTCCGCATCCTTTCATGAAGGCAACCGCTTGCCTTACCAATTCAGCCTGAACCGTTTGCGGATCAGGGTTAGCCTGGACGTAAAGTTCCTCGATTTCGCCCACTAGCCCTGGCATGACAGGATGCCCCGTCACACTACACGTGACGAAGCCGATGAGGATCTGCTGTTCTTCAGCCACGGAGCAGTGAACCGCTTGATGAGTAGCATACTGCTTGAGGTTCGCAAGGATGAGAGATGCAGCCGATTCTGGAAGCGGTGTTCCTGCTTCTGCACTCATCTGTCCCCATAAGTCACGAACGCGCTCGGCTTCGTGCTCATACATATTTCTGATCAAAACCATAGTAGCATTTCTCCTTTGGGTCGCATGATTATGTTCAATCTGTAGTGAATATGGGGGGAGACAGCTCTCTATAACTTTACAAAGGAGGTGCGCGGGTACGAGGAAAAATACCAGCTTTTGTTGGTATGCAGAAGTCCGGTCCAGTTCTGCCACACTTGGTGTTGGCGAGAAAGAACCAAGAAGGGTCTATACTCTAGATAGCTCTCAAGTGCTTGTACATACTTTGACCTTCAGACGATTGCATAGGAGTTCTTTCTAGAGTATGGCATGATCATTACTCCTCTGTCAAGTCACAGCCATGTCTTCTACCACGAAAGATATTGGCCCGATTATTTTACAGGCTCTGAGAGGCGCTAGTAAAGATCTGTTGTGGTAGGAGCAGAGAACTGATAAGACCTGGCTCGTTATTTTTGTAACGGTAGCCAGGTAGAGAGTAGGGGTGAGTGAACGTGCTTACTGGTTAAACGAGAGCCTTCTAAGGAAGCACAGAGGCCTTCCCTGACCTGTAGTCATTCGGGGGTGCCAGTGTTTCACTCACCGTGTCCAGGCGTCGTTCCAGGCTGTTTTTCAGTGGTATATGTTTCAAGTGGAAGGTCAAAGGTAAACGTTGTCCCCAGACCTTCGGGTAGCTCCTCAAGGTAGAGCTTTCCACCGTGTGCTTCGACAATTGACCTGGTGATAAACAGACCCAGCCCTGTGCCGTCCTGAAGCGATGCCGTTTGCAGGCGTGAGAAGGGTCGGAATAACTGGTCAATCTGTGCTTTAGGAATGCTTGCCCCGACGTTATGTACACTGACATGCACCATTTTATCTGTTTGCCAGAGTTTGACTGTGATCACCGTCTCATCGTCGGAATACTTAATCGCATTGTCGAGCAGATTACCAATAGCCTGTTGTAGACGATCGTTGTCCCAATTGCCTTTGAGGGGCGCATCTGGTAGATTGACCTCGAACGTATGGAAGAGTGCTACCGGCTTGACCTGGTCAACGAGTTCTTTAATGATTTTGACAATGTCGCAAGAAGGGCCGCGCTTCAACGTAAACTGTCCAGAAGAGAGGCGCGAGATATCGAGCAGATCTTTGGCCAGTCGTGCCAAACGCCAGGCCTGGCTGACGATGATCTGGCTGCCTCGCTCAACGCTGTCCCGGCGTTGATTGGGTTTAGCAATAATTTGTGCATAGTTAATGATTGGAGTCAGTGGACTCCTCATCTCGTGTGCAATCATTGCTGCAAAGCGCTCTTTTTGTACCAGTTCAGCTTTGAGTTCTGTTATCTCTTCTTCGAGCAACAACCTGGTCGCCGTCAGTTCGTTTACCTGGTTCTGTAGATTGCGGATAACGTCTTCTTGCACATCCTTGTCTCGTAGCTGCATGCTTTAGGTCCTGACTTATGCTTGCGATTTTTTCAGCGGGTACTTCTAAAACTATACATTCTCCAACCATGTTTTGGCCAATTTCAACCTTAAATATAGGAATATTGGGTAGTTCCCTTGCTTTTAAATCGACAAGCTGCATTCGCGCCTCGCTACAGGTGCATCCAAATAGATTCCCTTCCACATTGACCCCCTTTTGACCCCCTTTTTGGCGCAGCGTTGCGCAAAAGTCGCGCTCAGCGGAGTTTTCGTCCTGCCCTCGACTCTTGGTCGGAACCGCCCCACCCTAGAGAGAAGAAGCATGTACAAGGGGTGCTTCGCTCCAGCGAAGCATCCAGCAAAAAACCTACTCGTGTAAATTGCCAGGGGTGGCAAACTCCTGACAGGAGCATACCCTTAGTGAGCGTCATCCGTGGCTCAATGGCGGCTCTGCTCAGTTTCCTGTTCTACGTACCGCTTCAATGCCAGAAGCATGCGCTTATTCTCCTGGCGAAAAGTGGCGATGACGAAGGGTTGGGCCGCTTTCAGCAGACCGTGGATGTGAAAGGTGAGATCACGGTTCACGCGCGTCATCTGCTCTACCGGCTCAAGCGTGTGGCGCAGATCAATATCGATCTTTCCGGTCAACGCGCCCTGCTTCACATGCATTGGTTGACTGAAAGAGATACGCGTTGGTGGATCATATTCGGTAACCTCACCGTGTCTGATGCCTGACGGGCCAGCGTCAATATAGGTAGTTCCCAGGCCAACCGGCAGAGGTGTGATCTGCGTGATCCCCTCAAATACCTTTGAGCCGGAGAGCCAGCGATCATAATGAGAGAGATCGGCGATCAGCGCAAAGATCGTTTCAGCAGACCCTTCGATGAGGATAGTAAAGTGCAATTCTGGCATACATTCCCCTCTTTCTCAGGGCTATTTCGTTCTTGACGTATAGCACCTCCCCTGAACACACTCGCAATCCGATTCTGGGGGTCGCAAACCCCTGGCTTGCGGAGCATTACATAGCCCTGCACATGCATCATATCACAGCCCATGTATTCATCACATGCGACAAATCTCCGGGGCTTATTAGAATGGATCTGCCCACTTTCTCCTCTTTGCTTTCTCTATATAGTTTTCTTGCCAGTTGGCAAGCTTCATCTGGAACAATCACAGGAGTGAAGTTTTTTGCGCCTATTTTATTTGATTACGAGCGTGAACGAGACCATCACAACGTACATTGGACACGCCTCGTTTTTTTTGCAGAGGGCCTGTCCGGTGTAGGAGAGCTGGACGTTGCCGGGATTGCTGGCCAGGTAGCGCCAGACGCACATCTTCTGTGTTTGCGCGGCGTAACCCGAAGGTGTCTGTACAGTCAGATTGCTCTGAAAATTGCCTGTCGGATTGGTCCAGTTATGGTCGAAGGGGAGATCGACTTCGACTATGCTGCCTTTGGCGACATTGACGGTCGTGTTATTCGCCGATTGCAAGAGTACGATCCCAGCTTTAGCTGGCGTCGTTGCGATGGCTGTCTGGTTGGGGCAGCCGTTAGCCGTACCTGGGTGTGCAGTAGGGGTGACTGGCGGTGTTACACCTGAACCTCCGGTGCTGGTAGGATTTGTCCCACAGGCGGCGCACGCGAAGCTAACGAGGAGAAGTACGACGACTGAGAAAAGCCAGGGTTGGCGTAAGACGCTGCTGAAACTCTTATGCTGCATGATTTTCGCTCCTTAGATCTGCTGACACGGCTAGAAATGTGCTTACAATCAGGAAACGTTTTAGGCAGTGTAGAAGTTCCCGTTATACACGCTGGATATTGAGTCGAAGGCGTTGCAGACAGGGGGTCCTGGTTTCACGGCGTTTTACCTGATATGTCTGCCGTAAAACCAGGACTCTGCATAGCGACGGAGAAGAGAGCTGAATGTTAGATGCCCATGATCACATAGACGTAGTTCTGCGTTTGTGCGGGCATACAACTCAGCCAATTGACGCCGCAGGCATTGGTCGCACTCTGTAGTGTGCCAGTACCGGCGTTATACGCCCCCAGAGCTTTGGCGTAGTCGCCATAACGGAAGTAGTAGCGGGACATCAGTTGCGCGGCCCCATTGAGCGCCTGAGCGGGGTCTAATGGGTTGATGCCCAATCCTGCGGCGGTTCCAGGTTCGAATTGGGCGATGCCTTCGGCACCGGTGATCGAGAGCGCGTTTGGATTAAAGGCGCTTTCCTGATTAATTTGCCGCACAAAATAGATCGGTGAAATCCCGGCGGTGAGTGCCGCCTGCTGGGCCACAGCTACATAAGGACTGTTGGCAATATGCATTGGGGGCAGGTTCGCCGGATTGGGATTAAACTGTGCGTGTGTATCGTTGATCTGTGCCTCGATATGTGCATCCATCTGTGCCGAGCGCATCAGGTTAGTAAAGTCGTTGAGCAGCGTTGCACCGCCCTGACCAGAGGAGAGCGGCAGCAGGGTGGCCAGGGTGGTCAGTAAGATGCCCAGCGTGGCAGCCAGAATAAGCATGTGACGTACGCGCGGCTTCATATGCCGGACAGGCGCGTTGGCTGCGACCTTTTTCCGCTTTGTTCCTGCGGGTATGATCACTATACGGTTTGTCTGCGTTGTCACGCCCATTGTCGCCTGAAGCGCCGAGGTCAGGGAGGGATGTCCAGCCGTGACAGATTTTTTTGTCAGAGCCGCGAGCTGGTCAGTGGCAGGTGTAGCGTGTGGACCGGTGAATAATAGAACTGGCATGCGCCCGGTGGTGTCGGGATTAAGTTTGGAGCCAGCAGTGCTCCCCGTTTGTGGTTCAACAGATGGTGCAACAAGTGGGGGGCGTATAAGTGGCTGTGGGCGCGTCTCGACCGGTTCTGCCTCTTCAATTGTGTCGAATCGCGGAAGCGGACGGAATTGCTGCATAACCTACCTCTTACTCTTTGTTTGCCAGGGATACCAGGCGTTTTATCTGGCAAGCTACGTTAGAAACTGGATAGTTGCGTCGATGGGGATAAAAGCAACCCTCGACCTCCCTATCGAAAGCTATATCAAGCAATGTCATTATTTGCCAGTGCTGTTGACGAGTCTACCTAAATAGACCCGATCGCGTCAACTTTTTTGCGGAGTTTGCTGAGAAAATAGGAGGAAACTCCCAGCGTTTGCGCAAACCTTAACCAGTTTGCTCGGCTGTACCTTTCGGCTTTTTGCCGTAAAACCTGCCTTTTGCGCGGAGTGACCTCAACGCTTTGTAGCGCCTGAGTCACTCCGTGCAAGGGTACGTTTTGAGCGGGGATACCGGGCGCAGATTACATTCTCTGGGCCTCAATTAGGATCTTGTCGTTTTGAGGTTTTTTTTTCTCTTTGATCTCTTTCACGTCTTGCGCCTCTTGCGACATTTTGAGCGGGATCGTCGCCTGGGTGGACCTGGTCTGCTTGCGCAAGGTTTGACGTTGTATACGTGTCGGCAGGTACGGTTCGAGTGCATAGAGCAGATTGAGGTAGACCTGTCGTTGCGCGTGTAGAATGTCGTGTGATCCGAGTGACCACCATTCGCGGGGGGTTGCCGCGTGCGCGATATGTTGCTCTGGCCAGGTGACGAGATGGAGGGTATATATCTGAGTCAGCCACGTCGCGAGATCAAGCAGTTCCGCATTCTCGGTCAAGCGAGCCAGGTTATAGACATCGTGCATCAGTTGGAAATGTGCGCGTTGTGGTCCCTGGTCAAAGTATATGTTTGCATCGAGCGCGGCCGACCATGTGGGCGGATGAATAGGCAGGGGGAGTTCAAACGTCCGCGAGGCGGCGTGGCGCTCAATCAGTTCACCCGGCGTGCGCAAGGTCATCCCCTGTGACTTTAGAGCGCCAGGGAAAGCGCGTATAAAATTGAAAATGCCGCTGGCGGGAGCGTGCCGCTCGCCAAAGGTTTCGATATCGCAGGTAAGTAGCACGAAATCTCCCTCGGTCCGGGCAACCCAACTGGCATAGGTCTCGGCGTAGAGCGGATAACTCGCCCACGAGTGGTCTGAGAACCGCTCACGTATATCAGCGCTGAGACCTGCGTGACACGTCAGCAGATAGGGACTATGCATATGCAGTGCCTCAGTCGTATATGGGGGACCTAACGGGTCGCGTGCTGCGGCCCTCGCGGCATGCCTGCGCGAGCGACCAGACAGTTTGATATCCATCACATCGGTTTCTGCCTGACCGAATTGATAAAGATAAGTGCTGGACCGCCATTGCATAATCTGCGACGTTTCACTCATCAGAATGCCCTGGAAGCCAGCGGTATCGAGCGCGTTATACAGGCTGGTCGACATGCCTTGTTGAAGCATGTCAGCGATAACCGGACGTTTTCCAAAGACTTCCTGCATCTCGTCGGCCATCCTGCGCATACGCATTGCGAAGGCCGGGAGATCAATCAGACCAAGCAGACTTTGGTAAGGTTCGACGCCTATCAGTTCCACGTTCTCCTCAGCCACCAACTCGCGAAAGAGGTCGAGGAGGGCGGTATCCCAGAGTTTTGCCTGGCGTACAAACGAGAGTGAAATGCCCAGAGCCAGGCGCAGACCTTGCTGCTGCACGAGTTCGCTGAACATATGCACGGCAGGATAATAACAGGATTGCGCGACCTGATGAAAATATCGTTCATTGAGACGCTCGTCAAAAAGGCAGCGCGTAATATCTTCAATCGAAGCACAGCGCGGAATTGGCTGTGCTGGTAATTTTAAACGGCGTGGCTGATGCACGACCGTATAGAGAGCCACATCAACAACCATACAAAGATCCCTCTTAGAAGCCAGCACATCGTGTTCTGATCAGCCAGGGAGCAAATGTACCCATCTTCAACCCAACTGCAAAAGAGATGTGAAGAGAAAGCACGAAGTAACGGCTTCTTACTCTAGACAAATATCCTGTTTACGGGCCAGAAACTCCAGTTTACTGAAGAGATTTTCGATTACCTGATCCCACAAAAATTGCTGTGCAGTATGCAGGCTGGCGGCGCGAATGCGCTCCTGTTCCTCGGGATGGCGGCGTAAATAAAGCAAATAACCAACAATCTCGTCGGGATCTTCTGTCTCGGTCACTATCGCGTTTTCCAGTGAGATCGCGTAGTCTTCGCCTGTGCTCCCGGTGACCGCGATGCCCTGAGCTGCCATAACTTCGAGTGCGACCAGACCGAAGGGTTCGTGACCGCTATTGGCCAGCGTGGCGTCGGCGGCGCGATAGGCTGTGCGGACAAACTCTTCGGGCAGGAAAAAGCGTAGATTATAAATATCGGCTGGTCCGGCCTCGGCGATGGCCGCCAGGCATTGACTGAGAGTGGGGCGTTGAGCCGTCACGTCGCGAATAACCAGACCAATATTGTAGGCATGACGTAGTACATCGCCTCCATGAGGCTCAATGCCGCCGCGTATAAATAAAGTGACCGGGTGACCGCTGTGTTTTAAGCGTGCCGCGGCCTCTACGGCCATTATCCAGCGTTTATCTGGATCGAAACGTCCGATTTTGAAGAGAAACATACGCTCGGGGTCGCCCTGCTGAGCTATTTCGCGCAGACGTGTGACGTTCTCGGGGTCAACCGGTTGCATATGGCGTGTGGGGATACCGTTGGGGATGACCAGTGGGTTGACGCCATAGCTCCACATCTTATGCTTCATATATTTGCTGACCGTACAGATAGTCGTCACAAAGTTTAAACGCACCCAATCGATGCGATTGAGTGACATCAAGCTATTGAGGGTCCAGAGCAATAGCACCTTCTGGCGTACGCCGAACCAGTGCAATAGATCGGAGGTGCGGCCCATGACTTCAACTGTATGCCAATCTTCGCCCATAGCCACAACCAGTTTACCCTCGGCCAGAGCAGGTTTCACTATCTCATTATAAATATGGTAGGGATCGCTCTCATTGTAGTCATAGAGTTTCTGTTCTTCGCCGTCGTAAACGCCGTTGGGGTAGTATTTGCTCACCCATTGGGACCAGCGTTTCAGGATAAAACGTCCTTCCACGCGCGTTTCGACCGGAGGCTTGAAAGGATCGCCTATAAAAATTAAATGGGTTGTGTACCCTTGAGTAGCCAGTGCCTCACCTAATTCTGTGACGCGTGTCCCCAAACCGCCTGCCGTTGAATAAACGTCAGGACCCTCAAAACACAGCATGACAAAAACGGTATTGGCTGGTGAAATAGCTCCGTCGTGTTCAATCATACAAAAACATCCTCGTGGTGTGATAGGGAGACTTCCAGTGGATTAGTTGCCCTCTGAATGTAGTATAGCACATTGCCCCCCAGGGCAGGCGCGGCTAAACTACATTAGTCAAACATATATATTTGTAGACTATCGTCCGTGGACATATAGTCACTCTGCTATTACATTTGCATTAGAAAATGCGTAAAAACGGGGAAGGTTATAAGTTGAGAGATAACATCCAATTAGCATTTGGTAAAACTCTCCGAAAGTATCGCCTTCAACAAAAACTATCACAAGAAAAATTAGCTGATTTGGCCAATCTTGACCGTACATACATAAGCCAGATTGAACGCGGCCTTAAATCTCCTTCAATACCGACTTTGATCGCATTAGCAAGAGCGCTCGATATAAAAGCCCACTTCTTTATGTCTGAAGTTGAAGATGAATTAGAGAAACATTTTTTATAAGGAAAGCTACTTATGAAGATAGTTCAT
>DAOTTJ010000289.1:0-2686 GCA_034437695.1 Ktedonobacteraceae bacterium
GAAAACCCGGATTTTGCGCTTCGCCGCTTTGATTCCTATTGAGCTTACTCACGAGCAGAGTTGCCAACGGTATCTCATTGGGGATGACTAGTACTTAGGCCCATGTAGCTTCTAGTTTTACTCCTCATGGGGGCGCACACATATCCCTGCATTGATAATCTGGGCTGCATCCTTTGCTAGTACCTGGTCGAAACCATTAGTTACATGAAGGATATCATTGAATATATAGGTATTTTGCTCCGCCAGGGGCAAACTGTTACAATTGTTGGCCTGGCAGTTATCAACCGCGTTGATATGCAGAAAGCCGTACCTGGCAGGATGCGCCTGTACGTGCCGCAGCAATTTTAACACATCAACGAAATAGGTGTTGACGCCAGGAGTATAGAGACGAGACTCTGCATTGCGGATAGAAATGGAATACCGTGTCGCGAGCGCGGCTGCGGCTGCATTAGGCTCGATTGCAGACTGACCAATATCGTAAGGCGAAAGCAAAATGATGTTATGGAAGCCATCGGCTCTTAATTGATTAATACCAATACGTAGATTACTGGTCACATACCTGGTCAGAGCCTCTACACTCGGACGCGGACCCAGTGGCTTATCGAAGACGCCAACGATCGGCGGTGCCTGATCCGTCGCAGAATAGCTGGAGGTCCAGATGTCGTTCGTGCCAATCCAAATGCCTGCAACATCGTCACGACTAATCGTCACACCCTCGCTACCTAATCGGCCAACCTGGGCGAGGAAACTAGTCTGGATACCCAGTTTTGCCGCCAGCGTCGGATTGCCTGCACTCGTGGCAACTGCCGCACCCGCGACCGCGAGATCCGTTTGCTTGCTGGCTGTATAGCTTGCGCCAATCAGAGGTGGCAAGAGATCCGCCCAGTTTGGAGCACCACTGTTGGTGTAACGCTGGGTCCAACAACAATCGGTCAGACTCTCCCCAAAGAAGTAGGCATGGCCAAAATCATGACGGGTGCTCGCAGCCTGCACTGACCCTACCTGCATCGTCCAGGCAATAACACACGTTAGCATAAGCAGAAAAATGGTCAACCGAGTTGAAAAACGTGTAGTTTGCATTACGAATATATTTCCTTATCCAAAGTAGTCGTCAAAAGAGTTGACTTGACGAACTGTCATGTATACTCTATAGAATGCTTCGAGAGCAGAAGAGTTGCACAAAAAGAAAAAAGGAGGATCTCTTTGCTGAAGGAGGAAGATCTGTTCCTTCAACAAAGAGAGCCTGGACAAATGCTGCTGTATCTGGTGAGACACAGCCGGGAAGCATATTTCCGCTCTTCATAAGCCGTGCAAAAGAAAGCGAGGCACTGGAGTGACTAGACTCTCTCGTTTTGAATATTTCCGGTCGGCTTTGGGGCTTCACTGGTCCCAGTTTCTAGCAAAGCGCTGAGATTTTTAAAATGCACATTCCAGCCACTATTAAGTGCAGTATAATAGTTATCCCAGACCTCTCCTTCACCAATTTCCGTATGGTGCAACTGGAGGCGAGTGCCATCGTTCTCAGGAATCAGTTCAAAGAGCACTGTTGTAGGCGTTGGCTCAAGAGCCACCCAGTTATAGCTCAAACGATGGTGTGGCTCTACTGCGAGAATCGTGCCATTCTCAACAGCCTCTGGAGCCCATTCGAGACGAATCGCGCCTCCTGGCCGCAAATCGATATCCGCTTTCTGCACGAACCAGCGCTCCAGATCTGCTTTTTGGGTCAAAGCCTGGAACACACGCTCAGGGGACGCCGTAATAAATGTTTCTTTCTCAATACTTCTGGTCATTCTGTCTGTATCCCTTTCTTAATTGAGCTTGTATTATCGCTCGTCTGTTTTTCAGGCGCAGTCTGCACTGCCTCATCAAGCAGATACTTCCGTAAAGCTGCCAAGCGCTTATCCCAGCACGCTTCAACCGAAGCTATCCAGATTGTTACGGATTGAAGGGACTCTGGCCGGGGTATATAGCGTCGCTCACGTCCCTCATCATAAAAAGTAACCAGACCAGCCTCCGCTAGAGTAAGCAGATGCTTGGTTACAGCCTGCCGCGTGATAGGTAAACGAGCCGCAAAGCTTGCTGCTGTCCCAGAACCTTCTTCGCACAATTGCTGAAATAGAAGACGCCGAGTCGGGTCTGCCAATGCCGCAAAAACCAGATGCGTTTGTGAATCTGTCATGGCATGTTCTTCTTCTCTGCCTGGACTATTTCTGACATCAGAAATAGAAGAAAATCCAAACAGAACATCAAGGAAGATTCCTTATGCAGGGGAAACTTGCTTCAAAGCACAAGCACGCAAACCAGGCAATAGTGCGCTCCATCCTCCCTGATTATCCTGATACGCTTGTTCTGCTATTGCCTCATTGGGAAGGGAGGCAAAACCAGACTCTATGAGGGTTAACTGAGTCCCTTCGCCAACCTCTTCAAGGGTAAATTCCACCAATGTTCCTGCATGAGGAGCCAGCCTGAGCTCGGGATGCCCAATCGCGTGCGAATACCAGCGAAAAGCAAAATGATGGACAGGCTCAATGACTTCAATCACGCCTGGATAGAGAGAAGGCTCATTATCCCAGGTAAAATTGATTGTACCACCAACGCGAAAATCCATATCCCGTACCATACTCAACCATTGTGACAGCTGTTCAGGTCTGGTTATTGCGTCCCAGACTCGTTCCCGTGAGACAGG
>DAOTTJ010000290.1:0-10144 GCA_034437695.1 Ktedonobacteraceae bacterium
ATCTTTTGACAATCAGTTCTTGCTAATGAGCCACCAAACGCTTCTAATAACGCTAATAAAACTTTTCTTCGGTAAAACATTTCAAATCTCCCCCAAACCGATAAGCTAAATATTTTTCAGCTTACTAACAATTATACGCGAAATGGTCACTCTGTATAGGACTAGAGGACATCGGCTAAATAAACCTGACATAATAATAGAACAAATGTTTGATATTGTCCATGTTATAAAGTGCCTGATGATTACTCCACATTATTATAAGGTTAAGATCTGATCCTATAAGAAATGCTATTTGAGGATAGAGAGCAAAAGAACTTGCCCACTATCCGACCTACAGGAGATGGCTGCTCTTTAAGAACTAGTGTAGATAAATAATTTCAGACTTTGATTTTGAGGAAAATGCAAACATTTTTCTGTTATATGTTACGCACCCAAAAAAATAACATTATATCTCCTCGCTCACTCTCTTCTTCTACTCATTCGCTCATTCCTCGACTCTGACGAGAGAGTTGCCCACTTTTGCCTGAATGTTTGATCGAGCATATTCCAGCCCTGGAAGAGGCACAGCAGCTTTACTGCTTGACAGGTAAGAGACCCCTCTTATATAGTATCTTTGGTGCATTGCATAAATTTTCTCACAAAGATATGCTATCATTATACCTTTTTGAGCCTTAGAAGAGGCCTGTTCACCTTTACAAACGGAGGTAGGCCGAAGTGTCACCCATATATATCATTGTCATCATCGCAGTTGTTGGACTTGCAGTTCTTGCCGCTGTTGCAATATCTGTCGGCACCAGTCTGTGGATGGAACGGAATAAACGTATCTTTGAAGAACGTCTACGTGCTGAGAAGGAGACGAGCGAAAAACGTCTGTTGGAGTTACAACTTCAGCAAAGTGAGGTTTTACGCGAGGCCCGCGATGAGACGGCACGTCTGCGTTCTAGTATGGAAAGGGAGAATGCTGAGCGTCGCACTGAGCTACAGAGACAGGAGCGTCGTCTACAGCAAAAAGAAGAGGCGTTAGAACGTAAGATTGAAGCTCTAGAGCAACGTGATCGCAAGTTGATGCAGCGAGAGCGAGCGATTGAGCAGTTACGCGAGGATGCGGAAGGTCTCAAAGGGCAACAGCAGCAGGAATTAGAGCGTATTGCTCAGATGTCTGAGGAGCAGGCACGCGAGACTTTGCTGACGCGGGTTGAGCAGCGCGTTCGCGCTGAGGCTGTGCGACGAGCACGTTTGATCGAGGAGGAGGTACGTGAGAAGGCCGAGGCTCAAGCGCGTGAAATTATTACGCTGGCCATCCAACGTTGTGCTTCGGACCAGGTGGCGGAGGCGGTGGTTTCTGTGGTGCTCCTGCCGAATGATGAGATGAAGGGACGTATCATCGGACGGGAAGGGCGCAACATTCGGGCATTGGAGGCGGCAACGGGGATTGATCTGATTATCGATGATACTCCTGAGGCTGTGATCCTCTCTGGTTTTGATCCTGTGCGCCGTGAAGTAGCGCGTGTGGCTTTGACCAAGCTGATCATCGATGGGCGCATTCATCCTGCACGGATCGAGGATGTCGTGGCCAAAGCTCGTCAGGAAGTGGAAACGATTGTGCGCGAGGAGGGTGAACGCGCCACCAATGACGCGAATGTTCACGGTCTGCCTCCCGAGTTGGTCAAGATCCTGGGACGACTACACTTTCGTACCAGCTATGGTCAGAATGTGCTGAAACATTCGGTTGAGGTTTCGATTCTGGCCGCCACGATCGCCCATGAACTGGGAGCGGATGTCAATGTCTGCAAGACTGCGGCGCTGCTCCACGACCTGGGCAAAGCAATCGATCAGGAGGTCGAGGGTCCGCACGCGATTGTGGGTGGTGAAATCGCTCGACGTTTCAACCGCTCACCGAAAGTTATTCATGCAATGGTCGCCCACCATGCGACTGACTCGGAGCCACAAAGTCTGGAGGCTGCGATTGTCCAGGCAGCCGATGCTATCTCGGCGGCTCGACCAGGTGCGCGGCGTGAGACCGTTAACCTCTACATCAAACGCCTGGAAGCTCTGGAAAGTATTGCTAATTCGTTTACTGGCGTGGAGAAGTCTTTCGCTATTCAGGCCGGGCGCGAGGTGCGCATTATTGTCCGACCCGATGAGATCGATGAGATTGCGGCCAGCCAGCTTTCCAGCGAGATCGCGCATAAGATTGAGGAGAGCCTGGATTATCCTGGTCAGATCAAGATCTGCGTGGTGCGTGAAACTCGTTCGGTTGATTATGCTCGATAATCGACCCGTTGCCTGTACTTTAGAATTGGAGGAGAACAGGTTGCTGACGCCTTTAACAGGTGCAGCAACCTGTTTTATCTGCTAATGGCCAATTACATCGATCTACATACCCATTCAACCGCCTCGGATGGGATCTATGCTCCTGCCGAACTCCTTCGTCAGGCGTCTGAGGTTGGTTTGCGTGTGCTGGCTTTAACCGATCACGATACGACAAATGGACTTGAAGAGGCCGCCCGCCGCGCTCACGAGCTGCACCTCGATTTTATCCCTGGGATCGAATTGAACACCGATACAGGCGAGGGGGAAATCCATGTTCTGGGATATTTCCCCGAATACGCCCGACCAGCTTTTCAGAGTGTACTAACAATCCTGCGCGACGCTCGTGTGCGGCGTGGTGAGCGCATGGTTGAGCTGTTGAATGAACAGGGCATCGCCATCTCCTGGGAGCGCGTGCGTGAGATTGCTCAGGGCGCAGTGGGTCGTCCGCATGTCGCTAGAGCTTTGCTAGAAGCGGGCTATGTGCAGAGCATTGGCGAGGCTTTTGACAAATATATTGGCAAAGGCTGCGCGGCCTACGTCTCGCGTTATCACCTGACGCCAGTGGATGCTGTGCGGCTGATCGATAGTGCCAACGGTTTGCCCGTGATTGCTCACCCGCTGGATCTGCCTGGTCTGGAGAAGCTACGAGCCTGGTTGCCTGAGTTGTGCGCCGCCGGTATGGTCGGTTTGGAGACCTATTATGGTCCATACAGTCCGGCAGACGAGCGCATCTTGCACGGACTGGCCGATGAGTATCAACTGATCCCGACAGGCGGGACCGATTTTCATGGTCCCGGCATTCACCCGACGCCTCTGGGGGGACGCTATGTCCCGCCTGAAGCGGTCGAGCGCCTGAAAGCCGAGCAGGTCCGCCGTCAGGACCGCGTTCCACCCGAGTTTACACTACCGCCACCGGTTGAAGAGTAGCTGTGCCTTATCTCTGACGATGCCTAAATCTTGCGCAGACCTTCCAGCCTGCCGGCCAGTCGCCAGCGATTGCCGGCCTCCGGCTCTGGCTCAGTGGACTGCTGTTGTGCGTCGGCTATCTGCGTATGCATTACCAGTGCGCCTGCCAGAGCGGCTACCTGTTCGGGCGTGAGCGCATCGGGTGTTGAGAGAGGTGAGTCGAGCCTGTTTGACGCTGCTTGCTCGTTCCATTCCTGCGCGATAAAGTCAGTTGAAAAATCGCCTGCCAGGTAGCGTGGATGATCCATCAGCCAGCGTGCAAAGGGCAGGGTAGTACGTACGCCCACGATCTGGTACTCATCAAGAGCGCGGCGCATGCGAGCGATGGCCTGAGCGCGATCGCGCCCCCATACGATCAGCTTGGAGAGGAGCGGATCGTAGTAGAGCGGCACCTGTAGGCCTGGATAGAGACTACTCTCGACGCGTACTCCTGGTCCAGAGGGTTCTTGCAGAGCCTGGACTGTGCCAGTGGCGGGTAAGAAACGATTGGCCGGATCTTCGGCCGAGATCCGGCACTCGATGGCCGATCCGCGCAAAGTAACCTCTTCCTGGGTAAAAGAGAGGGGCAGACCCGCAGCCACGCGAAACTGCTCCTGGACCAGATCGAGGCCGGTGCAGTATTCAGTGACGGGGTGTTCAACTTGAATACGTGCATTAATCTCCAGAAAATAGAAGTGACGATCGGGTCCTACGAGAAACTCGGCGGTCCCCGCGTTGACATAACCAATCGTGCGAATCAGGTTGATAGTCGCCGAAGTGATTTGTTGGCGTAAGGTCTCATCCAGCATCGGGGCGGGAGCCTCCTCGATCAGCTTCTGGTGACGGCGTTGGATACTGCACTCGCGCTCACCCAGATGAACCACGTGGCCATGAGTATCGGCAATAAATTGCACCTCGATATGACGAGCGGGAGTAATGGCCTTTTCTAAATAGACGCGCTCATCGCCAAAGGCGCTATGGGCCTCGCTCCGTGCAGTCCGCAGCGCAGCGAGCAGACCACGAGGATCGTCGACAAAACGAATACCTTTCCCACCGCCGCCAGCCGCCGCTTTCAGCAAAAGAGGATAGCCAATCTGCGCGGCACGCTTCTGTATAGTCGCCTCATCGATATCGTCGAGCAGTGCACCAGGAACAATAGGAACATCGGCCTGATGGGCGATAGTACGTGCCGCCGTTTTTTCGCCGACCGCTCGTTGCATAGCCGCGGAAGGTCCGACGAAGATCAGGCCGGCCTCTACACAGGCCTCAGCAAAAGCGGCATTTTCGGAGAGAAATCCATAGCCTGGGTGGACTGCTTGCGCTCCTGAACGCTGCGCCACTTCAATCAGGGTAGGGATATGTAGATAGCTCTGGCTGGCTGGAGCCGGGCCGATCGCATAAGCTTCGTCGGCCATACGTACGTGTAGTGCCTGGCGGTCCACTTCACTATAAACTGCGACGCTGTTCAGACCCAGTTCGCGGCAGGCTCGAATGACCCGTAGAGCAATCTCACCGCGATTAGCCACCAGAACTTTTTGAAAATTCCAGTGTCCGGCATGTGTATTGTTCACAAGCATATCTCCTCTGGCAAAAGCATTTTGCATTTTTAAATCATCATATCACTTCTTAAAAGACAACTAGGAAAAACAGGTCAATATATCGCTGGAATTTTCATTTTCAATAAAGTTGATGTACACTGACATATAGGATACTCCTTTACGTCAGGTACATTTGAAGTCGTTGCTTGCTTAGTGTGCTTATTTATTCTGTAAAGTATAATAAATCAGTCCAGTACCGCGTTGAGAAGGGATTTACAAGTAGATATGTGGAAACTCATCTTCAGTTACCAGATCTCGCGTCGCCTTGTAATTGCGTTTGTCCTGGCTGCAATTGTTCCAAGCGCAATCATTGCAACTATGGGATTTTATTATTTCAACCAGGTCAATAGCCGGGAAGCTGCGCTCGCAGCCATCTCGCAGACTGTGTTTGATACGACGGCTGTGTCGCGAGATATTCAGGATGGTTATGCACAGACGAAGGATCTGGATGCGCAGATTCTGGCCTCTCTGGAGACGCATAGCAACACTTCAACCGTGCTCGGTACGAAGACTGATAGCATCAATCAGGATACAAATAACCTGACAGCCGGACTTACCAATTATCGTAAGCAAGACGACCCGCCGAACAGCCAGTTTATGAGTCCAGCGATAGCTACCTTCAACAGCGTAGCTCCGACGAATAACAGCGCGGTCAACGATAGCAACCTCTTGCATACGATTATAGAAGAGGCGTGGCCGCAGTATTCGTCTGCTCAGACGGCTGAGCTAAATCTACTGCACCAGGTGCCGGGGAACGTTGCCAGGGGCCGAGTAAGTGCGGCCAAAGCGGCGACGCAGATTACCCAGACCACGGCTACTCTTGATACAGCATACACGACTTTAAACACCGACTGGCAACAAATGATCTCCTATGTTACTACGATCAATCAGGTTGTCACCAGCGCCGGGGCCACGCAGTCGCAGTCGGTCATTCTGCTGGCTTTTCTGGCTTTTGTGCTCTCGATGGCGGTTGTCTACTTCGCATATTTTATTGTGCAGAGGTCGATCACGAGTCCGCTCAACGAGCTGGTTTCTCTGACGAAGCGCATCTCCAAAGGAGAGACGACCGCGCGGGCCAGGGTAGATGGTCGCGATGAAATTGCAATCGTCGCCAACTCGATGAACAGCATGCTCGATAATATCGTCCACCTGATCCAGGACACGCAGTCGCAGCGCGATGTACTTCAGGGCCAGGTAGAGAAGCTGGTGAGCGAGGTGAGCGGGGTAGGTGAAGGTGATCTACGCGTTCAGGCGGAAGTGACTGCGGATGCGCTGGGAGTACTGGCCGATTCGTTTAACTACATGGTTGAGGAACTGGGTAGTCTGGTGGTGCGTGTGAAAGGGGTTGCGCGTGAAGTAGGGGAATCCACCTCGTTTACCTCAGATCGTATGAATGAACTGGTGGAAGTGGCTGACCGGCAGATTCAACAGATCTCGACCGCTGCCGTAGAGATTGAGCGCATGGCGCAGACGGGTCAGCAGGTAGCCAGTCGTGCGCAGGCCTTGACGGCCAGTGCGCGTGAGGCGCGACTCAGTGCGCAAGGTGGTCGGCAAGCTGTGCGGCAGACGGTCGAAGGTATGGAGCGTATCCAGATAAATGTACAGGAGACCTCTAATCGTGTCCATGTGCTTGGAGAACGTTCGCGTGAAATCAACAATATCGTCGAGGCGATCTCAACGATTTCTCACCAGACCAACCGTCTGGCCCTGGATGCTGCGATTCAGGCCGCGATGGCGGGTGACAATGGGAAAGGCTTTGGGGCGGTTGCCGCCGATATCCGTCGTCTGGCTGAGCGAGCAAAAGAGCAGGCCAGCATGGTTGGGCAGATTATCCGCAGCGTTCGTGACGACATCGGCGCAGTTGCGGTTTCCATGCGTGATACTGAGCGTGAAACGTCAGTAGGGGCCAGGCTCGCTGGCGAGGCCGGGACATCCCTAGAATCAATTTTCGCTGTGATTGAGCGCCAGGCTCGTGAGATTGATGTGATCAGTCAGATGGCCGTACAGCAGCAGCAATCGTCCAGCGATGTGGTACAGATTATGCAAGTTGTAGTTGCGTCGACTCAGGGGAGTAGTGCCAGTACCCGCGAAGCTGCGCAAAATATGGAACGCGTGGCGCGTTTGGCTGAGCAGCTGCTGGGTTCAGTAGAAGCTTTCAAACTACGTGATGGCATGAACTACCTTGCGCCAAATGTTCACGCGCCATTCCTAAATGGTGAGCAATCGGAGCCTGTACCGACGCCCGGCGGCCCTTTTCGGACGGTAACCGCGACTACACAGGCGATGAGACCGGCTTTCAAGGCCGAAGGGTATGCTTCTCTGCCGGTCGGCGGCAGGTCGGCGGCCAATCTCACGCAATTTTCGCCAGTGCTCTCGCCTGATGGAAATGGCAGACGCCAGTTTATGCCGCCTCCCGCCGAAGACCGGCAGGGCTTGCCTTTCCGGGATATGAACAACGTTCCAGATGTCCCCAACTGGTCAGATCCCAGCGGTTGGCAATCTACTGGCAAGCGCCGATAAATCTATATCCGGCTTAGAGCAAACGTGACAGGAGATCTACTGCGCTCAAGTGGCGTAGAGGATCTCCCTGGTCGCGTTTTTGGCATGTCCGACTTAGTTGTAGCGCTGAATGTATAACTTAGTAGTTATGGATAGCATCGATAACCCCTATCTTAATAGGTAGACTTTCGGCCGAGAGGGCTGTTAGACTTGACGTATAGACAGATTTAACCACTATCTATGTCTCTATTATTCATGGATGGTGGCGGGTACAGCAGGGAGAAATAATCATGATCGCACCACGAGACTCCAGTTCTCATTCAATCAAACTCGATCCCGAACGAGCGCAGGCGAGCATTCTGACCTTCTATAATCGCCGACAACCAGCCACAACCCCGCGTTGGGTTTGTGAGGTTTGCGGGATGATCCAGCCTGGTATAACGCCTTTGCTATGCGATAGCTGTGGCAGCGAACACTTGTACCAGCAGGCAGACCTTCACCGTGAGATGAACAACCACTGGTAAAGTCATCCTGAGGTACGTGTGTCTTGTCGCGTGGAGGAGAAGGATGCCTGGGCTGACCACGTCGCCTTTAGCGGTGTGTATGGAGTTGGCGAGCTGCTTCGAAGAGTATGATGCCAGTGGCCATGCCTGCATTGAGTGATTCAACCTGGTTGGCCAGGGGGATACCGAGTGTACACGTCGCCAGTGCGCGGGCTTCGTTTGAGAGACCGTGTGCTTCATTGCCGATAATCAGAGCAAAGGGTTGGGTCAGGTCCTCCTCATAGTACATATGAGGGCTATCTGCTTCCGCGATAAAGATCTGCCTGGAAGACCGAGTACAATGGCTGGTGATACGTTCCTCGATCTGCGGCCAGGCCAGGTCAGGCCAGACGGGGAGAGCGACGTGAGCGCCCGCAGCAGCCCTGGTAACCTTAGGACTATAGCAATCGACGCAGCGGGGCGTGAGCAGGACCTCAGCGACATCGGCCGCGAGCGCGGTGCGCAGGATGGTCCCCAGATTGCCCGGATCGGCCAGGTCGTCAAGGACCAGCAGTGCCGGGCGCAGAGCAGGCTGACGGCGAGCCAGGAGGCGTGCAGGGTGCAGGAGTTGCTGTGAAATGATACAAAGTACCCCCTGAGAGGTCTGGGCCTCGCTCAGTGCCTCCGCGACGCGTTCACTGACCTTAATCAGCGGAATGCGAGCCAGGGGACCCGTCGGGTCGAGCAGGTTGAGCAGGAGGGAACGGCCTTCGGTGGTCCGTTGGAGGAGTTCTGGTTGGAAATAAACCTCGGCAGGCTCTATCTCTGCGTCTAGAAGGGCGAGAAAGAGGTGTGGGCCTTCCATCAACAGGAGTCCGCTTTTTTTGCGGCCTTTTGCTGTGTGGAGATCGCGTATCTGAGCGATGCGCGGATTGGCCAGGCTTGTAATCTCTATGCGTAGCCTCTTTTCGTACGCTGTCCGTTTTGCGGGCTGGCGAATGCAGCGACGCCAGGGGCGAGCCATAAAGTGCTTGCTCCTGGCATCTCTCTTTGCTTACTTTACAGCGGCCAGTGCCATCTCTACCAGAGTGGTGAAAGCTGCTTCGTCATTGACCGCCATTTCGGCCAGGATCTTGCGATCGACGCCGATATTGGCTGTGTGAATAGCGTGCATCAGCCTGCTGTAGCTCACTCCATGCATGCGAGCGGCTGCGTTGATACGGGTGATCCAGAGAGCACGCATATCCCGCTTTCGGGTTCGCCGGTCGCGATACATATAGGCCATCGAGCGCATGACCGATTCATGCGCGGGGCGGTACAGGTTACGGCGCGTAGCGCGGTGGCCTTCCGCCATTTGTAAAAGTTTTTTGTGTCTCTTGTGTGCGGGTACGCCACGTTTGACTCTTGGCATAGTGTGTCAGTCCTCCATTCAATCCTGAGAGATAACTAGCGACTTAGAAAGAGTAGGGTAATAGCTTTTTAATGCTGCGTGTGTCGCTGGTAGCGAGCGGAAATCGCTTGTCCATAGAACGGATTGCATGGGAAGACTTATTGCGCCGTAGATGGTTGACGGCGCTCTTCCGGCGCATAATCTTGCCAGAGCCAGTGATTTTCACACGTTTGGCCATAGCAGTATGCGTCTTTAGTTTCTGCTTCATGGTTGTTCTTTCTACTGTGCGGGGCAGTGTCCATTTTTGCCGATTAACAACTACTATCTGTCTGTGTGCTTGCTGTCCCCGATGTACAATGTTCGATAGATCTACATCCAGGTAGAAGAAAGGTAGTTGTAGTTTTTAAGGAGATTGATTGATGAAGTCAAGCGTCTCAAACTCAATCCCTGTTTGCTCCCTCGAAGGCGCAGATAAGCCTGTTTCAGGAGTTGGCCCCGCCATGCGATGCATACTATACACTATTAGAAATAACTTGTCAAACGGTCTAAAGGACCGGACTTTCCACAGCCTCTTTACGGTCGGAAGCGAGTAGATGAAAGACTATATAGCCGACGAAAAACATGACTATCCACATGATGAGATTGGCGAGCCAGGCGAGAGGACTTTGCCAGACCAGGAAGCTATTGGCTGTGGCCAGTTGAGCTTGCCAGAGGTCGCGTACAAAGCCTAAGAGTGGGATCGCGATCAGCAGGGCTAGAGCGAGCCAGCGATTGGAGCTGCGCCCGAGCCGCCAGATCAACAGGTAGGCCAGTCCACCCAGAATAAAGACCTGTGTGGTGTAAAATGGAAGGGGCAAATTTCCAATCAGACCGCTGGCATTATAGTGCCAGAGGGAGGCATGGATTGCCGCAAGGTC
>DAOTTJ010000291.1:0-15264 GCA_034437695.1 Ktedonobacteraceae bacterium
GGTGGTAGGCCAGTTCCACTTCTGGATGGCTCTGGCGAAGCTGGCGAACCGTCTCTTGCTCTTCTGTGCCCAATTGTTCAGACCGAGCAAGGATGATGAAAAAACGATTGTCCTCTATTCTATCACACATCCTTGCATCACCAAAAGTGGACCAGACCCGCAGAATGTTGGGATTTACACGTGACCCGAAGTGGGAAGATGTGCAGAATCGGACAATCATTTTCGCTAATTCTTCTATTATCCCGCGTTCCAGAGAGTCTATAATTACCACCAGATAGAGAACGTTCCGATCTGGAACGCAAAGACAGAAGACAATAAGATCCAGAACAAAAGGAGTTCAGCGCATGCAGAAGCGCACGCTTGGAAACACAAGCCTGGAAGTCTCAGCTCTTGGACTTGGATGCATGAGAATGAGTCATGATGAAAGCCCGCTCCCCGACAAGCAAGAGATGATCGCCCTGATCCGGTCGGCAGTCGAGCGCGGTATTACCTTTTTCGACACCGCCCAGGTCTACGGCCCGTTCACCAATGAAGAGTTGGTGGGCGAAGCCCTTGCCCCCTGCCGTGAGCAGGTAGTGATCGCTACCAAGATCGGCTTCAAATTGGGTCCCAATGGGGAACAGTTGGGCAAGGATTGGCGGCCAGAGCACATCAAGCTAGGTGCTGAAGGCTCGCTCAAGCGACTCAGGGTCGAGACTATCGATCTGTTCTATCAGCATCGGGTGGACCCGGATGTACCCATTGAAGATGTGGCGGGAGCGGTGAAGCAACTGATTGAGGAAGGGAAGGTGAAACACTTAGGCCTTTCCGAAGCAGGAGCAGAAACCATTCGTCGCGCTCACGCGGTCCAGCCAGTCACGGCTGTTCAGAGCGAGTACTCGCTGTGGTGGAGAACCGTTGAGGAGAACGTGTTGCCTACCTGCGAGGAACTCGGTATTGGCTTCGTTCCCTATAGCCCACTAGGCAGGGGCTACCTCACGGGAAAGCTCGATGAACGCACGACCTTTGCCAGTGTTGATATCCGCAGCCGTCTCCCCCGCTATACACCAGAGGCACTGAAAGCAAATCGGGTGGTCATTGATCTGCTGGCCAGGATCGGAGAACAGAAGGGAGCAACACCGGCTCAGATCGCGCTCGCCTGGCTCCTTGCCCAGAAAACGTGGATTGTTCCTATACCAGGTTCCCGCAAGATTGAGCGTCTGGACGAGAATAGCGGCGCTCTTGCCGTCCATCTCTCGCCCGACGATCTACAAGAAATCCAAAGAGCCATTTCAACGATCACCGTACAAGGAGATCGGTATCCCGAACATCTTGAGCGAATGACCGGCCTCTGAGCAAAGCAGGACTGGCCGTCCTCTGCACTCCTGTTGCATTTCTCTGACCACATTCTTCAAAAATGTTAGGGATAACTCATGTGAAAGATTTGCTTGGTCTGCGGCGAAGTACCATGCCTGGTGTGGCTCGTTCAGGGGCGTCTGAGGATGAGAAAACCGAGTCCCAGAGCCACGCCATCCTCGGCCAGACCGAGCAGCCACTGAGGCGCTTTTGTCCTAGAGGCAATCGCATCGCGAGCGTAATAGCCAGCGACCGAACCCACGCCAGCGCCAAGTCCACCGAGCACTGCGCCAGCGATGACTGGCTGACGATAACGCCGTGCGACACCCACGCCCGCCAGCATCCCTAGTCCCAAACGACCCAGCAGGGGTGGCGGACTGAGTCGGCTCGGCACGAAGGGCAGCTTGTCGCCCACCAGTTCGCCTGCGGCAAGCGAATTTAGCAGGATACGCGCGGGTGTAGACTCCAAGAATGACTCAAACTGATTGTCGGGCGGCGGATCGTCTGCGCGGGTCCAGTTCAGCAAAGCCTGGGGCGTCAACGAGCGCAGACCGCCCACAAAGCCTAAGCCAGCGGCTCGCAGGGCCATTGAAGCGGTCACCTGCTGCCAGGAACTCACCTCTGTCGCGGCTGCCTGCGCCGCCTGCTGGGCCGCAGCAATGACGCGATCGCCATTTTCACGGATCGAAGAGTTTTCCATTATCGATATCTACTTTCTTCTTTCAGGTTTCTACTACTCTGTTCCTCTTGGTTTGCTCTGCCACCTGCGGCGACTGAGAAGAGAAAAAATGCTGGGGCGCAACTCCAGACCCCAGTCAAGGGGCTACCGTCCCTTGCATCCCCATTTTGCAAAGCAAGGGAAACGGTCTACTACAGTCTTGGGCAAAGGTCTGAGGACAACTAGACAGGCTGCCGTTGTGTAGACCCACCTATAATACAGTAGCTTGGTCACCGATCTGGACATAAAAAACGTCAGGGGACGTTGGCCCCCTGACTGAGTAAGTAAGCTTAGAAATCCGAGGTAAAACCCTGAGCCAGGGCATCGGACTCATTGACGAAGAATACCAAGTCGTCGGCGTCGGGTCTCTGCTCAATTGGATAGTAGCGACGGTTGCTCAGCACACCGACAAACTTATTCATCGGCTCGGCTGAGGTGAGCAGCTCTCCTATGGTAGGATGGCTGTCGGTGTCAATCGGTCTGGTTGCCACAGCCGTACCGCCCTGAGCGCTATAGTGTCGCTGGCTCGCAAGCGGACTCGAACCGTTCATGATTCCAGCGCTCACCTCTATGTCGGGCTGAGCTACCTGACGCTCTGCCGCCACGCGGAAGGCCCGACGCACCAGCAGATAGGTCACACCGCTGGCCAGAAGGAAACCTGCGAAGAAGCCGAGCAATGGCCAGCGTCGTCGTGTGCGCTCAGGCTGTATCAACTGTGCGGTACGCTCCTGCAACTGCTGACCAAGCTCGTCGCGGCGTCCACGCAGTGCACGGGTCATATGCCTACCCTGTTTATAGAGTTTGTGAGTAACCTGGTCTTTGCCGTCTGCCAGGTTACGTGCAACATAGCGACCCTGGCGGCGCAGCTTATAAGCGGCGTCGTCACGCGTGTCGCTTAAATTGCGACCGACATATTGACCTTGACGACGCAGTTTATACACAACGCCTTCGGATGCATCCATCAGCGTGCGCCCCAGGTTCTCTCTGGTGCGACCCAGATTGTAGGTTGCCTCTCCACTCCAATCGGAGACCTCGTGCGCCAGAGATTGACCCTGCTTGCGCAGAGTATCGGCGGTACTTGCACCCCAATCGGCTACCTGATTGGTCGCCTTGCTCCCACGCTCGCTGGCTTCCTGTACAAGTTCACTACCGCGCTCGCGAACCAGCTTCTGGCCAGCTTTCAACTGTTTTTCGGTCGCCTTCAACTGCTTTTTAGTCAGAGAAGCACCTGAAGCTGCCAACTTACTGCTCTGTTTGAAGGCCTGCTGGCCTAACTCTGGGATCGCCTGACCCACCTGCTTCAGGACCGCAGGTACCTGAGCCACGTTCTCTGTCTGCGACTCGCGTAAATGGCGAGCCTGATCTTTCAACTTGCGCGTCTCTACACGGACACGTTTGATCTGTCCATCCAGCTTGCGACGATTTTTTTTAGATAGTTTATCTAACTGATTCAAAGTGTCGGTTTGCATAGTACACATCCCATCCTGTACAACTAGCTTGCTCCTCTGCCTGTGCAGGAGCCTGGCTTAGACAAGTTCAGGTATACCTCTATCACGCAGGCAATCCTTTTGGAGTATACACCAGCCATCAAAGGGTTTGTTGGCTTTTACCCCATCATAGGCATGAAGCTAGCAGAGAGGTACTCTCTGCACTCCTGTTTTGCCTGTTTTGCCTTCGGCAAAACAGGCAAAACAAAAGAAAAAGTTTGTTGGGGACACCCCAGACCCCGGCAAAGGGCTGCGCCCTCTGCACTCCTGCTTCACTTCATGTCTATGCGCAGCGAAATACCCACCCCCAAGAGGAGAATGTGCAGCCCAGGCATGACGCCGCCATGCCTGGGCTGCCTGTTTTACTCGTTATGCCTCTCGGATATGACGCGTAGATATACGTTTGTCAAAAAACATACAGGAGACGCGTAGCCGTTTTGGGTTGTACGTACATGATGAAGCTAGACTAGATTTTCTGAAATAGATTGAACGCGCTCAGAAATCTTCGATCGCGGTTTCGCTAAGGCACAAAACCAGACGACAGAAACGCAACAGAGCAGTCAGGGTTTCAAGGTCCAACGAGGCATCGTCATTCGCCTCGGCCTGCCTGATACGTTTACGTAAAATGCGTAAAACTTCCAGGACATCTTCTTTGAGAGTCTCATCCAGATCGCCACGTTGCATCAACTGAACGACCTGGCGCACAATTGAGTTGACCTCGCGGCGCATCATGCTAAGATCTGTCAGCCAGGACTCAGAATCATCGTCGTACGCCTCGTCAGAAGGAGATGTGTCCGTCAGGGGATTTACCGGCTTGCCAGGGCGTAAACGCCATCTGACATCACTGCGCACTGGTTTGTTTTTAGAGCGGAGGTTAGGTTGCGGTTCTTCTTGCGTAACCCCCAGCTCGCCGAGTAGCGCGGCCAGTTCTTCTTGCCAACCCGCCATAACAGCATCCTGCCTTTCAAGATGTGTTTAAACATACTCAACTGCGGTGAAAACGTCCGCACACAGCACGGGATCGCCCGTGCGTGGCCCGTGCCGGGCGTGAAACTATTTGCAACTTCAATCGAAGTGTAACACAGTGTTTCAACCTTGTAAATGGGTTCCGTAAACACCCTCAGAATCCCTCAATCTCACTACAGAGATTATTGTGTCTATTTGTGTCAGGTCTTGCTAATCTTTTTCTCATCCAATAGAAGAGAGAAAATCACCGACCTTACGCTATATCCCCTATTCTCAGGTATTTCTCAGGAAACTCACAGGTTCAGTTCATAGAAAGGTATTATACTAGTGCATAAGAAGCAGAAAACCATCCCGAAATGTATCCAATTAAGAGCTAATCCTGTTTAGAGGGTACTGGTAATGAATGTATAGGGAGGGCGAACCTGTTTTTTTAGGTTTCTGTAAGGAGGACTACTAGTTATGCCACGTCGAAAAAATACAGCCGTTATCGACAAAGAAGAAGAGAAATATATGTACCAACCCTCCGAGGATCTATTGACGATACATGAGGTCGCCAATCGTCTACGCGTGGATGATACCACTGTGCGCCGTTGGATTAACAACGGTGTCCTGGATGCGGTCACTCTCCCTCATCTGGGAAAACGCCGCGGGTATCGCGTCAAAAAGGCGACTCTCGATACTCTGCTCAGTAGCTCAACGCTTTCTGGCGTTATGGCCGGGGAATAATTCACTGCTCTCTGATTAGATGAGCGTTTTTATCAGTTTACATGTGCTCGCTTGCTCGCGTTTATGTCTCTCTGGTAAAAACGCTGAGCTGGTGGGGTTTTATTTCGGTCTGGTTGTGTGGGGTGTTTGACACTACAAAAAAAGCGGCGAACCCGGTTTGGGTTCGCCGCTTTTTTTGTGGTTGTCTGGGGCGACTTTTGCTCCCATTATAGAGAGGTGCTCTCTGCACTCCCGCTTCACTTCATGTCTCTGTTGGTCGCAACCGCCCCACCTCAGAGAGGAGAAGGTGGAGAAAGGCGTTTGTCAGGCGCATGTCTACGCCTGACAAACGCCTTTCTGCACGGTGAGATGTGGGCTTCGCGACAGCAAAGCTATTCAGAGAAAACATCCCAGGCCCCGGTCTCGGCTATTCGTTGGTGGACGATTGGGAGCGAATGGGGCGTATACCTCGTCTGCGCGTGGTTTCGAGGATACGCAGGCGCGTTGCTGCGCGTTCGAGTTGACTGTTCAACTGGGCGCGTTGGTCATCGTCATGTTCGTCGCGCAGGAGTTCCTGCGCGTGCTGCCGCGCTGTCTGAGCACGCGCTTCGTCGATATCGTACGACTGCTCGGCGATATCGGCGAGAACGGTCACTGTGTTGTTGTAGACTTCCATAAACCCACCTGAGACAAAGATGGTGTCCTCTGCACTGCCAAGCTTGACGCGCAGTCCGCCCATTTTGAGGGCGGTCAGTAGCGCGGCGTGCTCTGGAAGGATGCCCAGTTGACCTTCGACTCCAGGGGCTATCACCATGTCGGCCTCGCCACTATAGATCTCGCGTTCGCCTGTGACTACCGCGACCTGCATAGTTGGCATAGCTTACCCCTTCTGTTTGTCGTTATTGTATGCCTCTTCTACCTCTTCGGCGGTACCTTTCAGGAAGAAGTAGGTCTCGGGTACATGGTCGTACTTGCCTTCGAGCACTTCTTTGAAGCTGCGCACTGTCTCTTTGAGCGGTACGTAGCGACCTTCGAGGCCGGTGAAAGCCTGAGCCACAGTAAATGGCTGTGAGAAGAAACGCTCAAGCTTACGCGCACGAGCAACCAGGACTTTGTCATCGTCGGAGAGTTCGTCGATACCCAGGATGCTGATGATGTCTTGCAGCTCTTTGTAGCGCTGTAAGACGCGCTGGACACCACGCGCCACTCCGTAGTGCTCTTCACCCACAATGTTGGGATCGAGAATACGACTGGTCGAGGCCAGCGGATCGACTGCCGGGTAGATGCCCTTCTCCGAGATCGAGCGCTCAAGCACGATCGTCGAGTCAAGGTGGGCAAAAGTGGTCGCCGGAGCAGGATCGGTGTAGTCGTCAGCAGGGACGTAGACGGCCTGCATCGAGGTGACCGAGCCACGCTTGGTCGAGGTGATCCGCTCTTGTAACGCGCCCATCTCTTCGGCAAGGTTGGGCTGGTAACCTACGGCCGATGGCATGCGTCCGAGCAGAGCTGACACTTCGGCTCCCGCCTGGGTGAAGCGGAAGATGTTGTCGATGAACAACAGTACGTCTTTGCCCTCTTCATCGCGGAAATATTCCGCGATCGTCAGACCACTCAGCGCAACGCGCAGGCGCGAACCGGGAGGCTCGTTCATCTGACCAAAGACCATCGCCAGACGATCGATAACGCCGGCTTCTTGCATTTCGTGGTAGAGGTCGTTCCCCTCACGGGTGCGCTCACCTACGCCCGCAAAGACGCTATAGCCGCCGTGACCTTTGGCGATGTTGTTGATCAATTCCTGGATGATGACTGTCTTGCCTACGCCCGCACCGCCGAATGCGCCGATCTTACCGCCCTTCATGAAGGGACAGATCAGGTCGAAGACCTTAATTCCCGTCTCAAAGACCTCGACGCCAGCCGCCTGGTCTTCAAGTGTCGGAGCTTCGCGGTGAATGGGTTGACGCGGAGCATCCGGGATATCTTCTTTGTTATCCACTGGCTGTCCCAGCACGTTGAAGATACGCCCAAGCGTCAACGGACCAACCGGCACGCTGATCGGCGCACCAGTGTCAAGTGCATCGGTGCCGCGTTGCAGACCATCGGTCGGACCCATAGCGACGCAACGCACCCAGTTATTCCCCAGGTGTTGCTCGACCTCCAGGGTCAGGTCTTTCTCTGCACCCGCAGGACGCACCAGCACGGCGTTATAGATTTCGGGTAGCTGGTCCTGTGGGAATTCAATGTCAACCACAGCCCCCAGCACCTGCACGACTGAACCTTTCGTGCCTATATTCTTTGCCATATATCTTCTCTCCTCTTAAAGGATTGCAAAAGGCTTTACTTGCTACCCTACTGCTTCAGCGCCAGAAACAACTTCTAGAATCTGCGTCGTGATGCTCGCCTGACGAGCTTTGTTGTACGTCAGTTTGAGTTCTTGCAGCAGATCCCCGGCGCTGTCGGTCGCGTTTTTCATAGCGACCATCTGCGCCGACCACTGGCTGGCCAGCGATTCGAGTATTGCCTGGTAGACCTGGAGGTCTACATAGCGGGGGAGCAGCGCTTCAAACAGACTCTGCGGGTCAGGCTCGTAGATATACTCTACGTTCTTTTTATCGCTATCCTCGTCTTCAGGCGGCTCCACTGGGAGCAGCTTGACTACAGTCGGCGTCTGCGTGACCGTATTGACGAACTTGGTGTAGACCAAGTAGACCAGGTCGACTTCACCTTTGACAAAGGCATCGACCGCGACCCGCGCGATTGCCGCAGCATCGCTCAGGCTCGGCTGGACGCCGTAGTTGGTAAATTCAGCCACCAGGTTGTATTGGTTGCGCACAACAAAGTCGCGCCCCTTACGGCCCACCGCCACAAATTCGACATCTGGCCGCTCCCCGCCCTGCTGCTCTTGTAGCTCGCTCTGAACTTCACGCATCGACTGGGCCGCACGGCGATTGAGGTTGCTGGGCAACGCGCCGCACAGACCACCATCGGGCGAGATCAGCACATAGCCGATCTTCCTGACCGGACGCTCGTCCATCAGGACGGCACCCGTCCCCAGGTCGGTGTTCCCCGCACGCGCCAGGCGCGAAACCATGCCACGCAGTTGCTCGGCGTAAGGACGCGATTGTTGGACCCGCTCTTGCGCCCGACGCATCTTGCTGGTCGCTACCATCTGCATGGCTTTGGTAATCTGCGAGATATTCTTGATCGAACCGATGCGCCGCTTAATTTCACGAGTTGATGGCATCAATCAGCCCTTTCTTCAGCAGACTAGCTCGGTCCATACGTCTGCTTAAACTCTTTGATCGCGTCGCCCAGTTGCGCTATCAGTTCTTTGGTCATTTTTGCCTTGCCGTTGATCGACTTGGCGACGATCTCTTCAGCAATTTCGGGGTGCGTGGTGTCCATAAAACGATAGAACTTTGTCTCCCAGTCGGCAATGTTTTCCAGTTCAACGTCGTCCAGATACCCACCGTTGGCGGCCTGAATGATCATTACCTGCTTGTCAACCGAGACCGGCTGATACTGCGGCTGCTTCAAGATCTCCATCAGACGCCGACCACGGTCGATACGCGCTTTGGTCGCTTTGTCGAGGTCGGAGGCAAACTGCGCAAATGCAGCCAGCTCGCGAAACTGCGCAAGGTCGAGCTTCAGCGTACCGGAGACCTGTTTCATTGCGGCGGTCTGGGCATTACTACCTACGCGTGAGACCGAGAGACCGGTGTTCATCGCGGGCCGTTGACCTGCGTTGAAAAGGTCGCTCTCAAGAAAGATCTGGCCGTCGGTGATCGAGATTACGTTGGTAGGAATATAGGCCGAGATGTCGTTGGCCTTTGTTTCAATGATCGGCAGCGCGGTCAACGACCCGCCACCGTAATCCTGGTTCAGGCGGGCGGCACGTTCGAGCAGACGCGAGTGCAGGTAGAAGACATCGCCGGGATACGCTTCGCGTCCGGGAGGGCGGCGAATGATCAGCGACATATTGCGGTACGCCTCGGCATGTTTGGTCAGGTCGTCGTAGATGATCAATGCATCGCGGCCCGACTCCATGAACTCTTCGCCCATCGCGCAACCAGCATAAGGGGCCAGGTACTTCAAAGGAGCGGGTTCAGAGGCACTGGCAACCACGATGATAGTGTATTCCATCGCGCCGTGCTCTTCCAGAATGGCCGCAGTACGCGCCACCGAGGAATTTTTCTGACCGATCGCAACGTAGATACAGAGCAGATCCTTGCCCTTCTGGTTCAAAATCGTATCGATCGCAATCGCAGTCTTGCCCGTCTGGCGGTCGCCGATGATCAGCTCGCGCTGACCACGTCCGATCGGGATAATCGCGTCGACAACCTTGATGCCTGTCTGCACAGGCGTCGTAACCGGCTGGCGGGTAATGACACCAGGAGCCACACGCTCAACCGGACGCGTCTTCTCCGAGTTGATTGGTCCTTTGTCGTCCAGCGGATCGCCCAGCGGACTTACTATACGCCCGATCAGAGCATCGCCCACGGGAACCGAAACCACGCGACCCGTCGTACGCACTTCGTCGTCTTCGCGGATCTTTGTGTAGTCGCCCAGGACCGGACATGCCACCGACTCTTCTTCCAGGTTGAAAGCCATGCCCATGATGCCTGTACGAGGAAATTCGATCAGTTCCAGGTAGCGCACATTTTGCAGACCATATACACGCGCAATACCGTCTTGCACCGCGATCACCGTGCCGACGTTTGCCGTGGAGGTTTCAGAGCCACCAAAGCCTGCAATATTCTTCTCAATGATGGCACTGATTTCATCAGCCCAAGATGCCATCGTCGTCCTCCTGTTTATTGCAAATCCACCCCACTCCAATGCCCGCAGGGCAAGAGTGCAATGGCTTTTACATATATGCTGTACCTGTGTAGCGTCTATGTGACCTGCGACAAAGAGAGGAAAACTCACTTCCACAGACACCAGCTCTACACCTACGCGGTCTGACAAAAGGCCAGCAGCCCTCTGCCATCATACATTGCTAACTGAGGCTTGCGCCCTCAAGCACATCGGCATTGCTCGTAGCCACACTCGTAAGCAACTGCCTCTTGAGTACTTGTAGGCGTTGTTGAACGCTACCATCGATCACCTGGTCGCCTACGCGTGCAATCACGCCTCCCAGAATCGCTGGATTTACTTTTGCCTGCAACAAAATAGTCTTACCGGTCTTATCGGCCAGCGCCTGAGTGACCAGGGCTGTCTGCGCCTCGTCCATCGGTGCCGCTGTCGTCACTTCCGCCACCACCTGGTTATTATGGTCGAGCACCATCTGACGCAGTTCACTGGCAATATTTGGCATGAGATCAACCAGACCGCGCTGAACCACCAGCAGGGCGAGGTTGAGCGATGTGGGCAGTACGTTACTCTTCAGGGCGTCGCGCAAAACACGCTCTTTCCGTTGAGCGGGGATCTTAGGCTCACGTAAAAGATAGGCCAGCGTACGCCTGGAGAAGATCTGGGCGATTTCTTGCACATCGTCTAACGTCCGATCAAGTGTATTTTGCTTGAGCGCCAGTTCAAAGACGGCCGCTGCGTAACGGCGTGCGATCGCTCCCTTCAACATATGACTACACCTTTTCGCTAGTTTTCACGAAATCCTCCACCATACGGCGGTTGTCATTCGTATCGACAGATTTGCTAATCACCTTGCCGGCCGCGTTGATCGACAGATTTACCACCAGACGGCTGATCTCAGCGCGAGCACGGGCGGCCTCCTGTTGAATACGCGCCACCTGCTGCTGCTCGATCTGCTCTGCACGGGCCTGGGCCTCTTCTTGAATACGCTGGCCCTCTTTCTCCGCGACTTTGGTGGCCTGAGCAATAGTCTCCTGAGCCTTGACACGCGCCTCGTGCAGGATCTCATCGGCCCGCTGCGTCGCCGCCTCCAGGTCTCTCCTGGCCTTCTCGGCGTTGTCTATACCTTCCTGAATAATCGCCCGACGACGCTCCAGGGTTCGCTGAATGGTTGGAAAACCAAATCTTGCAAGAATAAAGAAAACAATGCCGAAACTAACAAGCTGCGCAATAAAGGCTGCCAGGTTTACACCAAAACCACCCAACAGACTACTATCAGCAAGGACAAATGATACAATCACCGATTGCCCCCTTTCCTCAGAGGATGTAAAGTTCACTCGCTGCATCGAGTAGAGAGGCCTGTATCTGCTACGCCAGCCAGTTCTCGACCGCTAAGTCGAGGCAGGGCCTCTCTACCGAGCGCAGGAAGGCCTTACTTTACGTGGCCGCTGAGCACGAAAGCGATAACCAGGGCGTAAATAGCAATAGCTTCGGTAAAGGCCAGACCGATAAACATGTTAGTACGAATGAGCGGCTCCGCTTCAGGGTTGCGCCCGATCGCATTAAATGCCTGACCGGCGGCGATACCGATACCGATGCCTGGGCCAATCGCACCCAGACCAATTGCCAGAGCTACAGCAAGTCCATTTAAGTCCATGATAAAACCTCCTTAGAAGGAAAAACAGTTGAAACTGTTAAAAAATTAATTTACGAGTACCATACACTGGTTTCGGTGCAAACATATTTTGAGGAATGAGCCATCACGGCGATGAGAGGTAAGAACTCTCCATACAGGCAAAGGGTACAAACAACCCCGCTCACACCTGCTTTTCACCCCACAATCGCTATCTGACAATTCACCAGTTCTCTATCTATGCAGAACGTCCTGTCTTGTACCACATCTAGCGGGAGCCAGAGGCAGCTAGTGTTTCCTGTTGTGCCGCCAGCCTCTGCTGATCGTCGCTGATCTTCTGTGCCTCGCTGACCTCGTACTCCTCCATCGCATGCTCTTCTTCGTGAGAATGCCCGGTTGAAGCCATTTCCAGGAAGACCAGTGTCAGCAGGGCAAACACCAGAGACTGCACAAAGGCCACAAACAGCTCAAGAGGGATAAAGATCACATTGCCCAGGCCTACCGTGAGGTAGCCGAAGACAGCCAGAACCGCACCGCCAGCGAAAATGTTGCCAAAGAGACGGAAGGCAAACGAGAGAATACGCGAAAGTTCTGTCACCAGTTCAATCAGGCCGACAAAAAACTCAATACTACCAGTAGGAGTGGTAAAGAGTGCTTTGAGCTTAAAGTACTTCCCCAGATGTTCGCCAGCACCGAGGGTCACAAAACCCACAATCTGACAGACAATCACTACGACCAGGGCCATCGCGAAAGTCAGGTTGAGATCGCTGGTCGGGGGACGAAAAAACGGCACGATTTGATTAGAATCATTGCCAAACAATAAATGAATAAAACCCACATTGACCGGACTGGTAACAGTATTTTTGACGAACCCGATCGTATCGATACCAGGCAGTACATCCAATAGATTACAGAAAAGAATAAAGATGAAGAGAGTCGCGACCAGCGGAAAGAACTTTGGTCCTTTCTTCTTGCCAGAAATCCCTTCGACCAGATTGAGTAGACTCTCCACGCCCCACTCCGCGAAGTTCTGAAAGCCTCGTGGAACGAGTTCTCGGCGACGTCCAGCCAGGTACACCAACACCAGCAGCACCACAATAACAATCCAGGTGCAGAGCAGGGTGTTAGTAACCTGGAAGTTAATGCCGGGAACAGTGAAGAGGACATCTGGCACGATAACTATATCAGGAAGTTTCCAGAGCACGCAGCATCCTCCAAAGTATTCGCGCCACAGCCGGTCTGGTTTGCTGGTTTAGCTGGGTCCTCTCCGTCTATCGAGGGTTTACAAAAAACGTTTGAATAAACGGTAAGAGCCATATATTCCTACAATCAGGCCAAGCAGTAGCCCGAGCATCACAAATAAAGGTCCGTGGTGTGTCACACCATCCAGGTAATTCCCCAGGTAGGAACCCAGAGCCAGAGGTATCGCTATTGTAAACCCGAGTGCGCCGAGCTGTCCCAGCGACTCCCAAACAGAGGGTGCTCGTTTCTTGTTCATCCGGTTCATCCCATCTGCTGCTGTCTCTTGTTTCGTATACCAGTGAGATTATAGCACAGGATAACAAAGATTTGCAAAGTCTGATAAAACTACAGAAAGTCTGTGATGCTTTTACAATGAGGCTTCGTTAATACATATGGATGGTTGGTTTTTCTTCATTTATGGTAGATAAAGTAAACTTTAAAACGATCATTACATAATTTTTCAGGAAGAGGGAATTTTTTCATGTCATACGATCCCACGGAGCGAATGCAGTGGCCGCCCGATCAACAACCGCCAGCTTATGGGCAGCAACCACCCGATCAACAACCGCCAGCTTACGGACAGAGCAATCCTGGTCTACCACCCTATGGTCAGCAACCACCCGCCCAGCAGCAGCCAGCCTATGGTCAGCAGCCACCCAATCAACAACAGCCACCATCCTATGGACAGAGCAACCCTGGTCTACCACCCTATGGTCAGCAGCCCGTTCCCCCTACGCAGGTTGCGCCATCTTATGGACAGAGCAATCCCAATCAGCCGCCCTACAGTCAGCAGCCTGTTCCTCCCACCCCTGTCGCGCCATCCTATGGACAGAGCAATCCCAATCAGCCACTCTATGGTCAACAGACGCCACCGCAGACCGCCTATGGGCAGCCACCTATGCAGGCTGCGCCCGCTTATGATCCTGCGATGCCTGGTTATGGTCAATCTGGACCGACGTATCCACCTGTGTACGGACAGCAAAACCCTCCTATGTCCGATCCCTATGCTCCCACTCCTTCTGGTCAGTATCTACCGCAGCAACCAGACTTTAACGCCTACGGGAATGCGGGTCAGAACTGGGCTGGCGGGAACGCGCCTGGCGGCCTTTATCCCGGTCAGGCACCGCCGCAGCCTAAAAAGGGCAATGGCCTGAGAATCCTGATCATCGCGCTTGTCGTCCTGCTGCTGCTCGGCGGCGCTGGCGTTGGCAGCTATGCATACTATCTATCGACCCGCCCCAAGCCGGTCATTACCAGTCTGACCAGCAACTATTCTGTTAGGAGTATACCCGCCGGAGCCAACACGACAACCTTTACACTAATCGCCGAAGACTTCACCAGTAACTCAGCCATCACCTTCCTGCTCGATGGTTCCCAGGTTCCAGGCAGCCAGTCGGTCACGAGCGATAGCAAAGGCAATGTCAATACTACTCTGACGGTCACCAGTGCCTGGGCAGTTGGCAGCCATACGATCACCGCTGAGGATGCGGCCAACTACAAAACGGCTTTGGGAAAAACCATTACAGTAGTCAACCCTGGCGAGGCCAGCACGCCCGGTCCAAACGGCGCACCACCCGACGACGCCAACGGCACGATTGTCGCCTCGATTACGGCGAATAACAATACCGCCAACTACATACTAAACGTCAAAAATGGTACTGTCTGTCGCACCCAAGACGACGGTCAGTCCCATAGCAGCACTGGCACGCTGACCGACGGCACAGGGTATAGAGAGAACAGGTCAATGACCTGTAGCGGCACATATAAAACCGGCAAATTGGCCTATACCGAGACGGTCACCAGCGATACTATCACCTTTGACGACGGCGTGACCTGCACGGCAAGCTCATCCTATGTCAACGCCCAACTCGACGGAACGTTCACAAGCAATACTGCGGTGAGCGGCAACTACTCCGACGGCGCTGCCAACTTTGTCTGCTCGGGTCAGGGTACAAGCACCAATAGTCCTGTCAACGCCGAGACCGGCAGCTTTACCGGTGTCGCCTCGATGACGGCCCCGACCACTCCACAACAGTAATTAACACAATGCCAGACCAGCGCAACCCACAGACAGAGAGCGCCATCGCAAGAAACGATGGCGCTCTCTGTCTATGCTTGCTAGATGGTTAATAGACGATCTCAACTCTGGTCCCAACAGACGACCAGGAGTAGAGCCACTCGGCAGCGTTGAGCGGCATGTTCACACAACCGTGCGAGCCGTCTGAGGGACCAAACACGGGGTCTGTATGCGGGTATTGTGTGCCTGGACCAAAGACGCTGCGCCACGTGGCATCGTGCAGGTAGATCCCACTCGTCGTCAACTGCATGGCGTAGTTGGTATGCTCGGGCTTATAGTAATTGGGACTACC
>DAOTTJ010000292.1:0-6334 GCA_034437695.1 Ktedonobacteraceae bacterium
CTCACAGACCCCCAGGGCTATGCAATGCTCGGCATGTGGCCCTTCCCCCCTCTCAACAACGGATCGTGTTGCGAGCGTGTGACTGCGGCCCCACGCTCGCAGCCCGATCCCAAAATCCTGGGGTGGGGGTCGCAAACCTCTGGCGGCAAAGGCGATAGTAGAATAATATATTGATCCATACACTATTCTGTCGCTAGAAAGACTGAAAAAGTCAAAAGGAAAAACCGGAGGATGTTTCTATGTCACTTCAACTTACACTTCGCCCTGCTCACGATCTTTCGCCAGACGAGCAACAAGCTATCCTTGATGTGTGCGCTCAGGCGTATGGATAAGACTTCACAGAAGTTTTCGCCCAGTTCTCTGACGCTCTCCATCTTCTCGCTCACTGGGAAAACGAACTGGTGAGCCATGCCTGCTGGGTCACGCGCTGGCTTCAACCAGAGGGATTGCCGCTCCTCAAAACGGCGTATGTCGAGGCTGTGGCAACAATTCCTGCCTTGCAAGGAAAAGGATTTGGTAGTGCCGTAATGCGCGGCGTGGCGACAGAAATTCAAGAGTACGCGTTAGGTGGACTATGTGCCGCCCATGACCATATGAGCTTCTACCAGCGGCTTGGATGGGAGATGTGGCGTGGACCAAAGGTGATCCGCACACCCAAAGGACCGCTAGCCACCCCGGATGAGGATGTCATGATCTTTCGCACAGCGCACACGCCCCCACTGGATGTTACTACAATGATTACCGCAGAATGGCGTGAAGGGGATTTATGGTGAGGTCGGTGCATTCAGCAATCCCACGAGTTCAAAGCCTCGACAACAACATCTTTCGCTGGCTAGTCCAGGACGGTTCCTATTGCTAACCCGCTATCGTCCAGGTAGCAAATTACTGAATGTGTCGAGAGCTATGTAATGCTCCGCAAGCCAGAGGCTTGCGACCCTCCACCCCAGGGTTTTGGGATCGGGCTGCGAGCGTGGGGCCGCAGTCACACGCTCGCAACACGATCCCAAAATCCTGGGGGTGAGGTGGATGGCAACATCTGATACGATAAGAGTGTGAAAAACAACCCCTCCATTTCCACTATCGCTTCCCCATTATGATAAAATGAGAGATATCGCTGACGAGATCTCCCTGGTGAACCGCGGGCAGGACTGTGGAGGAGAAAAACCATGACTATCAGTGCTTCAGGTCGCAATAACACGACCGAAGAACGCCGCAAAGCTATCTTGCAGGCGGCTCTGCGCTCGTTCCTGACGAAGGGCTTTACCAATACGACGGTCGAAGAGATCCGCCAGCTCTCGGGGGCAAGTACTGGGAGCATCTACCACCATTTTGAGAATAAGGAAAAAATCGCCATCGAGCTGTACCGCGAGGGTCGCAACGATCTCAATCTGACTCTAGCCCAAAGCTTTGCCTGCACCGACCCGGCCGAGGGAGTCAAATCTCTGGTCCATAACTACCTCGATTGGTTTGAGCGCTCTCCCGACCTCGGTCTCTATGTGATTCAGGCGGCCAACACCGAGTACCTGGGACGCCATGTCGAGGAGATCCGCCTCTCGCTGGATACCTTTCCCCAACGCTTTTTTGCCTGGCTCGCTCCCTTTATCGCAGCCGGTACAATCGCCGTCTATCCACAACACCTCTATCCCCCCCTGACCCTGGGGGCCAGCCGCGATTTTATCCGCCGCTGGCTGCGCAATCGTCTGCCCGAACAACTTTCAGAAGCACGCGAACCCCTGGCCCAGGCTGCCTGGCTGGTGCTCTCAGCCCAGCACTAGCCCGCTCTGATTGGCAAAGACGTGGACCCCCTTTAGTTGGTACCCGCTCGCTACGCAGACATTCCAGGCAACCCCCAACTACTGTACACGCGGCTGGCGAGGTCCTGCAAGAGTGTGTAAAAACTGTTTATTTAACTCACCCGCACAGGTCCAGACATCTACCACATCGTCCAGTGGTAGACACTCAGCTCGCTTGAGCTTCACGCCTTTAAAAGGCTAACTACAAGCAACACGCTGCAAAAAGCGACGAGAAGTATCCACGCTCGCTCACTCCACTACTCCTCACGATCAACCTGTTGCAGACGCGTTGCAGCTATACGCACTAAAGCTCGACGTTCCTGTAAATCAACGGGATGCCGCCTGAACGGTCTGCCGTGTACGTCCACTTCGTACTTATTGACGTATACACGATTCCCACAATAGACGTTATGCTGCGTAAATTCCTCGGCGGTCGTCTCACGCCTCTGCTGCCAGAGCGCCAGTGGAGCATCCAGATACCACGGCTCGGCCAGGACGTATCGCGGATCGTCGATCCACTTAGGCTCAGGTACTTCGTAAGTAGCGCAAAACCAGCGTACAGAAGCAGCGCAAAAAGCAGCCCATTGCTGAAATTCGACCGGATATCTTTCTGGAAGCGCATCATGAACCAGGCGTTCCCGCTCATTTAAGTGGTAAGCATACCAATCATCCACAAAACCATCCAACGCAGACCAGGGGTCAGCACCCTGACAGATCTGCTCAAAGGATAGCCTCATTGTTTGATAGTGACCAAGATACATACATGCCTCCTCCCTCCCCATTATAAAAGAAAAGCAAGAGAATAATCTAGTGTTCTAGCCAGAAAATCGACAGTGCGCGATATCTCATCAAAGGAGAGATTTTCCCACATAGACCGCACAAAAAAAAGACTCCCCTAAACCCTATTCCTCTTAGCACCTCCAGCCGATTACTCTTAGTGAGAGGTCAAGGACGCTTCTCCTAAAGAGCGTAACGTCCTCGCTGCCAGGACCCAAACGATCTCTTCTCGCGTTTCTTGCCACCAGGTGAGTAAAAAGCAGACAGATCTCTCTTCTACTTACATCGTCACGCATAGAAATTATCCACCCACACACCTCTGAGGGAGTAAAAAGCCAGCAACCGGAAAATTTCCGACATAAAAAATGCAAAGAGTCGCTTCTTCAAACGACATCTGCTATACTTTCCCCAGATGAAACCCATTATTGATAGCAGGAATACGATGGAACAGATCATAGAGCAACATCCTCATAAAGGCACCTGGCTACGCGAAATCGTCTTTGGACTCAACGACGGACTGGTGACAACGCTCGTCTTTCTCATGGCCGTGAGCGGAGGGTCAACCTCAAATCTCCTTTTGATTATGCTCAGCGAAGTACTGGCTGGCGGCGTCTCGATGATGCTCGGCGGCTATCTCTCCGCTCGCACAGAACAGGAGATCCTCGACCACCGCATCGCTATCGAACGCTACGAGATTATCCACGAACCAGAAGAAGAACGCGCGGAACTGCGAGCAATCTACCGCCGCAAAGGCATCCAGGGACCTCTGCTCGACCGCATTATTACTCATCTGACCGCCGACGAGGAACGCTGGCATCAAGCAATGGTACACGACGAACTGGGCGTAGTGGAAGATGTCAGGAGCAATCCCTGGTGGCAAGGTCTTCAGATAGGCCTCTCTTTCGTCATCGGCGGCCTCATTCCAACCATCCCGGTCCTGCTCTCCTTACCACAACCTCGCTGGTGGGCCTACGGCCTGACTGCCATCACAGCCATGAGCCTCGGCACCATCAAAGCTCGCTATACGCTGAAAAGTCCGCTCCGCGCCGGCCTGGAGTTCCTGGTAGTCGTCACCCTGGGGACACTCGCAGGCGTCGGTCTCGGCTTCCTCTTACACGTCGGATAACCGCCCCCTCCCGATCGCGCAACCCGAGGAACTCGCCACATCAGAAAACTGTGAAAATCTACCTGTACAGAAGTTCACACGTACATAAGAATATGTCGATGATACATCTGCTTGCCAGGCAAGGGAAACCGCGTTCTGGGAACGCCATACACAAGAAGGAAGACGCTACCAATGAACTATCAACCGCCACAACGCTTCTGCACCACCTGTGGACAACCACTTGCCCCCGGCGCAACCTTCTGCGTCGCGTGCGGAACGCGCATAGGCGCTCCCATGCCTGGTCAGCCGCTTGCAGGAGCGCAGTCGGCCTATCAGGCCCAGCAACAGATCCAGACTCAGGAGCAGAACGAAGAAGGGCAAATCATGGAAGCGCTGGCCGCGGGCTACCTCGCCAACCGCGCAGGCCAGATCCGACCCCGGCGGCGTGTCCGGCGCTCACTGAGGTCAAGAGCAAGCGGGTGTGGATGTGTCTTACTCATCATGGTGGCGCTGATCGGACCCTTCGTTGGCGTGGCACTCACGACGGGCATTCTCCATACGGTCTTCCTCTGGATGGCTGGTACGCTCTTCATCCTTCTCTTACTGATCGGATTGCTTGCCCTCCTCAGAACCAAAGAGGGACGCGAGGCGCTGACCGAGGGTTGCCTGGATGCCATCCTCGGAGGATTGTTCGGCGGCGGCTAAACCTCTCTCATACCTGCCCAGCGAGCCGCCTTGCAACGACTCGCTGGTCGCCAATCGGCTGAGGCGAGAATAATCAGCCCATTCACCCGAGGTAAAACACATGACACAGACAGTAACAACCGTTAAAAAACCACGCAGCTTTATCAGCAGAGCAGAAAACCTCATGACAAACATCCAGGTCTTCCTCTACCGTTTGAGCGGAGGAACCGTCGCCGGAAAATTTAGCGGCGCACCGGTCCTCTTGCTGACCACCACCGGGCGCAAGACGGGCAAGAAACGTACCAAGCCCCTGATCTACTTGCAGAATAACGATCAGGCCATACTCGTCGCCTCGCATGGTGGCGCTCCAACTCATCCAATCTGGTGGCTCAACATGCAAAAAGACCCGCACGTCGAGATACAGATCAAGCGCACCGTCCAGCAAGTCGTAGCCAGAGAGGCCACACCCGCAGAACGCGAGACGCTCTGGCCCAAAATGGTCGCCCTGTACTCCGACTACGCAAACTACCAGCAACGCACGACACGCACGATTCCCGTCGTCATCCTGGAACAAGCGCACTAGCACCCGATCAGCTAGCTACTGCTCTAACTCAATCAGGCGGGAGAAGAGGTGATTGTCACACTCCGCTGCAATCACCTCTCGTCCGCTCAATCCGTTCCTTAACAAGTAAATACACAAACAAAAGAAAGGCATGCCTCATGCTTCACATCTTCAACACAAGCGTCACCCCAGGCACAAACCGCAGAGCGTTACTACCGGTCCTGCGCCTTTCTCTGACGTTCAGCCTCTTTCTGCTCGCGCTCCTGGACCTTTCTGGCAAGTTTCTCAAGGTTCTGAGCGTAGAAACTAGTATGTCCACAGGAGAGACAGATGACCGCATCAAAGCTATCGCCTGGTGAACCCATCATGCCAACCACCCAGAAGAGTTCGCCGGAGAGTCCCGTAACGACGCGCCTTCCTCCACAGAGGGAACAGGGCAACTGGACTGCACGTTGTGTCATACGCTGTTTACCCTTTGCTATACAGGCCGCTATAGTGGTCGCTGCGCCTGCCCACCAGGAGCGACCGCACCAGCACAATTACGCAGAGAACCAGCCAGCAAACCATCGGAATCGAAAATCCAGCGAAGAAGATCCAGTCAAACGACCAGTCGCTCTCCGTGAGAAAATGCGTGGGATCGTCGGGCCGATACCAGATGGTCACATGATCGCCATCCGAGACCACGCCGCTCGAACACATCGAAGAATCGGTAATATGATAGACCACCCCACGACTGCCAGTGAAAGTATACGTAAAGTAATCACTACCATTACCATCGTCATCCATAGCACACTCGCCAGCCTGTGTAGCGAGCGCAGTCGTCTGGACCCCCGTAAAGCGTGCCTGCACACCGGAGATATTTTCCAGCGCAGGCGAGCTGCCAGCGACGAGAAAGATGAGACAGAAGAGAAAAGAAAGTCCAAACACAATCCATTTTATACGCAAGAACCCGGTTTTTCGTGTTGCTTTAAGATACATGCGAAACATCCTTTATTGCTCAGCGTCCACATTCAGATGAACACCCAGAGCAACGACGAACGGCTGAGTCAATTAAACGCCACGCACCAACCTATGTCTATGGCCTACCTCACAATAAGTTTGCCTTTCTTGTCGCATACCGCCTGCTCGACGAAGACGCCTTTTGCTACAAACCTTTCGCATCAATTTTTGAAATTTAATCTGGTTGGCTTACCATACCCTCAATTCCGCCTTTCCTTAATCCGCAGTATGTGAGCCAAAAAACTCGTTGAGCGTCCCAGAAAACATGCCCGTCCCTTTCGTCTCTTTGTCCCAACTTTTCTGCTGCACAGGGGTGGGTTGAAAGGGTTTCGCTTTATCATAGCCTAACGTTGTACGTGTTCCTGGAAGAAAGGCGAACCGAATACTCGCTGAAGCATACGACGGAGGATGCCA
>DAOTTJ010000293.1:0-10531 GCA_034437695.1 Ktedonobacteraceae bacterium
ACCGCGAAGTCTTTAGATCTGTGTAGATTGTACCTGAGTTTTGCGCTCACGATACCTGAGTTTTGCGCAACCTGTGTTCTTTGCCAGAATGTTTGGGTCATACACAGGTTAGTGACCAGGATCTTGATAGACAGGAAGAAGAATCGGGCATTGGTGAAAAGGATGAAGACCCCGGACGACAACATCGTTGCCCAGAACCCGGAGCGTTCCTCTCCCACCAGAATGATTTACCTGAGTGTCACTAGCAAGTGTTTCAAACCGTAAATAGCTGGATTGAGTTTGAGTTCCAGTGGAACATCTGGTCTTCGCTGGATCTGGGGAAAACGCTCCAACAAGAGACGAAGAGCGATCCGCGTTTCCAGACGAGCCAGAGGAGCACCCAGACAAAAATGAATGCCATAACCAAAGCCCAGGTGACGATTGGGGGTCCGATGAATGTTAAAGCGGCCAGCATCTGGAAACTGTGCCTCATCGAAATTAGCGGCAGCAAAAAGAGGCAAGACCAGATCTCCCTCCTGCAATTCCTGATCTCCCAGGAGCGTATTAACCGTCACAACGCGCGGTATAGTATGGACAATGGCACGATAGCGCAACACCTCTTCAATGGCCTGGGGGAGCAGGTCCGGTTGTTCCATGACCTCCTGCCGAGCGAGCGGATGCTCGTCCAGACAGACAACCGCATTACTCAACAAACCGGTCGTTGTTTCATGACCAGCAACCAGTAAAAGCATGCAGGTACCCACGATGTCCTGCTCAGGCAAATGTTCTCCACCGACTTCCGCGCTCAGAAAGGCCGAAATCAGGTCTTCACGTGGATCGTGACGACGGCGCTCAATCAACGAAAGAAAGTATGGAACCATCTGCTGGATGGTCGTGAGCCGCAATGCATAATCCGTTCCCACTATGTTCGCAGACCACTGCCGAAACTGTTCGCGATCAGC
Source organism: Ktedonobacteraceae bacterium (assembly GCA_034437695.1). Classification (GTDB taxonomy): domain Bacteria; phylum Chloroflexota; class Ktedonobacteria; order Ktedonobacterales; family Ktedonobacteraceae; genus Paraktedonobacter. The sequence goes on from DAOTTJ010000293.1 coordinate 942, forward strand.
ATGGGGAACACCCAGCAACTCCGCGATGACCATCATAGGGAGAGGGAAGGCCAGATCATCAACCAGATCCATCTCCCCTTTTGCTTCGACCTGGTCGAGCAGGGTTTGCACGAGAGAAAGAATGCGCGGTTCCAGAAGAGCAACCACACGCGGAGTAAACGCCTGGGAAGCCAGCGCCCGAAGCTGCTGATGACGCGGTGGGTCCATACCAAGCATACCACCACCGGCAAGGGAGTCGACGCTCCCGTCAGGCTTGAAGGCACGCTGCGATGAAAAGGTGGACGTGTCTAAAAGCACACGATGAACATCAGCATAGCGAAAAACCAGCCACGCTCCACGCTCGTTGTCAAAGAGAACACGCTGGGAAGACGTTTGCAACGCCTGATACTGTCGGTAGATATCGGGAGTCAGAAGAACCGAGGCATGTTTGGTCAGACTCTGATGGACCTTGTGAGACCGTGATTCGGGCGAGAGTGTCATAGACATGCTCCTTTCAGGAGGCAGAAAAAGAGGGAATGTCAGGAGTAATCGGTGTGTTGTTGTGTCATGTGTTCAAGAACGACATCTTTCTTTCAGTATGGACGAGAAACGCAACACATGCAAGAGTTTTCTGCACGTGAGATCTTTTTTTCTCTCCTTCCTGACCTATGAAGCACTCAATGTTTTTTTCATCTGTACGACCAGGTATTTTTAACAGGATAAAAACTGGTCAAATGAACGGTGTACCTTTCCTCCTCTCCAGCGTATAGTAGGCGCAAGGTTCCACATCGTTCAGTCACAAAAGCAGGCAACGTTTCATGAAACAAGCAACCAATAGAGATCAACCAACCGATGTTCTACGTCTTCTTTCAAACCAGATGGCTGACGCTGTTGAGGGTGTAGCTCCTTCTGTTGTCCTTGTGAACGGGCGACAGCGCCAGCCAGGTAGTGGTCTGGTCTACGCACAAGATCTGGTTCTGACCGCGAATCATATCTTGGAGCGCGACGACGATCTGACTATCCTGACGCACGATCAACGCAAACTGGCTGCCACGCTGGTGGGGCGTGATTCTAGCAGCGATCTGGCACTCTTACGTGTCCAAGACTTACAGCTTGAACCGCTCACGCCTTCAGCCGAAACGGCACGCATCGGGCAACTGGTGCTGGCTGTTGGGCGCACCAGCGAAGAGGGGCCGATGGCCAGTTCGGGGGTAGTCAGTGCTTTTGGTGGCCCTATCCGCTCGCAGAGATCGGTCGTGCTCGAACGCTACATCCGCACGGATGCAATCCCCTATCCTGGTTTCTCCGGTGGGGCACTGCTTGACCTTGCCGGGCATGTTATTGGCGTGCTCACTACCGGGCTTATCCAGGGCGCGGCGTTGGCTGTCCCAATGCAGCATGCGCAAAGGAGCGCCGATATCCTGGCCCAACAGGGTACGATTGAACGTGGCTACCTGGGCATAGGCTCTCAGTGTATTTCACTCTCTACGGCACAACGAACTGTGTGCGGGCAGGAGTATGGTCTCTTAATTGTCAGCGTTGATGAAGACAGCCCGGCCCAGCAAGGTAGTATGATGGTCGGTGACATCCTGATTTCCCTTGATGGCCACGTTCTTCAGGGTATTGAAGATCTGCATATGCTCCTCAAAGGGGAACGCGTTGGCAAGACACTACCGATGCAGGTGATTCGCGATGCAGCAGTTCAAACCCTCCAGGCAACCATCAGGGAACGCAAGTAGTGAAGGGACAGGTAATGGTATGTCACAATCAGCACTTTCTACAACACAATCATCCTTCTCATTCCCCGACGCCTTCTCAACGGCCCTGTCTGCACTGTTTCAGCACGTGCAGCCGGGCATTGTGCAAGTATATAAGCAGGAGCGAGGAGGTGGGACTGGTATCATCTGGGATGCAAGAGGGTACATTATTACCAATAACCATGTACTAGGGCGGAGCGATGACCGCATCGAGGTGCGACTGGCTGATGGGCGCACGCTGCCGGCCCGCGTATTGCAGCGCAACCCAGAGCTTGATCTCGCGCAGATCAAAGTGAGCGGAGAGAACCTGACATCTCTGGCCATCGGCGACTCATCGCACCTACGCGTTGGCGAGTGGGTCTTCGCTATCGGCCATCCCTGGGGGCAACGCTGGTCCATTACGGCTGGCATCATGAGCACTATGAGCAGTGTCAAACTGGCAGGGGGGGTGACCACATCCTACATCAAATCAGATGTGCTGCTGGCTCCTGGCAACTCTGGTGGCCCCTTGCTCAATGCCGAAGGTCAGGTCGTTGGCATCAACGCGATGATCTTTGGCGGCGATCTCTCGATCTCCATCCCAAGTAAGGAAGTACAAACATGGCTGAACAGTCTCCCCAAGAGTAGCGCGGCACTGGGTATCGCTATCCAGACTGTTGAACTGCCTGGCCACCTGCGCCAGAACGTGTACCCAGAACGTTCAAGCTGCCTGCTTATTCATGATCTTCTGCCAGAACGGCAGGGGTCCCATAACGATCTACTGCTCGGCGACATGCTGCTCGATGTTACAGGAAAGCCAGTCACCAATGGTACAGAGCTGCGCACGCTACTGGCACGGCATGAAGCGGGGAAGAGCATACAGATCAGGCTGATACGTGTGGGTGAAGTCATGACCATTGATGTAGCCACTGTGCCTGCCAATCCAGCCTCGTTGGCGGTGCGTGGAAAGGAGCCACCATCCCAGGCAAGGTAAGGCGGGATTTAGTGAAAACAGCCTGCATCATCATGGCTTTAACGTTGCCTCATTCAGTCAGCCCGAAGATCAACGTGCAGAAAGAAGCCCATTGAGTAAACGCTCTCATGTGCTATTTCGTCTCTTTCTGATGAGGCAGGGAGACATCTGAGGCAGGCTGTTCTTGAAGCTTTTTTATAGATACCAACTTATCGGCAGATCCAATATAGACCATACCATTGGCAACCGCAGGGGTAGCGAAGAGAAGATTACCAAGAGACCAGACCCACTTTTGCTACTTTGTCTGTGCATTAAGGGCATAGAGATGGCCATCCATAGAACCAATATACACGACGCCATTGACTATTCCCGACGAGGAGTTATGCTATCCCCCATTCCAGCCGTAGACTCTTGATACAACGAGGGATCTGCTCAAGCGCATAAGGCTGACGAATGTGCTCCTGCTCTGTTGCTGTCCCGGTTGAGCAGACGCATCGAACGGAAAAGTCAGCTATGAACCATTTCAAACTGAACCGGGCTGAGATAGCCTGGGGTCGAATGTTTGCGAACCCGATTGTAGAATACTCAAAGCGAGCTGTGCGAGCCTTCTCACGGGTCTTGAAATGCTCTCGTAATACGCATTCACGCTTCAGGGTGCCGAAAAACCTTTCCCTGACCGTATTGTCCCAACAATTGCCTCTGCGACTCTTACTCACGTGCATGCCATGTTCCTTGAGAAAGCTCTGGTAGGCTTTGCTGCTGTACTGGCATCCTCGGTCTGAGTGATGCAAGAGACCCACGTCAGGCTTGCGCTGCGCCAAGGCGATGGAAAGCGCCCGCTCAACCAATGCGGTGTCAAAGATGGAGTCCATGACCCAACCGACCATCCGTCGAGAAAACAGATCCAGGACGGCTGCCACAGCCAGCCAGCCTGATGCGGTCCTGATAGAGTTGACATAGGCCACCCATTTGCAGTTCGGTTCATCCGCCTCAAACTGGCGATCGAGCACATTCTCAGCTTCCTGTGTGCGCGAGTAGTCACCCCGCAATAGGTACGGCAATGGGCCGAGAGGCGAACGTGTTGCATCAGGCGCACGACCCGTTTACGCCCCACATGAATGCCCTGATCTTGCAAAGCCGAGTGGAGACGAGGGCTGCCATCTCAACACAACCTCAGGAGGTCTGCATCAGACGATGCTTCATCGTATCCCCCGAACAAGGGATATCCCGATCCCCCCGCTTAGGGACCCTGTTCCGCAGGTTTTTTCTCTATACTTTCCTCTAAGAAGTAATCGCTATGACGATCTCATCGCGTATTGAGTACATCAGAGAGACGAAAGAGGGCATGCACCATGATGGTCAAGAGCCAAGCAACTGACGCGCCAGCGCTTGCGAACAGGCGTCGGCACCTGTTAATCAACCACAATTTCGCGCTTCTTTGGTACGGGCAGACCATTTCGCTGCTCGGAGATTTCATTTTCAATACGACTTTAGTAGTCTGGATTGCCATTGTACTCGCCAAAGGCCAGACCTGGACGCCACTGGCAGTGAGCAGCATTTTTCTGGCCTCGTCTTTGCCTACAATCCTGTTGGGGCCTCTGGCGGGGGTGTTTGTGGATCGTTGGAACAAGCAAAAGGTTCTCAGGTGGTCCACTTTCTTGCAGGCGCTCTGTGTCGCGCTCCTTCTGATACAGATAAGCGTTGCGCGACAGATCGGGGTGTTTGGGCAACTGATGGTGATCTACCTGGTCGTCTTCTTGCTCAATACCTGCTCACAATTTGCGCGTCCAGCGTGGCTGGCTTTGACTGCTAGGATCGTTACGCAGGGTCAGCAATCGCAGGCGATAGGGTTGGATCAAGCGTCCACTAGCCTGGGCATGTTGGTCGGCCCTCTCCTGGCTCCTCCTCTCCTCCTGGCCTTAGGCCCTCAATGGGCTTTGCTGATCAACTTGCTCTCATTCCTCCTCTCTGCGTTGACCCTGTTTTTGATGCGCGTTCCCCAGGAAGAACGTTTGGAGACCGGGGAGAAAAGCCTATCGATCCTGGCAGAATTCCAAATAGGAGCAAACTTCCTATTCAACACTCGATTGTTACGGATCATGCTGATCCTCTCGGTCATCTCCTGGTTCGGCGGTGGCGCTCTCTATGCGCTCGATATCTTTTTCGTGACGCAAAATCTCCATACGTTGCCCGTGCTCTATGGTATTCTGGATACTGCGTTAGCCATCGGGACGATCGTGGGAGCCATCCTGGCCGGTACCCTGGGCGAGCGCTTTGGTCTGACGCGCCTCCTCTGGGGAGCAACGCTCGCACTTGGAGTAACTATCCTCATCTATGCACGCCTGACCAGCTTTGTACCTGCGCTCATCCTGACGTTCTTGATAGGCGTCCCTTTCGCCTCGTTAGCCGTTGTCTCCGGTCCGCTCATGCTGCGTGTCACACCACAAGAATTGCTTGGTCGTGTGTCGTCGCTTTTCAATCCTTGTTCGACGCTTGCGACTTTGCTTGGCTCTACTGTTGCAGGTTTCATCGCTAGCGCACTGGTTGGCCATTTTCACTTCTCGTTCCTGAATATGTCCTTTGGGCCGGTCGACACCATCTTCACAGGAACTGGAGTCCTGTTGCTGATCGGCGGCTTCTACGCTATGCTTAATCTGCGAGATACAGACGTCAACGCCAGCACATCTGTTGAGGCAGCAGATGCCTAAATGCGATCGATGCAGCAGAAAGAATTCAGAACGTTATGCACACAAAACACACGCAGTTTGGTCTCACTGCTCAGATCTTTCTGAGCTACTGTCTCGCCGGAATGAGCGCGGCTATCGCATACATGCTGCTTGCGCCCCTGCACCTGTCCGCGCTGATGACGCTTGCTTGCGCAGGACTAGTTGGTGGCTGTGTCGGCATCCTGTTCACGTTCAACATTCAGCGCGGTCTGGTGCACATGGAGCAAGTGCTCTTCTCTCTGGCGCGTGGGCAGGCTGTCAGTGTGCGTGAGGCGAGCTGGCAATGGCCTCTGACAGCCCTCTTCACGCACGTTCATCGGCTCAGCCGCCTGATCGAGGAATATACACAGCGTGAGATGCTCACGGTTGAGCAGCGCGACCAGCTTTTAAACCGAGTCGGCGAGGCGGCGGCCCAGGAGGAGCGCAATCGGTTGGCCCGCGAACTGCACGACTCGATCAAGCAGCACATTTTTAGCATCGGAATGAGCGCGGCGGCCATTGAAGAACGTCTGAGCGGCGGCCTCGGCAGCGCGGAAATACCCCTTGCCGACCTTCAGCAGAGCGTCGAGGTTGCGCAGAGCGAGATGGATGCACTGGTCCAGCAATTGCGCCCGGCAGCACTCAGTATCAGCGGGGTCATCGAACATGTGTACACTCAATGCCAGGCGCTGGGCTATCGCATCAATGGTGCGGCTACGCTTGAGGTTGGGCAATTGCCCGCCAGCGAACGCCTGGTTGCGACCACCGGAGACGCCCTGCAACGCATTCTCCAGGAGGCCCTGAGCAATATTGCCCGGCACGCACGCGCTCGCTCGGTCACTATCTTCATCGGCCAACAAGAGAACGTATTACTGGTCGAGATCCGCGACGATGGACAGGGTTTTGCCGTGAGCGAGCCGACGCATGGCATGGGGCTGGCGAATATGCAGGCGCGGGCGAGTATGCTGGGAGGGAGCCTGGATATCCAGAGCGAGCCTGGTAACACGGTTGTTTCGATCCGTTTGCCTTTGCTCTCGATCACTTCTGAGAAACTCTTAGAGGAGCAGCAGGCGATCAAAGATCAGGTGCGGTGGACACGCATCCTCCACGGAAGCGCGGATATCCTCCTGCAACTCACCGGCATAGCTATCCTACTTGTTCTGCCCTTCCCCTTGATAGGCGTGGGCCTCTGCCTTGCCTTGCTCTCTCTTGGCCTAGCGCAGAAGAGCCAGAAGCACATTGTGCAGTTCGCGGGCGCAGACAGTCAGGAAGCACTGGTTCTGAGTAGCAGAGGCGACGATATCGCTTCCGGTCTGTGTATGATCTTCGCCATCTGCGTGTGGTACCTGCCAGTTGCGCTACCGGGGCGTTCGCCTCTGCTCATGTTGGCTCTCCCGGCAGGCTTCTCGCTCGCGGCAGGCGTGCTGATAGTACTGACAACCTGGCGCTCTCAAAGCAGTACCGCATCATACCTGCGCCTCATCTCAGCCAGGGAGCGGACCGAGGCGAACAAGCAGCGTCTGCAACAGCTTCTGATCAGCGCGAGTTGCTGGTTGGGGATTGTGTTGCTAGCGCTCTTCATCGGCCAGTTCGACCTGGCGTTCCCACCACAAACGTTCTCCCAATGGTCAAGCGGAGCCGCCGTTGCACTGCTCACGTTCTGGCCACTACTGCTGAGTGTGAATTACCTGCAACATCGCCTGGTGTTGAGTACGATTGATCCATTGAAAGAAAGCGAGGGCAAATAATGTCTGAGCATATTCGACTTGTCCTGGTCGATGACCATCCAATTGTACGTCGAGGCATTCGTAGCTTTCTCGAATCCTTTCCCGATCTACGGATCGTTGGGGAAGCGGGCAGTGGAGAAGAAGTGTTACCACAGATCGAGACCTTGCTCCCCGATGTCGTCGTCATGGATCTATTGATGCCGGGTGGGATGGATGGTGTGGAGGCGATCCGCCAGATCCGCGTGCTCACGCCCCATACCCAGGTTGTGGCCCTCACTAGTACGATCGATGACGCACGTGCGATCGCAGCCCTCAAAGCCGGGGCGATCAGCTATGTGCGCAAAGGCTCCGATCCCAAAACGCTCCTGGCCGCGCTGCGCGGCGCAGCCCGTGGTCAGGCCATACTTGATCCGGCGATCGCTGGCGCGGTGCTGCAAGAACTCAGCGGCCAGAAAAGATCCCTTAGCATCTTGAGCGAGCGCGAACAAGAGGTCTTGCGCCTGCTCGCACTTGGTCGCACAAATCGCCAAATCGCTGAGACGCTGATTGTTGGTGAAGAGACGATCAAAACGCACGTGGGAAATATCCTCGCCAAGTTGCACCTCAATCACCGGATGCAGGCCGCCTTCTACGCGCTCAAGCAAGGCCTCATTTCATTGGATGAAGTGACGATAGAAGATGAATAAATCGGAAGAGCCGGCCTTGTCTTTGTCTCTCCCCGATTATATTGTCTGTCCCGCATGCTCGTTTTGCAAAAGCTCGCGATCAGAGCACGGCATGATACATTTTGCACCGCTGTTGATTGCCTACTTCTCGCTGCTTTGGAATGCGCATCCAGCGGCAAGCATAATCGTCGCGCAAGAGAAAAGCGTTGGCTCTCTCTCATGTCCTCTTTTCTCTGGATCTCAGCGTTGGATTGGTAGTATGTCCTCTGAAATCAGAGAGCGAGAAAGGGGCGTTTCATGGATAGTATCACTGCACACACCTGGTATCTCCAAAAATAAGCCAGGAGGATACAGGTGCCTTTTTTCCTTCTTTAGCCCAGAAGGGCTAGATTCCTATTCCGAGTTTCTGTTCCTAGCATGGGTATAGGCCTCCATGGAACGTTCCATCAGTTCTAGCAACTTGCGTTGCGCTCTCTTTACCGCTTCAATAGCGCACACGAAAAAATGGTATTACCCCAGGTAGAAAGCCGCATATTTCCCATACTCCCGCTTGCCATTGAGTTCCAATCAAACATCTCCAGGGAGGTTCCCCCATAGTGCCAAAATGGTGCCTGAACCATTTTCTATCAAAAACGTCACTCTTCTCCTCAGAATTGAGGATGCATTTTCAGTAATTACGGATTATACTCAAGGAAAATCATGGAAAAGAACTATTCAACTGAAGAGAGAGGCTTTCCCACGCAGGCTCAGATCGATCAAGGCCAGAACTCAGAAGCCTATATGTCTCCGAGTTTTGCAGGAATGCATTTCTCAAATGAGGAATGGAATGCTCTCAATCAGCCATTAATTGAGCAGTTCAGAACAAAGCAGGGAACAGTGGTTGAGGATCTGTTCAAAGGAACACCAACTCTCTTACTGACCACCATCGGGATGTGCAGTGGCAAAACCTGTGTCAATTCGCTGATGTACACGTGCGATGGCAGGAAGTATATGGTGCTCGCTTCTAAACTTGGTGTGCAGAAACATTCCCTCTGGTATTCCAACCTGATCGCTCATCCAATAGTGACCATCGAGGTGGGATCAAGGCGCTTCCAGGCCAGAGCAGAAGTGGTTGAAGGAAGAGAGCGTGATCGTCTCTTTAAGGCTCATGCTGCCAGATCGCCCAACTTTGCTGAGTATCAGCACGCTCCGACACGTATTATCCCGGTTGTGACCTTGACTGAGGAAAACGTTTCAGGAAGCAGATGCCATTCCTAATGTGTTCGAGACAAAAAGCTCCCCTTGAGAGAACTGCCGATTATAAAGGAATGAATGAACAGCTTAGAGAAAGAATCTCATTGTCGAATTCACGGATGAAGGGAAAGCTCTATGACAATCTCACCAGAGAAGAAATCCGATTTCAATGACCTCAAAGCACTTCTCACCGGCTCACTTCTTCTTCCCAATGAGGAAGTGTATCATCAAGCTTGCCAGATCTGGAATGGAAGAATTAAGAAGCATCCAGCAGCTCTGGTGCGCTGTGCTGATACTCAGGATGTTGTTCATACAATCGGCTGGGCTCGCTCCCATGGATTTGAAATCTCTGTTCGTGGTGGAGGGCATGATTTTGCCGGAAGAGCATTATTTGATCGTGGAATTGTGCTCGATTGCACTCAGATGAAAGCAGTCGCTATCGATCCACAAAACCGCATTGCTCGTGTCCAGGGTGGGGCAACGGGAGGTGATCTTATCGATGTTTCTCGGAAAGACGGTTTAGTAACCACGACGGGTAATGTCGCCGGGGTGGGGCTTGCAGGGCTGACATT
>DAOTTJ010000294.1:0-15919 GCA_034437695.1 Ktedonobacteraceae bacterium
AACCCGATCCCAAAACCCTGGGGTGGGGGTCGCAAGTCAAAGGCTTGCGGAGAATGAAATAGCCCTGCTAGTTATATCTCTGATTGGCTCTCCAATCAGGCCAGCAGGAAATATCCTGCGCATCCCAGTTTGCTGGGTATGCCTGTTCTGCGGCTGAAACCTGTCTCCCCCTTTCCCGCGAAAGAGGGAGCAGAACACTTTGTTTCAGTATAGAAGGCATACACAAATGTGAGACCGCTCCCGACCCGCTGTGCTGCCACTCTCTCTACTCACCTGCAAGCAACCATTCGCTCCCTACTCCGCTACTGCCTCCCGGTCTGACTGAGCGCTCGCCCAAGACTCAGACTACAGACCGCCAGGGTAAACACCGCCAGCGCCATGACCAGCAGGGTGAAGTTCAGGTGCGTCCCTTCTATCTGCCCCTGCATATACAGGTTGTGGCTGACTGGATTGAGGATCAACGTGTGCAAGACCAGAGCTACGCCATTGACCAGTAAAGCCAGCACAACACCGACACATGCCCCCAGGACAGCCGCCGATCTGCGCACAAGCTGCTCGCTTAAACGCGCGGTCACGATCCGCCCTACCCACCAGCACAGTCCTGCCAACACCAGAAAGATTCCCAGGAACGCCAGGAAGGTCAGCGGATACCGCACCAACAAGCCCCCAAAACCTCCTAAAACCACCAGTAAGGCCACGCCAACTACCATCCCCCTCACCACATTTTCACGTTGGAGCAACGCGTATCCAAACACAGCGCAGACCATAACGCCCGCCACCAGCGCGGAGAGGTAGATGCCATCGTAGCTAAAACGTAAAAGCGGCGCATCGCTATACGCTAGTCTGGTCAAGGGATTGGCATCCTCAAGGAGATAGAGATTAAGACTGGCCACCAGCGAAACGACAAACGCCAGGACTGTACTGACAAGCATCATCCACAAACGCGGCGTAAAATTGGACACGGGTCGATCTATGACCATAGTATGGATTCCCTTCTGTAAAACATACCAGCGTTCCAGGCAGGCAGTGACAGCCAAGTCCATCAAGGTATACAGCCAGTACCTACCCAGACCAGGCAGACCACGTCGCTGGAGCACTTGACGACAGCTATCGCGAAACACACGCAGCATGCGCAAACCATACACACGCCGAAAATGCGCAGGATACATACGTAGACAGAAAGCGTACAACCATTCCGAAAAGGTAAGCAGCCTGCTGCGGTCAACGCGCCGCGGAGACGAAGGTCGCGCCATTACATCCCCCCTTCGAGCATCTGCGCACCCGCCATAGCCAACAACTGTCTGGCCTGCGCGATGCGCACCAGCGCCGCCAGCCGTTGCGCCTCCGCCTTCACCACGCACAAACCAAAGGGCGTCAGACGATAATAATGCCTGCGCTCATCGTCAAGTTCAGGTACCGGCCGCTCATCCGACTCCTCAATCAGCCCATCGGTCAGAAGTCGCCTGATCGAGCGGTAAAGCGTACCCGGTCCCAGCTTCACTTTCCCCTCACTACTCTGGCTGGTCTCCTGCATAATGGCATACCCGTGCCGCTCTCCCCCCGTGAGCACCAAGAGAATATGGAAAACAGCAACCGGCAATGGGAGCAACGCCTCCGCATCCCTTTCAGTTTGTGGCATCACAACTCCTCTCCTTCTTCCCACAAAATATAATCAATATCCACATCGCATATATCCGCTTAGAATATATGCGATGTGGATATAATAAAAGCAAAGAGCGCTTCTGTCAAGTAGCTCATAAAACATAATCACTGCATTCTTTCCCACTTGACACTCTTCCACGTCATTTCATATACTGAGCCTAGATAACGTGTGGTGCGCTCTGACGCACAGTGCTCTGCTTCATCAGTCTCTGAGAAGGCGAGACGAGATGCTTGAGCACCTTTCAGCGGACCTCGCCTGGGACAGTTTAGTCTTTGCTGCGGAAACCAGCCCAGAGCATGCACAAGCCTGATCAGGCTAGAGAAATAAGAGCAACCCGATGAACAAAACTCACACGAGTGTTCGTCACCCCAGACCGCCCCACCTTGTCCGCATTCTGATGAATGCACTTGTAACAACTATCCTGCGTTCCCAATGGCATAGCATGAGAAGTAATCAGCTCCTGCTTCTTACATTTATCGGACGCAAGAGTGGGAAAGCGTTTACGACGCCGATGCGCTATGCGCAAAAAGGCGAAACCTTACAGATAACGGTAGTCTATCCCTGGTGGAAGAATCTCGTTGGAGAAGCGACAGTGCGCATCCTGCTGCGGGGACACATGCGCACTGGCACCGCAGAGGTGCTCTCTGAGAAAGATGGAGAGGTCGTCGTCAAGATCCATCTGCACGAGTAAACCACCACCTCCCTATCAAGCAGAAGACCACACAAAGCGCTTTGTGCGGTCTTCTGGTTGCTTGGTGGTCATTTTTCGTCGACTGAGTTTGGACACAACCTTGTAAAAAGATGATAGAGTCAGGGCGTGCATTTCCCTTATCTTAACCTTGATAAGCATTTAATCATTGCAAAAGCCTGAACTACAATCTTATTTGCTATACTTTTGCTTGTGCTCGATAACTACATCGTGAAACGTAATGGATGGATTAGTGACTGCCTTTAATTCTGTCAAACGGCGATAGAATTCAGCCTGTTGAGCAGTCATCGGAACCTGATGGATCTGACCATTGCGTCCGATCAATTGAACAATACGATACATACATGTATCTCCTTCCTGTTTATGCAGGCGGCATAGACTCTATGCTCCTACAAACTGGTGGGAGACTCTGAGAGGAATTTTCGACATTGTTCTCTTATCCTCACCTCACCTATGCCCTATCCCGGTAGGCCTGGGTATCATCTCTGATCTTTATTTATACACTCAGATTATAGTACACCCGGCAACTGCTGTCCAATAGGCAGTATCGTACATCGTGTTCCAGAGGGTGCGCCAAATCCTTTCTTCGCTCCACACGCATCTTTCATCTCTCTGGTAAAGTGAGGACGACGTGCGTTGCAATATTCTTTGCCAGTTGTCGAAAATCTTTACCAACACCCTGGACCGCTTGCATATGTGATCCTATAGCTCCATCAGCAGGTTTTAGATGGAACATTGGCTTATGCGCTTCCTGAGCTAGAGGCATAAGGCTACGATAGGGCTTCAAGAGGGCCAAACAATGCTGATCGCTTGTAATTGGTATGATTGCATGCTCAAGGTCTTCATTAAGGACGGATTTGCGATACTCTCCTGGAATCTGGGCAATCCAATGATCGTACGCTTTGATAGGACGATCCATACGCACTGCATGCTGTAATACAATATAACCTGCCGGTTTCATAATTCCAGAAGGAAGCTGCACATTGGTAAATGATTTATTTTTAGATACAACAGCAACTTTCCATTTATCTAAACGTGCCTGCCACTCTTCACGCCATCTCGCTAAAGTTGGACCTAAATTGCGCAACCCCTGCAATGAAAAGAGGTCTGGCGATAAAGGTGTTATCACGTAATCAGCCGCTATAAGTGCTGCACGATTAATAGCGCCTAAATTGGGTCCAAGATCCAGCAGAATAATATCGGCACGATGAGTTTCTGCTGCCTTCTGCATAACTCGCCAAAAAGCTGAGATAACGCGAAAAGCTCTGGGTTCCCCATCTAGACATCTAGGCCACGCATCAGAAAGCTGATCTTCAAATTGCGCAAGTGAAAGATCACCAGCCAGCAACCCTATAGCGCTGTCTTCTATCAGTGGGAGCATGTCTTCAAATAAAGATCTTTGATACCAATCTTCGCCAACGTACTCGATATGTGGTGTTGCTATATCTCCTGTGCCATCGATTAAAGGACTAACGCACTCATAAATAGTTCGCGGATAGGTATCGCCGTCGTCAATCCACAAGGTTTCCAGGCGCTTATCGCTGAGAAAGGCCGCAGTCAAATTGGCCTGCGGATCTAAATCCGCCGCCACAACGCGGATACCCAGGTCGGCGTACATCCAGGCAAGGTGATAGACAAGCGAGGTTTTACCAACACCTCCTTTATTGTTAAAAAACGCAACCACTGTCGTACTCATGCTATCTCCTCAATATGACAAGCACATTCTGCAAACGAGATAGATCAAACTCTGGCAGAGGATTGCCATTCTTTCTCAATAAACTATTTTCTCTTCAACAACACCACTTTTCAGCATACTCTAGAGAAGAATACCAGGGGACTTTTTACTGATCGGTCCTGTCGGGAATGAAACCACATCACCATTATGTTAGAATGAACAGAAAGCAAAGACAACTATCAACGAGCCAGCAATCTTTGCTGTCACTCGTTGGATCGCAAAAGAGCAAGGATATCGTTTATGAACTGTATGGAGACTGTTGCTCGTCTTCATCTCTACATCGACCGGGAACTCAGCGCTGAGGAAGTCTCTATTGTACAGCACCATCTGAAAGATTGTCCAAGTTGCGAGTGTCGCTTCCATTTCGACACACGACTGAAACGACTGATGCACGAAAAATGTACTATCGAGAAAGCGCCTGAACACCTGCGCGTAGCGGTGATGCAGCTTGCCCGAACACCCGAAGGCACACCTCTGGATATCGAACCCGAGGTCGCGGTTGAGATTCGTGCCGATGTGAAACACGCCTGGTAACTGGTTGTGCATGCCTCCTGGCATGCTCTACCAGTTCTCTCTGTTCTTTTGCTTGCGGATATATTCTTGACACGCTACCACAGATCTTCTCGGTCTAAGTATGTGCAGCAGCGTTGTCTGTACCTTTGCAAATCAGGCAAGACGCCTGGAGCGCGTTCAGACTGTAATCCCAAAGTTGAAAAAGCGGTTCAAGGTAATCAGCAAGTTAAAATAAATCATTATGCCCATTGCAATCATGATCAGACCGGTCGCGATTTCAATTTTGCCTAGATGTGGTTTAAACCACTTGAGCAGACGACTAAAGCGATCCATACCCAGCCCAATCAGCAAGAAAGGAACACCCAGACCAAGCGAGTAGATTAAGAGCAGAAGTACCCCCTCGCGCAGGGTCGCAGCATTCGCCGCCAGTGCAAGAATCGGTCCCAGAATCAGCCCAACACACGGCGTCCAGCCGATCGCAAAAACGACGCCGATTACCAACGACGCAGGATAACTGGGACGCGCTGGCCGAAAGGCAAAACGCTTCTGCCAGTAGAGAAATGGGACTTTCAGTAGCCCCGTCATGTGCAAGCCAATCAACACTATCAGTATTCCACCTACCTGCCGCAAGAGAAACTGATTAGCGTGCAGGACGCTCCCCAGGGTACTGGCCGTGGCCCCCAGGGCAATAAACGCGAGTGTAAAGCCGATCACAAACATCAAGGCGTGGAGAAAAGTAACGAGCCTTTGCCTGCTTACACCGTCCGACTGGGAAACGCTCTGCCCAACCATCTGTGCCAGAAATATAGGGACTAATGGCAAGACACACGGCGAGAGAAATGAGGCCAGACCGGCAAGGAAGGCAATACCAAAACTCAACTGTGATGTATCCATATGCTGCTTGTCACTCCACGTATGCTTCGTTTTTCTGAGATATACTATAACGTGGATGCCGCCAAGTTGCAACTCTGCACGTTTCTACATTTCTAGTCAGTGCTGACTCTGCTCACTCTCACACTCCTGCGCACTGTGCCACGTCTCTGCAACCATTGCCGGGCGCTTCGCGCAAGATTCCTCCGCTCGGACAAACGCCATACAGGCAGTCGATATCCTCCCACTTCTTTCAACGCCTGGATCAGTAACTCCTCTTCTTGAAGCGGCAACGCACAGAGCGCCACTAGCGCAGCTTCAGCTACGTACTCCTCACTATCCAGCAGCGCTAAAAGCAGGTCAGGCAAGGCCCAGATGGCCGCGTTCTGACCCAGCATGCTGGCGATGGTCGCCCGTACGCTTCCCTCTATGTCGTGTCGCAGCATCTCAAGGAGAATGACTCTCTGGGTGATTAGCTGGGCATCAAAGATTCCAAGCAACTCAATCGTGCGCTGGCGCACGCGCGGACTACTGCTGGCCAGCAACTGGAAAACGATCCGACTCTGCTCAACCTCTTCGGCAAAAACCTGCAAGCTCTGACGCTGACGCTGTGAACGCGCCTGCACAATCAGGTAACTCAATGTGTCCAGCGCACATACTTGTACCTTCTCCTGCGGCTGACCAAGCGCATAGAGCAACCAGCGAATGATACGCGTCATAACTGGTAGGTGCTGCACATCGGGCAGAAGGCGCAAGGCCTCGATAGCTTCTACATACGCAGGGTGATCTACGTCGAGAATGATTGTTCCCAAAACTCCTGTGGTATAGTTTCCGCCAACCGTAGCAAGGGTATAACAGGCCTGCCGACGCATCTCCAGCTCTTCAACTTGCACAAGCGCGGCGATCTTCTGTACTATCTGCTGCTGCTGGATAACGTAGCGCATAACCTTGCGCCTGGCAAGCTCTTCCAGCGTTGAAAGCACCGCCATGCGCGTATGGATACAGGGGGTTTCGAGTAAGCGACTCAAGCTAGGAAGCGTCTCCACTGTAGCGATGCCGCTCAGCGCACGGGCCGCGTACTGCGCCAACTGAGGGTCCGCGTCCTGTAATACCCGGAGCAACTGCTCTAGAAGTGTCGCTCGCTGTGTTACAACCAGCGCGTTCGGCAGCTCGGTGGCCAGCAGAAACAGCGCCGCCTTGCGATATTCATCGTCAATGGCGGGTGCGAGGAAATCCAGCACTACCTCCAAACCGCTTTCGTCGGCGCAGCGCACCAGCGCACCCGCCGCCATCAGACGCACAGACGGCTCGCTCTCGTACGAACGGCAGACCGCTAACAACATCTGACGAGTCTCCAGACCCGGTGGATTGTGCGCCACCCGGTTGGCCAGTGCCATCACCGCAGCATAACGTACTGTCAGCCAGGGAGCGCTCAGGCCGGCCCGCAGGAGCGGCTCGTGCTCCACATAGGGCAGACGACCAGCCGCCTCGATGACTGCGGTCCACAGCACGGGTCCAGGCTCACCCGCGCATTCAGGCCACGCCAGCAAATCCTCTAATGCGAGCTGGGCCTGCTGACAAAGTTGGAGCAGAAGACGGCCAACCTGCTCGTATTGAGGCGGCCACCAGGGCCAAGCAGTAAACAGAATCTCCGGGTGCTTATGCAAGGCTCGGATGAGCAGCGGCAAAAGCGCCGGACCCGCTCTAACCAGGCGTTGTACCGCACGCTGCCGTTTGTGATAATCGGTATCGGGTCCCAGAAGCAAGGCAATCCCCGCCAGCGCCTGCTCCCGCTCCAGCGGGTGCAGTTCGCGTGCGGAAATGTCTCCTGGTTCTCCGGCGCTATCCCTCGGCATAGGTTTCTGCTTTCTGCTTTGTCTTACGGATCAATCAAGCAACCCGTCTATTCTCTACTGGTCCCGCCTGAAGCAAATGGCGATGCTTCCCGCCCGCCGAACGCCACTCGGGACGAACGCCTCTCTGCGACCCACGCCGCAATTCTCTTACTCACTCATCTATACTGGCGTAGAATGAGGCCCTAACATAGTTATAATCATGCGGCAAAATGTAACCATTGTTCAACCAGATACTGTCTCTTTCTAGCGACACGGGGCGAGCTGAGCAGACCCGGTATGGCTCGGTCAGCATTATCTAATCTGCTCAGTGCATATGCACACGAGCGAGATATTTTCTCCGCAGCCGGGAGCAGCATCACTCCTGAGAGGTCGGTCCATCCGGCAAAATCGCACCCTCTCTCTCTTGCTCAGGTGCAGAGAAAGGGGAACGAACCGGAAATTCAGGACTGGTATCGTATTCAGACGCAGGCAACGGTAGAGCACTCTTCATCTGCTCTCTAGACGCGTCAGGACCAACAGGAGAGAACGGCGGTTCGTGGGACGGCACAATCTGCGGCAGGTCCAGGCCTGGGAAACGCGGAAAGTGCGCCTGGGGACGTTTCGGCACTAGCGGCGGACCTCCGCTCTCGCTCTTTTCCTTTTCGACAGGTGGCGCGGGCGTGATGGGGCCACTTGAAGGCGGTCGCAGACGCAATCCACGCAGCGCTTCAGCCATCAGACTGGCCTCGGCAAAGCGCCCTTCGCGCTTGCTGGCCATCGCCGTGAGAATCACCTGCTCCAGGTCCCGGTTGAGATCGGGAGTCAAAACCGTAGGCGGCGGAAAATGTCCAGCGGTAATAGCCTTTGTCAGATCCTGAAGCGTGCGTCCCTGAAACGGGCGTTGACCGGTAACCATCTCGTAGAGCACCACACCCAGGGCATAGATGTCACTCCGATTGTCAAGCTGATTACTCCAGATCTGTTCGGGCGAGGCATAATAGACGCTCCCCACCAACGTCTTGGCCACGGTAATCTGCTGCAAACCCGGAGCACGGGCAAGACCAAAATCCATAACTTTGATCTTGCCCCAGCGATCCAGCATGATGTTCTCAGGCTTGATATCACGATGGATCACATTGCGCTCACGATAAGCTACATCAAGTGCTTCAGCAATCTGGGCTACATACTCCGCCGCCAGATGCTGGGGCATACTCCCATCCAAACGCAATAAACTACTAATAGTTGGACCCTGAACATATTCCATGACAAAATAGAGCGTGCCACCTTGCTGCCCCGCATCATAAATTTGCACAATATTAGGATGATTTAACCCGGCTATAATTTGAGCTTCACGAATAAAACGCGCAACATACGACGGGTCCTGAGCAAGTGAACGCGGCAATATTTTGACCGCAACCTCACGTCCGAGAGCGACCTGCTTGCCACGATACACCATTCCCATCGAGCCACGCCCTAACTCCTCCTCCAGTACATACCCCCCAAGACTCTGACCTGCCAATTCATTCATCGAACCTTGCGACGTGAGCCTCTTTTTTCCCTCTCCAATGAGGCGATCCCAACATCTACACTCCTTTCCCTACTCTTTCACGCAACTTCGCCCGGACAGTGTACTCTCTTACACGGGCCAATTAGTACAAGAGATCGCCTGCCTGTCAGAAAAAGCTCGCAAGGGGAGCGTTTTTTGCACGGGAACGTCCAAAACCCCACTACTTCACATTTAAAGGTATGACTATAACACTCTCCTATAGTATACATCCACAGGTATAAACATGCGCTCAGTATGATTACTATATGGCTAATTTGCTCCATGACCATATATGTGTATTCTTCCATATGAGCGAATGCGCCACTGAGATACATATGTAGGTCAGTGGCGTAAAAAGCTGGATTAGAATACAGAAATACCCTGCTCAGGATAGCGACAACGGCCTGAGAGAAGGTGGAAAGCTGCGATAGTTGACCTTGATACCACCATATCTGGATAAACCATTCTAGTCGAGGTAGTCTTTGAGAATGCGACTGGCTTGTGGATGACGCAGTTTGCGAATAGCCCGCTCCTCAATCTGACGTACCCGTTCACGGGTCACCTTGAGCTTCTTACCGACTTCTTCCAGGGTGTGATCGTGGTCATCCAATAGACCAAAACGCAACTCGATGACCTGACGCTCACGCAGGGTTAACTGGCCCAGCACCTTGCGAATCTCTTCACGCAACAGATGCTGATCTGCTACTTCAACCGGACCACGTTCACGCATATCTTCGATGATATCACCCAGGGTGTTCTCTTCTTCTTCCGAAAGCGGTGCATCTAAGGAGAAAACCTTCTCCGCCCAGATTAACAGCTCACTCACGCGCTCAGGAGTCATCCCCAGACGCTCCCCAATATTTTCAGACGTAGGCTCGCGCCCAAGCTCCTGGTAAAGCTGCCGGGTCGTACGTTTGACACGCATGACCTCTTCCATAATATAAACAGGCAAGCGAACTACGCGGGTGCCTTCGAGGATCGCACGAGTAATGGCCTGCTTGATCCACCAGGTGGCGTACGTCGAGAAACGGAAGCCTTTGCGATAGTCAAATTTGGTCACCGCACGGATCAGACCGATGTTACCTTCACCAATCAAGTCTTCCAGAGAGAGGCCCTGGCCGACGTATTTTTTCGCGATACTGACAACCAGACGGAGGTTAGCCTCAATCAAACTATTACGCGCATCACGATCCCCTTGCTCTGCTCGTTCAGCGAGGTACGATTCTTTCGCAGCCGAGAGCAGGGAGATACGCGAAATTTCACGTAAATAGAGACGCAGGCTGTCACTTTGCGCCAGAGTACTCAGATCGGAATCCTGAATAACTTCACGCTCAGGCTCGGCTGGCTTATCGGCTTCAAACATAACTTCTTGTTCCAAACATTTGCTCTCTTTTTCAAACGCTCCCTGACCGGGATTCAGCATGGACAGATTGTCTCTGCTTTGTTCAGACAGTATGCGTGAAAGTTCAGCTACGTACTGAGTCATTGTATCACACCTTCACGTTATTGCAAGCTATCACTAATTCAATGCCAGAGCTTTACGATGATCATCGATAAGTTTGCTATGCTCTTTCGCTGCCACTGTTGTAAAATAGACTGAGAAAGCCGTTCTACAATATGAGGGTTGCTGGGAATATGCGCGGCTCGTTCGTTAAATGAAGAGACAACAAGCTATAAAGGACTAGTATGACTACACTTCTTCCCCTGGAAGCCGGCACTATCGTCGGGGGACACTATAGGATAGAGGGACTGATCAATACCGGCGGCTTTGGCGCTGTGTACCGCGGTCTGGCAATCAGTGAGGGCAATCGTCCCTGTGCGATTAAAGAAACGTACGATGTGACACCAGCAGCACGCCGGCAGGCTTTGATGGAGGCGGCAATTCTCTTCACAATTAAAAGTGAGGACCTGCCGCGAGTTTATGATGCCTTCGAGGAAAATGGACGCTTCTATCTGGCCATGCAGTTGATCGAAGGCCAGAATTGTTCACAATTGGTGAAAAAGCATGGGAGTCCTTTTAACGAGCAGGAGGTTTTAAGCTGGCTCCTCCCTCTGGCCGATGTCTTACAGGAACTCCACAGCCGCACTCCCCCTGTCCTACACCGCGATATTAAACCAGCCAATATCATCCTCACTCCACAGGGCCACGCTGTGCTGGTCGATTTCGGACTGACACGCCTCTATGACCCCAGGGTCGAAACGCAAACAATGGCCCGCGCCGTCTCTGAAGGCTTCAGTCCACTCGAACAGTACGTCGGACAGACCAGCCCACGCTCGGATATCTATGCGCTGGCTGCAACTATGTATTTTCTACTAACCACACAGACTCCTCCGACAGCTGTAGCCCGCAGCATGCAGGACAAACTTATCCCGCTCCGTCAACTGAATCCTCTGGTCTCGGCAGGCGTCGAAAAGACGCTCCTGAAGGCCCTGGCGATCAATGCCGACGATCGCTATCCAAGCATGCAGGAATTTGCCCACGCACTGCGCATCCCTACCTTTACAGGCTATGCCGAACCGACTATCGCGCAAAGCCACTATCAAGGGGCCAATGCGCCAACAGAGCACGCGGTCATGCCACAAACGCCCCCTTCAGCACCCGGACAGCGTCAGAGCTATCAGATGCAGGGAACACCTCTGCCTCCTCCACAACCCATCCGCCAGACGGCACACAGCGAACCTCCACAGAGACAGCGGTCGCAGCCCGGACGCGTGACATCTGCACCGATATGGGGCGATTCCCCCCCGCCTTCGCCTCCACCAACCAGACGAGCCGGACCCTTTATTCCGCCACCAGCTGGCGGCTCGCTCACACAAGGCTATCCCGCTCCACGCTATCATCGACGGCTGCGCAGTCCGTTTAGCCTGGGTTTCCAGTGGGGACTCCTTCAGGGAGTTCTTGCGGCCCTGATTATCCTGCTCCTGCCCGGCCTGGGTTACTTTTATGTGGCTATTGCCGCAGGCTTCCTGTGCTACCTGCTGGCTGGCTTCTTTACGACTAGACGCGGCGGTCCGGTCAGACGCGCCGTTCGCACCGGCATCTGGGCTGGCATCGTCGGAACTATCACCTTCTGGATCGTTCTGGTCATCGGTATGCTCGTTCAGGCGATCCACCTGGTCGATCTCTCCCTCCGCGCCGGCCATGCGATAGACCTCAATCAAGCGCTCAATCTCGTCCAACCAGCCTTTCTCAGCGGCCACATTCTGACTGGCAGCCATCAGAAGATCAACGATACATTGATCTTCCTGGTCGGCGGCCTGATCTGCGCGATAGCCTTTGCCCTGCTCGGCGGTATCCTGGGCCATAAAAATCAGACGGCGCAGGAATGACCTTTATTGCACGATTACGACGAGATTCATACCCGGATGAATGCTACAATAAAAATAGAAGGTGCCAGTTGTAGTAAATGGACCCACGTTCTGCATCTGATTGTACGCACTAAATGTGACACTGTTGAGCACTGGCGCTCCTTTCTCAATCTCCGGGTCTTCTGTATTGCCATTGTTCTCCCATCTTCCATTGGCAATAATGTGAACTGTGGTGGTCTGGTTCACCAGACTGATGCTCTCGCCCTTTTTGATAGTAATGCTGGTCGGTGAAAATGCCATACTGTCCAGACCGACGGTGTTGCTCCCATTCCCGCTGCTATTGGGTACTATCGTGCATGCCACAGCGCCAAAGGTTAGTAAAACGCACACCACGAACAAAAGAAAAGATTGTTTTAACAAAAGAGACTCCTAAAAAGAGTGAGTAAGACCGCGCTCGCGGGAGCAGCGTTTACGCCTGCGGCGTCCTCAGCGCGTTGTCCAACCAATAATGGCCATCGCCGTATTGTCGATATCGGCAAAGACCTGCGGCGTCCCCGTTCCCAGTTGACCGTACGAGAGTATATATTCATTGGCCGCCGGCTTCGTGGTCTCAAGCGCATACATCCTGCCATCGCGGGAAACGTTCGACCAGAAATATTGCGAAAATGCATTTAAATTACTATAGTCCCCGGCAGGCGTACTGGTCAAGCGCTGGAACGATGCATCGCTGGTTTTGACCAGGTAGAGTCCGTCGTTCAATGGATCGCCACTGCCTCCGCCCACGGCTACGTCTGAAGAGAGCGCAAGCAGATAGGCATCGTGCGAATCGATGACACGCACGGTAGTAAAACACAGGGTTGTGCTATTGAGCAGCGGCGTTCCAGTCCTTGCGTTGATCTGCTGTATGTCGATCTGACTGGAGCCGGTGGGCGTCCCCGGCACGCATTGCGCGATATAGAGAGCCAGACCATCGAAGCTACTATCAAAGTCCCAACAGGCGGGCGTGGTGGGAGAAGTATAGACCTGGGAGGCCGCCAGCGTGCTGTCGCCAGACACATAGCGAATATCCAGCACATAGCCGTTCTGCACGGGTGCATCCGAGTTGGGAACTATACCAACCATTAAGACGCGATTGCTATCCAGCCAAGTACGCGGCAGTAGGGCCAGACCCGCAGTCGGCGCAGACACCGCCACGTTCAGCGCTCCAGTCTGGACGGTGAGCAGATAAACGGTTGGTTCGCCCGTTTGCGGAAACTCGTCAAAGATAACATGTTGCTGGTTGAACGACCATTGGGTGCCGCGAATGGTCATGCCGGCAGGCGCACAGAGCAGGGTCTGCTGACCATGCCCGTCCAGACGAACCAGGCGCAACTCTGATTGACCAGCGATCGTGGCCACGAAAAGCACCCACTGCCCGTCGTTGGAAATCTGAGCTTCAGTGACGACGGTCTGCGCATTTTTGGCCAGCTCAATCTTTTTCTGGGTGACGGTGTCGTAGATCTTCACCGTACCAGCCGTGGGGTTAGCCGACGTTCCCTCATTGACCGCATAGACAATCGTTGGATGATTGCCCGTCGCCAGTGGCAACTGGACCGCCGCCCTGGCTGTCCCGCTGGTCGGGCAGGTGGTCTGGGTCACAGGCATCGGCTGTGTTATCAGTCCAGGCGCAGGCGTGACTCCCCCGCGCGTAACCGCCGTCTGGGCCTGGATCGGCTGCGTTCCATACACAGATGGAGTATACGTGCCTGTCGTAGGCGTTATCGGCAACCTCCCAAACAGCGCAGAATGGATAGGCGGAACAAACAGCGCCCCAACCACACCAAGCAACAAGAAGAGCAGGAAAACTATAACTATAACCGGAGTGCGCTTCCGCCTGGGCGGCTGGCGCGGAAGCGGCGAAGGGAGCGAGGGAGGCGCAGCCGTCCAGGTCTCAAAAGGACGTGCGCCCCCTGCGACAAAGGGCTGCACCTGTTGCGTCTCTGGCTGCGTCGGCACAAAAGCTGGCTGTGGAACCGCCAACGACGTATTGCTATATCCCACTGTATTCTGGGGGGGTCCAGACGGCAAAGGAGCAATATACCCCGGCAGAGACGGCGCTCCACTGTTTAGTCTCCCCACTCCGGGGTTAGTGGATTGACCCAGCGAGGTTGCGCTGTCTGAGCCGGTCAGACCAGGATTGCTGAGCGGATAGCTCGGCCGCAGCAACCCGGCCTGAGAACCCCCACTCTGGGTCAAGGCCTGCTGAAACTCTCTTGCACTGGCAAAACGCTTCTGTGGGTCCTTGTCCAGTGCTCGCAATAGAACAGCTTCTATTTGCAGCGAGATATAGGGGTTCAGTTCGCGCGGTGGACGCGGCTGTTCGTGGACCTGCTTCATCAAGACTGACAACAGCCCACCACCGGTAAATGGCCGCATGCCTGTGACCATTTCGTAAAATACCAGACCCAATGAGTAGATATCGCTGGCGACGGTGGCCTTTCCGTTAATCTGTTCAGGTGCCATATATTCTGGCGTACCTGCGATCCCCTGCGTGCTCTGGCTCAGCGTCATCAGGTCGATCTGGCCGTCACCTTCAACTACTTTTACCAGACCAAAGTCGGCCAGGATCAGGCTCCCATCGGCTTTAAAAAGCAGATTGGCCGGTTTGATATCTCGATGGATCAGGTTGCGCTCGTGAGCATATTGGAGCGCCGGCAAGACCTGATTGAGTAGCTCGATGGCCTCAGAAGGGGGTAAAACCTTGCGCTGGTGCAACGTCTGCTTGAGCGTCCCACCAGCCATATAGGGCGTCACCAGGTAAGCAAGCTCGGCCTGTTCGCCATAGTCATAGACCGGCAAGATGTTCGGGTGGTCAAGCTGGGCCAGCACCCGCGCCTCCCGCGTAAAACGACGCAAAAAGTCCTGGGTCTCGCCCGGACGCGGCCAGAATACCTTGACCGCCACCTCGCGTCCCAGATGAATGTCATCCGCCAGAAAAACCGTGGCCATGCCACCGTAGCCAACCTGGCGCTTGATACGATAATGTCCAAGTGTCTGACCAACTAAATCTTCCGCTCGCATGACTTCTTACCCCTGACATGTAAATTCACCATCGTCTACTCCTCAGTGGTTAAAACGCAAGGCAACCCGCTTTTTACAGATCGACATTGACCTTTGCGCATCTCTCGCTGATCACCCCCGGCAATAGTCCGCACAAGCGCGGACGAGGTCAAATCAGCTCTGGCTGCCCCTCCCAGCTGACAGGCAGACCGACTAACTGCATAATCTTGAGCGCATTGCGCGTGGGACATGGACCCGGATGGAGCTTGTAATCAAAGATCATCTGCCCATCCTGCACGTCCTCGCGGAAGTGGTAGTTGGTCAACATAGGCAGTGTCTCAGCAAGTTTCACCAGTTCCAGGTCGTGCGTCGAAATTGCACCCACACAGTTTTTGCCGACCAGCGCGTGAATGTACGCCGTGCTCCCGATCAGCCGTTCGTCGTTATTCGTCCCCTTATAGATCTCATCGATCAGAAAGAAGATCGGCTGCACCGGGTTCTCCTGCAAGCACGCCAGCAAACCCTGCAAACGGCGCACTTCAGCATAGAAATAGGAGTAACCGTCGGCCAACGAATCGCTGACTTTAATGCACGCGTAGACTCTAAACAACGAGGTGCGCATGCGCGTGGCATTGACTGGCGCTCCAACATACGCCAGACAGAGGCTGATCCCAAGCGTACGCAGAAAGGTACTCTTGCC
>DAOTTJ010000295.1:0-10717 GCA_034437695.1 Ktedonobacteraceae bacterium
GCATCCGCGTCTGGAACGCCCAATCAGGCGGGAACCGCGACTGCCGAGCGGCGTGCTAAATATAGCAAGACGCCGACGCTCGACCAATATGGACGTGACCTGACCGCCGAAGCGTCTGAGGGTAGGCTTGACCCGGCTGCCGGTCGTGAGCGCGAACTGCGCCGCGTGATTACGGTCCTGGGTCGCCGTCAGAAGAACAACCCTGTTTTGATAGGCGAGCCTGGCGTCGGGAAGACGGCGATCGTCGAGGGTCTGGCCCGGCGCATACAGGAGGGCAATGTCCCAACCAACCTGCGCAACAAACGTATAGTTTCCTTAAATATCGGTGGTATGGTGGCCGGGGCTATGTTCCGTGGACAATTTGAGCAGCGCGTCAAGTCAATCCTTGAAGAGCTGCGCGAGGCCCCCGATGTGATTGTCTTTATCGATGAGCTGCATACGGTCGTCGGTGCTGGTGCTGCCGATGGGGCTGTCGGCGCTGCCGATATGCTCAAGCCAGCGCTGGCGCGTGGTGAAATGCGCTGTATCGGCGCAACTACCCGTGACGAGTATCGCAAACACATTGAGAAAGACGCTGCCCTGGAGCGCCGCTTCCAGCCTATCGTGGTTGACGAACCCTCGGTCGAGGATGCAATCGCTATGCTGCACGCGGTCCGGCCTAACTATGAACTGCACCACGGCGTCGGTATTACCGATGAAGCGTTGGATGCCGCTGTCAAACTGGCCGATCGCTATATCAACGATCGCTTCTTGCCCGATAAAGCTATCGATGTGATGGACGAAGCCGGCTCGGCTCTGCGCCTGGAAGCGATGGAAAAGGGCATTATCAGTCCGACCTTGATCTCGGATCTTGAAAAAGAGCTTGCCGACATCCAGGCTCGCAAAGAGGCCGCCGCCAACACCGAGGACTATGAGCGTGCCGCCAGGATGCGCCAGCAAGAACTGGTAGTACAGGAGAAGCTCGACAAAGCCCGCGCCGAATCTGGTAGTTTGGTCAAGCTGCTGGTTACACCCGAACTGATCGCGAAGGTCGTCGAGACCTGGACCGGCGTGCCGGTGAGCCAGATGCTTGAAAGCGAGCGCCAGAACCTGCTGAGTCTGGAAAACGATCTGCACAAGCACGTGATCGGTCAGGACGAAGCAATCGAAGTCGTGGCCCGCGCTATCCGTCGGTCGCGTGCGGGTTTAAAAGACCCCAAACGGCCGATCGGTTCCTTTCTGTTCCTGGGACCAACTGGTGTCGGTAAGACCGAACTGGCCAAAGCTCTGGCCCGCGAACTGTTCGGCGGTGAGGACCATATGATCCGCCTGGATATGTCGGAGTATATGGAAGCACATACCGTCTCGCGGCTCTTTGGTAGCCCTCCCGGCTATGTCGGACACGACGAGGGTGGACAGTTAACCGAGCAGGTGCGCCGCCGTCCGTATAGCGTCATCTTGCTGGATGAAGTTGAGAAAGCCCATCCCGAGGTTTTCAATGCCCTCCTGCAAATCATGGATGACGGTCGCCTGACCGATGGTCAGGGACGCGTGGTGGACTTTAAAAATACCGTGGTGATTATGACCAGCAACGCGGGCAGCGCGGACCTCAAACGTGCTGTACAGATTGGTTTCAAGACCTCGCACGGCGAGAATGTGCGCGATGAGCAGCACGAGGCCATGCGTTCTAAAGCGATGGACGGCTTGAAGCGCATGTTCCGGCCTGAGTTTATCAACCGCATCGATCGCATCGTTGTCTTCCATTCGTTGAGCAAGGACGACCTCAACCAGATAGTCGATATGCTGCTGAGTCAGGTGCGCGAGCGCTTGAGCGAGCTGGGGATTGGCCTGGAGGTCAGCCCTGAAGTGCGTCAACTGCTGCTGGACGAGGGCTTCGACGAAGAGTACGGGGCGCGTCCTTTGCGCCGCACGATCCAGAACTATATCGACGACGCACTGGCCGACTCGGTACTGGCGGGCGAAGTCGCTGCTGGCCAGGTCGCTACACTGGTCCTGCGCGACGCGAAGGTCGTCGTCGAATTGCAACCAATGCAGCAAAACGTTTAAGTCTGTCGTGGCGCTGCTTTCCATACAATAAAACCAATGTGGTTGGTGGTGGATGGGTATAGCAACCCCCCCTTGTGTGTCGCTCTAGAAGGCACACAAGGGGGGGTTGTGCGTCTACGCAACCGTTTGCCCATCCATCTGCAAGACTCTGGTCAGGGCCTGGCACAGGCAACATTTGGTACCCTCAGTACAATAAGTTATAGCAGCAAAATTCGCATGTGCAAATCGATACACGCACATAAGAAGATTGTTTTCTACGGGTTCCGTTTTGTAAAGGATGGTAGTGATGGGAAATATCTTCAGATACTACGTGCTCCTGGTTAAACGTTGGGTGTGGATGCTGTTGTTGGGGGTGATCGTTTGTAGTAGCGCGACTTACCTGGTCAGTACTTTTTTGCGTCCAGTCTATCAGGCTTCGGCTTTTCTTATTGTCGATCTCGGTAGTTCGACGCCCGATGGCATCGCAGAAAGTCAGACACTGGCCCACTTGATGACCACTCCGGTCGTACTTACGCCAGTTGTAGAGCAGCACGCGGGTATGAGCATGGCGGATCTCACGGCCATGCTGGCTGTCAAGCCCCAGGCCGACGCTCAAATTATCGAACTGGATGTCCAGGCTCAGAATCCCTATCTGGCCTCAGAGCTGGCCAATCAGGTCAGCCAGAGCTTTGCTCGCTATGCCAATCACCAGGTGGCAGGGAGCGTTCAGGCTATTCCCGCGCAGGTCCCTGCGCTGCCGTCTCAAAAGCATGTGTTGCTGGATGCCACGCTTGGCGGAGGGACCGGTTTAGCGCTCTGTCTGCTCCTGTTGCTCTTTTTTGCCTGGCAGATGCGTCGCGCTACGAGCGCAGCACAGATCCAGGCGTTGCTAGGCGCAGAGATTATCGCTCAGGTGCCGCGTTTCTCGCGCCGTACGCGCACATTTGGCACCCGGCAGGTCACTACAGATAACTATCAGATGATCAGCGCCAGTTTAAATATGGCCCAGGCTACGCAGCACTTTAAGCTGGTAACGTTCACCAGCGCCCTGGCTGGCGAAGGAAAAAGCACCATTATCAGCAATGTCGCCCGCCACCTGGCTCTCTCTGGCAAACAGGTATTATTGGTTGATCTCAACATTCATTGTCCAACGCTGGCCGAGTTTTTTCACCTGGAGAAGCGAGCAGGTCTGACCGATCTGTTGACCCTCAAGGGTAGGCCGCGGGCGCTGGAGGCGTATACTCGGGCGACAGAACTGCCGGGACTGCATGTACTGACCAGTGGTACGCAGGCGATGAGTTCTGCTGAATTGCTGCAAGCGCTGGTGATGGCGCAATTTTTCCCACGTTTAAAACAGAGTCAGTTCGATTATGTCCTGCTGGATGTCCCGCCGCTTTTCGCCGTAGCGGAGACGCGTGTTCTGCTGTCTTCGGTTGAAGCGTTTGTCCTGGTGGTCAATGGCTCGGGTGTCTCACGCAAGGTTCTCGAACGTACCAGCCAGTTTCTTCAGCGGACACAAACGGCGCGAATGCTCGGAGTGATAGTCAATCAGAGTTCGTGGCATAATCCCGCGGACGCCCGCTCGTCTCGCCCGGCTCAATCGCCTCCCCAAAGCGAACTCCAGTTTATGGTTGAGCAGGTGACGATGGAAGTTCCCACTGTACCGATGAGCTTTCTTGTCCCCCCGGAGTCGCACTATGGATCAGGCACGGCGTATCTGCCCGATACGGGAGAAAGCGAGCTGGTTGTAGCTCCACGCGAAAGAGCCGAGTACGTCATTCGTCCTTCGCTCTCGCTCAATGGCCTTGCTCTGCCCACGAATGGTCTGACCCGGCGCTCATTTCGCTCTGAAAACTCACCAGATACGCCACCGACTTTCTAACATACTATCAAGGATTGCGTACGGGAGAGAGTGCCTGCATAGGATGTTTTATCCCGCGCAACTGGTAGTTAGGCAAATATAAGCGCATGCGCATAGAGAGAAAGGGCTATGCAATGCTCTGTGTAGCCCCCCAATAAAGGATCGGGTTGCGAGCGGGTGGCCGCGGCCATACGCTCGCAACCCGATCCCAAAACCCTGGGGCGAGAGCGCAAGCCCATGCATAGTGCTCTGTTCAGATAGCAGGGATGCAAGGGGTGCAACCCCTTGACTGGAGTCTGGGGCTGTGTCCCAGTCTTCCTCCCTTTCTTCGTCGCCGCAGGCAACGCGTCAGAGGAAGCTTGACAGAGCACTATGCATGAAGTGAAGCAGGAGTGCAGAGGGCGCAGCCCTTTGCCGGCATCCTGTCCGGGGGACAGGCAAAACAGGAATAAAGTATAGATAAACCACACTGGTCTTTGTTGTAGAGGAAGAAGAGGATTGAATAAGGATATGCGGGTGTGCCTGGTGGCTTTTCAGTTCTGGCCTGACGTGGGCGGTGCTCAATCTCAGGCGGAAAAATATGCCAGATATTTACAGCAACTGGGGCAGGATGTACTGGTGATCACCCTGCGTCACCAACAGCTATGGCCGCGCAACGAGCAATACGCTGAGGTGCCGGTTATACGCGTCAGCGGGTTCTATCGCCGTGGCACGTTGTGTCTCGGCAACGTTGGCTATCTACTGGTCAACCTGTTGCTCTTGCTGACGCTCTGGCGTTTACGTCGACGGTATGATCTGATCCATACCTTTCAAGTTTCTCCGCTGGCCGCGGTGGCTACGCTGATTGGCAAACTTACGCGTAAGCCGGTGCTCGTCGGCGTCCACAGTACTGGACCCTACGAGCCGTCATCCGATCTTTCGGACGCCGATGTGACGACTCTCCCTGGTCGCACCTGCGCTCTGGAACTCGATTCTGCTGTTCCCGCATACGCTAGTTCGGCGTGTGAAGGCGACCTGGCTACCCTTGAGCGAACTATCTGGGGCGGACGACATATGCTTGCCTATCTGCGTCGATCAAACGCCTATTACCATATTCGCAGTTCGCGCAGCTATCTCTATCTGGTGCAACACGGTTTTCAGCAGGAGCGGATTGTCTATATTCCAAATGGCGTAGATACCAGGCAATTCGCTCCACTTGTCTGGCAGCGCGAGGATTTCCAGGCGGATGTCTACATCTTGCTCTGTGTCGCGCACCTGGAGCATGCCAGAGGCATCGATCTCCTTTTGCGTGCCTGGGCGCAACTGATGGACCAGCCGGCAGGCTGGCGCACGCATTTTATTCCCAAATTGCAGTTGGTTGGCGATGGCTCAGACCGCGCCAGTCTGGAAGCACTGGCATGTACGCTGGGTATTCAGCAGAGCGTCGAGTTTCTGGGGATCAGGCACGATATTGCCTACCTTATGCAGGATGCGCGGGCTTTTGTCCTGCCTTCGCGCTGGGAAGGGATGTCTAACTCATTGCTGGAGGCGATGGCCAGCGCTCTTCCCTGCGTAGCGACGCGCGTCGATGGGAGCGAGGACGTGATCGAGCAGGGAGTCAACGGTCTTCTGGTCGAGCCGGGGGAGGTAGTTTCTCTCGCCTATGCCCTGCGCCTGCTGCTCGGCGACTGCGATCTGGCTCGCAAACTCGGTAAGGGTGCTTACGAGACGGTTCAGCATTCTTATCGTATGGATATGGTTGCTCAGGGATGTGTCGCTTTCTATCGCTACCTGCTGACCAGACCGCGCCCGCCGCGCTCTCTGGTCCAGGATTCTGAGCATCTGCTTGATCCATATCCCGAGGAGTGGCAGCGTTATGAATAGAGCATCTGCTTGTAGTTGCGCATGTGACGCCCTCACGGGTGAGATGATCGCTTGCATTGCTTGCGACCATCTCGCTCTCGCGATGCTGGTGACGTTAATTCATGCGGAGTGTATGCGAAGTGCCTTTGTTCGCGTGCGTCTCTCTGGTTAGACTAAACCGGGTGCGAGCTGCGCGTCCTGCGGCTCTATGTGTACGCGGAACGTCTTGATCTCAAACGGTTTCACCTGGAAATGCAGCCTATTCTCCTGGTAATCGGCTGTTGCGAGCGGCTCTTCAAGGAGATTGCACTCCTCAGCGCTGAGGAGGGGTCCCACAAAGATGAGCGTGCCGTGTCCACGCTGGTTGTGAGCCTCATAGAGGCGTACGATCAGTCCCTGACCGTCTTCGGCTGGCTTGATCGTCTCAACCACGACATGGGGACAGTCGGTGCGTAGAAAACTATGTGTGGCCAGTTCCTGCCGTTCGTAGGGTAGGAAGCCCGGTTGTGCCAGGGCTGGCACGTTCAGCTCATAGGCTCGGCGCACCGTCTGCGCGTCTCGCCAATCACCCTGATGAGGCAATAAACTATATGTAAAGCGGTGCAGGCCCTGGTCTGCTTCAGGATCGGGGGAGATGGCCGATTTCAGCAGGGTCAGGCGGATCACATTGTCGTGGATATCGTGACCATATTTGCTGTCGTTGAGCAGGCTGACCCCGTAGCCGCCTTCGCTCAGGTCGACCCAACGGTGTGCGCAGACCTCGAAACGCGCCATGTCCCACGAGGTGTTGCGGTGCGTGGGTCGCTCGGTGTTGCCAAATTGGATCTCATAGGTGGCACGCGTGGCGTTGATAGCGACCGGAAAGGCCGCTTTCAACAGGATCTGGTGCTCGTGCCAGTCGATCTCGGTTGCGAAATCGATGCGCCGCGAGGTGCGCCAGAGCGAGATGCGCTGCGTAATCCGCGAGTTGAGAAAGCGGTGGGTGACCTCGACCGTAGCGCGGACGGGTCCCTCTTCGTAAATGCGCATCTGTGGCTCGTCTTGTATGGGATAGGGTTTCTCTTGATAAAAGAGATCGATATCCCAGGCGTCGAAGTTTAACGGGCGATCTTCGTAGGCGATCAACTGGTTGGCTCTCTGGCCTGGCGCAATGACTTCGCGCTCGATCTGACGATCGTAGAGACTGGTTATCTCGCCCTGCGCGGTCAGTTCCATCGTATAGAATGAGTTGCGTAAACGCATGCCGCCCTCGGGAGTCGCTACTATCGTCGGCGCTTCTGTCATGGGTTCCTGCTGCGCCTCTGTCGCTACTATCAATACGCCGCACGAGGGCAGTTGCCGACCATCGAGCAGCGTCAGCGGGTGGTCTTCCCAATCGCTGGTAGACTGACTTCCGGGCAGGTAAGCTGTGTACTTGCCTGACAGCTGGAGCGGCTCGCTGCGCTCCCAGGGGAGGGTATTAAAGAGCAACAGAATCGGCCGCCCGGCGTCGTCGGTTCCCAACTGCGAGCTGAGAAAGGTCAGAGCCTCTATGCGCTGCGCTTCGCCCATCTGGCGCACCTCGGCGTAGATCTGCGCGACATCGGTGTAGACCTCGTGGATTGAGGAGCCAGGAAGCACATCGTGAAACTGATTGAGCAGGATCAGTTGCCAGCCGCGCCGGAAGGTCTCAAGGTGGCAAGGCATTCCGTAGAGGCTGGCCCACGCGTTGAGCATCTCTGCGTCGTGGTAGAGCAGTTCCATACGTCGGTTGTTCTGCTTGGTCTGAGCCTGCGAGGTATAGGTGCCACGGTGATATTCCAGGTAGAGTTCACCTACCCAGGTGGGCAGGCGTGGATCTTCCCAGACCCGCTCGTATAGTCCATCAAAGTAGGTGTCCGTACGCCCCAACTGGACTTTAGGGAAAGCCGGCAGGTTGGCCATGACTTCCACCCGCGCCAACTGGTCCTCAGTGGGACCGCCGCCGCCGTCGCCCCAACCGGCTAGGTAGAGCAACTGCTGGTTGATCTCCTGTTGCTGGTAGATACGCCATGTCCCGGCCACGTCGACCGCCTCAAGCGGCCCGTTGTAGGTATAGGAAGGTGAGTCCAGCGCGTCGCTAGGGGCCGTAATAAAATGCGTCAGCACCTCGCTGCCGTCGATCCCTCGCCAGCGGAAGGTATCATAGGGCAGACGATTAAACTGGTTCCAACTGATCTTCGTAGTCATAAAGCAGGGAATGTTGCAGAGGCGCATGATCTGAGGAAGCGCAGCACTGTAGCCAAAGACATCCGGCAGCCAGATGATGCGCGGTGTGCTGCCGAACTCCTCCCGCGTGAAGCGCGTCCCGTAGATAATCTGGCGCACCAGCGATTCCCCGGAGGTCAGGTTACAGTCGGCCTCGATCCACATCGCTCCAACTGGCTCAAAGCGTCCCTCTGCGACACGCTCTTTGACGCGAGCATAGAGTTCAGGTACGTCCTGTTTGAGCCATTGTAACAGCTGTGGCTGGCTCTGGCTGTAGTGGTAGGCGGGATAGCGCTCCATCAGCGCAAGCACATTGGCAACGGTATGGACGATTTTCTGGCGCGTGCGCCAGTAGGGCCACATCCAGGCCACATCCAGGTGGGCATGGCCGCTGATCGTGATCTCAGGGCGTGCATCCAGTGCCGAGAACTCGGCCAGCGTCCTGGTCAAACTATCCAGCGCCTTGTCAATTGTAAGCACGAAGCGTTCGCTCTGCCAGCCTTCGCGTAAGTCGAGCAAGTTATACGCCTCGTTGATAGCAGCTAAGAGACGGTGGCGCGTCGGCTCGTTCGCGGGGAGTGTCAGTCCCACATCCAGCAGGGTCTGCATGGTCGTCGCGAGCCTCTGCACGTGTTCGTGACGTATACAGAGATAGAAGCCGGCAAAGGACATCGGCTCACGCGTATAGACGTGCATACTCAACCGACGCATCGCGCCGCTCTGCCAGCTCTCCGCCACCTCGCTGCCCTGCGGGAGCGCCAGCAGCGGGTGACGCCAGTCGAACGCACCGATAGCACGTTGCTCAAGAAAGACCGTGGCTTCCAGCAAGCGTAGCAAACTATCGTCGGGCTGCTGGTCCCAGCATAGCTGTAAAACGGGCGTCTGACCCGGCTGATAGACGTGCGCGGGCAACGTTGTCTGTAACCAGCAGGTACCGTGTTCCAGACCCCACATCTGTCCTCTCTCCAACGGTTGCCACCGTGGGTCGTCCTCCGCCGGAGGCAGGGTCAGTGTATTTTCAGTTGACATAATAAAAATAGGAGTGAGCAACTGGCCTGGTGTATGCATTGCCCGCGTTAATTCACGCAGGCGAACTTGCAATTTTTGTCTAGTTAGCTGCATAGGCTATTTCCTCTTTCTCTTTTTAGGAATTCTTCGTGCAAAATACGCGGAAGTGTTGGAAAAAGGTGCGAGAAGTGGCGCAGCCTGGCTTTAAGCGAGTCTTCCCGTCTTCGCTCGCTCTTGCCCAGGCGAAGGATTTGGCATGCACTGACCGACTTTATAGGCATGCCAGACGTGCGTCCTGCTGGTATTTCCTCATTATACACAGGCACCAAATGCTCTAGTATAGAGGCAGACAGAAATACTATGGTCTTGTAGTGGCAAACAAAAAAATTTACCTGATGTACTTCTATTGCATCTCGCGGAATAAGATGGCATAATAGATATGCTCATCGAAAAATTGATTGCGTTGTATGGGTTGCGACGAAAGCACCCGAACATTGTCTGGCCGAGAAGATAGAGGGGGAGGGTCCAGTTACCGCGATGTATTTGCCGCAGTGTGAATAGATTGCCAGGGTCGCACAGGCGGGCAGAAGTGTTCTTTACGCACATAATCGAAGGAGGCGTTTCGCATGTCCCGAGAGTTTACCATCGGCGTAGAAGAGGAATTTCAGATCATCGACCCCCAGACTTACGCACTAAGTCCAGACGTAGAAGATATCCTCCCCCATGCTTGCAAAGTTCTTGGTAACGCAGTCCAATATGAACTTATTCTTTCACAGGTGGAGGTTGCCACGCCCATTTGTCATACGTTAAAAGATGTGCAAGACGCGCTGACCCATCTGCGTGGCACACTGATTGACGCGGCGCAGGGGGCAGGCAAACGGATAGCGGCAGCCGGTACTCACCCCTTTTCACCGTGGCATGAGCAGATTATCACCCCAAAGGACCGTTATCGTAGGCTTGTTGACCAGTACCATCGTTCAATTAAAGAGCAGATCATTTTTGGTTGCCATGTGCATATTGGGTTGAGCGACCAGGAGAAGGCTCTGGAGGTGATGAACCGCGCTCGCCTCTGGTTGCCTATCTTGCTGGCATTGAGTGCCAGTTCGCCTTTCTGGGACGGCGTGGATACCCATTATGCCAGTTATCGTACCGGCTTATGGTGGTCTTCGCCTCTGGCTGGTCCTCCACCTTTTTTTGCTTCACGTCGCGAGCACGACGCCTTTATTCAGGCGCTCGTGCAGACCGAGAGTGTCGAGGATACGACGCGGATCTACTGGGATATTCGCTTACCAGAGCGCTATAAAACCATTGAATTTCGCGTGATGGATGTCTGTCTGACGATTGATGAGGCTGTCTTACTGGCCGGCCTGATCCGCGCTCTGGTGCGTACCTGCTACGATGCGGCACTGCGCAATCATCCCGTGGCTGCTGTCCCCTCTGAGTTGTTGCGCGTTGCTAACTGGCGTGCGGCTCGTTATGGTTTGGAGAGAGATCTGGTCGATGTGATCGCCGAACGTTCTGTGTCCGCGAGCGAACTAGTTGGGCGTTTCCTGGCCTATGTTCGTCCGGCCCTGGAGCAAGAGGGTGACTGGGAGGTTATTTCGCACTTGTTGCAACGCACGCTTCAGCGTGGAAATGGTGCTCGTCGCCAGCGTGAAGTCTTCCAGCGGCGACAGAATATGGAAGATGTTGTACAATATGTGATTGACGAAACCGCGAGGGTCAACACGCTCGTATAGACAACTGGCCTTTGGA
>DAOTTJ010000296.1:0-3376 GCA_034437695.1 Ktedonobacteraceae bacterium
AAAGCATCGTCGCTTGTAGATACCGACAGCATGAGAGGCCCCTGGTATGCTAAACAATCAGGACATATATGTATCTCAGGCTGTGGTGTATGTTGAAAAGTTGTGTCAGAGACAAGGGTCCTGACAGCCGTAGAGTCTACAGATCATCTACTATTTCCCTGGTACTATTTTCACGACCTGGACGGCTCTGGCTACGGCAGGAAGATTTTTTTTATGCAGGGTTTTAGGGACGGGGGTTTTCTTGGGGAAAAGCTCCCACATACTATGCCTCTTACTGTAGATGAAATACAGGATGAAGCATTATTACAGTCGCTCGCGCTCGGCGTTCTCTGGTCGCTCGATGTCCTTTACGATCGCTACGCACGTCTGCTTTTTTCAATCGCCTATCGTATGGTAGCCGATTATCAGGTAGCCGAGGACTTATTGCAAGAGACATATGTAGCTATCTGGCAAAACGCTAGCTCATATACCTCCCAATCGGGTTCGGTGAGAAACTGGTTAGTGGCCATTTTGCGCCATAGAGCCATTGACTACTTGCGTAAAATGCGTTCGCATGCGGATAATAAGACTGTTCCTGTTGAAGACCTGATACTAGACGAACGTCTGGCAACCCCAGATGTCTGGGAAGATGCATGGAAGTCGATCCAGGGGACACAGATTCGCAGTATTCTTTCAATGCTCTCGACCGAACAACGTATGGTGATCGAACTGGCCTACTTCCAGGGATGGACACAGACAGAGATTGCCGAAGGCTATCATCTCCCGTTGGGGACTGTCAAAGCACGTATGCGCCTCGGTTTGATGCGCTTGCGGCATCTGCTCGAACAGGCGGGTGGTGAACGATAAAACGGAGCGAACCTACCCACTCTAAAGAAGGAAGAAAGAGATTACATTATGAATTGCCAGGAGGTAGAAGAATCGCTTGGTGCCTATGTCCTTGAAGCAATGAGTGAAGACGAGCGGCGAGCCATTGATGCACACCTGGCCAACTGTTCCAAGTGTCAGCGTCTGGTGCAACAGCTCCAATCGATTGTCGAGGCTTTTCCTCTCTCCGTTCCAGCAGTCGATCCATCGCCGCAGGTAAAAGAGCGTATTTTTGCACGCATCAACGAGCTTGAAGCGGAGCGGCACGTTCCCATGCCACTCGCCCAAGCGCGACAGCGTCGTGTGACGACACGTTGGAGAGTGCCGCTTCTGGCTGCGACAGTGCTCAGTCTGGTGGTTATCGTGGGGGCGCTGCTCATCTGGAATATAACCTTGCGCCAGCAATTGACCGGAGTCACGCCGCATGTAAGCAATCCAGTCACCTATCAGTTGCATGGTACGCAGTCTTACCAGGCGGTCTCTGGTCAGCTCACCTACTATGCAGATCAGCATCTGACGGTGATCGTGCTCCACAACGTTACGGCGCTAGCGGCCCAGCAGGTCTACCAGGGCTGGCTGGTCAAGAACCAGAGTCCAGTCAGTATTGGAGTGTTTAATCTGCAAAAGGACGTAGCCACGCTCGACTTTCAGGGTAGTCTCGATAGTTACCAGACCGTGGCGGTCAGCCTGGAGGCTGGACCACTGGCGAGCGCGGCCCCGCGTGGTCCGGTCATTGCATCCGGCTCGCTCAGTACACAGTAGCGATGCAGGACAACTGCGAGAGCGTTGCGGGTCTGACTGGTTCGTCTGCCGGACCCGCAACGACGCGGGCGAGGGTGTCAGTGTTGCGCAGGCTCTAGCATGATGAAGACCATTGCGCCGAGGAGAAGCAATGCGCCAGGCACCCCCAGTGGACCCAGTTCTTCGTGAAAGGCGAGCCACGCCAGCAGGGCGGCTGTCAGTGGCTCGAAGAGCGTGATGATGCTTACTACCGTCGCCGAGAGCGAGCGCATCCCGGTCTGAAAGAGGGCATAGGCCAGCGCGGTAGGGATACACCCCAGATAGAGCAGAAGCAGCCAGTTGGTAGAGGTATAGGAAGTAGTCAGACGCGAGCCAAAGAAGGTCAGGCCCAGGAGAAAGAGCGCCCCGCTGGCAAAAGCCACAAAATTGATGTGCAAGGGATGATAGTGACCGCTGAGCAGGCGTCCACACAGGATAAAGCCAGCGTAGCCGCAGGCCGAGCAAAAGGCCAGGCAGACTCCCCACAGCGAAACGTCGACAGCGGCGGGGTTGGCACGCGACGCGACGAGCAGGAGCGTCCCACACAGAGCGCCGACTAATGCCAGAAGCGTAAGCAGACCTGGACGGTCGCGCAGCAGAAAGGTCGAGCAGAGCGCGACCAG
Organism: Ktedonobacteraceae bacterium; assembly: GCA_034437695.1. Taxonomy (GTDB): domain Bacteria; phylum Chloroflexota; class Ktedonobacteria; order Ktedonobacterales; family Ktedonobacteraceae; genus Paraktedonobacter. Next base: position 2,268 of record DAOTTJ010000296.1, read on the forward strand.
GACCGGAGCGATGCACAGCGCAACCAGCGTCGAGACGGTCACGCCCGCCAGGGGGATGGCCGCGCTATAACAGCTCTGGTAGATCGCCTGCAATCCCCCCATCACAACCATCACTCCCATGTCACGCCGTTTGATAGCGACACGACCACCCACGACGAGCAGACTGGTCACGCCAAAGAGCGGAGCAGCAATCGCCAGACGCCAGAAGGCCAGCGAGAGCGCATTCGTCGCGCTATGTGTGTCTATAAACTGGTTGGCGACCCCGACGGTTCCCCAGGCGACCGAGGCGCTGGCAACCAGTAGAAAGTCGCGACGCATCGTAATGCGCACAGCCATGCAAACTCCTTCCCCTTCAGGCAGAGATTGTGATAAGACGACGAAACCGCGCCAGGTACTGGACCAAAAGAGTGGAAAGTTGACGCTCCCGCACATCTTCTCTATAATATTGACTAACAAACACATTGAATCAAGCCGGCGAACAGAGCAGATGCATCCGCGTCAAATGCAGGCGAACTCACTCCCAACGAAAGGGCAGCTCCTATGTCTATACAACCTTCCTCAGCGTCTGGCCCTGGTAGGTCGCGCTTCTCACTACGGTTTTCTGGTCAGATCTTGCTGTTGCTCGTACCGCTTTTTATAGTCCCCTGTGCGGGCAGCACGCTCTCTAGCAACGCACCCGCAGCCACACCTACCTTTATAAGTACCGCCGGCAACGACCTCGTGACAACGATCGATCAGAGTCCTGTAGCTGGCGCGGTCACGGTCCACGTGACCGAACTCGAATTTGCGATTATCTCCTCGATTACTACCTTTCACCCCAATGTGCCTTATTATTTTATTATCAGCAATACCGGCAAACAGACTCACGCCTTTACATTTGTTCCCACCTACCCGAATGGGACGCCGATGGACGAATACTATCAATATGCCCATATGCTTATCGTTCTGAATACTATCCCACCGGGAACCACCCAGACCATCAATTATACCTTTAAAGCAACCGATACCGGCCACTACGAGATTGCCTGTCGGATGCGCAATCACTATATGGCCGGGATGCATATTCCAGTGCTGGTAGTTTAAAACGCGCGAGCAGAACGCAGCAAGAT
>DAOTTJ010000297.1:0-6978 GCA_034437695.1 Ktedonobacteraceae bacterium
GGGGTGGGGCGATTCCGACCAAGAGTCTCGAGAAGCTAGATAAAAGAAGCAAGCTGGTGAGAGCAGCAAACCACTCGACGTAGTATCTTTCATGATTTACAATCAAGCGAAAGACCACGATAACACCTATCAAGAGAAGAAACTGAGAAGTTAAATGGACGAACGTAGTATACCTAAACCTCTACCAATCAATGTGGTGCGTTATGGAATGGGCAAGGAACTGGAGCTTTACAGCGACGAACTGGTCATCACAAGCCGCGAAGAAGGGAAAGAAACGCGTCTGCCCTTAGAGATGATCGAGCGCCTGACATTGACACCGGGCGATCCGACGCCCTCAAAGCTGGTCCTGATGGCCGACCTCAACAATGGCGAGACCGTTCTGCTGGTCGATGGCATGACGAACGCCCGCGACTTTCGCGAGATGTTGCCCCACCTGATCCAGCTCTGCCCGACTATCCAGCTCGATCCACCCGATATGGCCGAGCAGCTACGCCAGGCCCTGAACAATCGGCGAGCCTGGAACCTGACCTGCTATGGGGCGATTATGGTGATCTGTCTCTTTCTTTATGGCCTGTATATGCTCGTGGCATGGATCGGTATGCACCATTAATCTCGTCCCTGAGGAGGAAGGTCCTATGCAGTCACTCAACCAGACAGTCTTCGCCGTGCCAGAACTGAGTCCCGATCCACGCGTGCTGGTCTTTCGCCGTATCCTGCACGGAGTCGCCGAGTTTGAGGGAATGCAGGTCGATGCCTATGCAGTGGTGGGGAGCCGCTACGTCGTGCTACTGGATACCCTGCTCTGTCCCGCCGATATGCAAGGCGTGTGGACAGCGCTCACACCCGCGCTGTCCACACGCCAGGCCCTTTGCATCAATAGCCACGCCGATTGGGACCACACCTGGGGCAATGGCTATCTCGGCGAGACACACCAGGCGATCCCGCTGATCGGCCACGAGCACTGCCGTCAACGCCTGCTCTCGACCACCGCACAGCAGGAACTCCAGGATTTTCAGACGCACTACGCGCTTTTTCACGATGTAACCCTGGTCCCACCGAGGCTGACCCTGCGCGAGTCGCTGACGATCCACGATCCCGAGCTGACCATCGAGCTGCTGCACGCGCCTGGTCACTGTCCCGACCACCTCGTGGCGTGGCTGCCTGCGCTCCGTCTGCTGCTGGCCTTTGATGCAATCGAATACCCTCTGCCAGGCATCGAGGACGCCGCCAGCGTGCCACAGATGTTTGCCACGCTTGAACGCCTGGCAGCCCTCGACGCACGCTATGTGCTGTGCTCGCACGGTGGCACAAGCCACCCAGGCCTGATCAAGGAGAATCTGGCCTACCTGCGCACCATCGAGCAACGGGCCACAGCCTACCTGGCGCACGCTTCACCCGCCACAAGCGCCCCAGAGCACGCCGCAGACGCGATCGGCTATCCATTCGACGACGCACTGACCTCCACACACACGGGCGAGGTCGATCGCGCCTACTATAGCTGGTCGCACGAACACAACGTCAAGGCAGTACTGGACTGGCTGAGCACTCGGTAGAAAGCTCAAGCGTGTTCCAGGGTCTCTAAGAGCGCAACAACTGCGCTCGCCTCTTCGCGTCCAGCTCGGGCGTGGTTGAGCAGCGGTATCCCGTGTGGACCCGGCGCGGTGCGGGCCTCTGGCATAGCCGCGAGTATGGCCTGGACTATCTCGCGGTAGCCAAGCATGGCCGCCGCAAAGATATCCATACGCGCCCCTCTGCCGAGCAGGTAGAGCGCGATATCTCTGCGACCCATGTGCGAAGCGGCCCCCAGCGCCGTCTCCCAGTCTCCACCGCCCCAATCCCAGGCCGCGTTAAGCAGGGCCGGCTCCTGCTGCAAAAGCTCCTGCACACGCTCCAGACTCCCGTGCGCGTTGCCAACAAAATCCTGCACCAGCTCAGGCGCAAGTGCCTGCGTCTTCTTCTCCATCTGTGCTTCCTTCCCTTAACTTATATCTAAAAACACCACTGCCAGCCAAGTATGCCAGAAGCGCTTGAGACTTGCTTCTCCAAAATCACCCTTTTGTCCTCCGACGATAGACGAGCGGCGCACAGCCTACGCGCCTGTGAAAGAGCCAGCTAAAGGAACCCGGACTGGCAAAGCCTACCTCGTAACAGATCTCGGTAACCGAATGCTCGGTCGAGGCGAGCAGGTACTGCGCCCGCTCCAGGCGCACAGCGGTAAGATACTGGTGGGGAGTCTGGTGAAACAGTTGCTTAAACATGCGCAGAAAATGGTTGGGCGAGAGAGCAGCGACGGCAGCCAACTCGGGCAGCGTCAACGCGGTGTCGAAAAAGGCCACGGCATACTCCCTGGCCATATAGAGCCGCCGATATAACTCCTCGCGCGTCGTGGCACGCACGGCTGGCAGCGCCTCCATCTCGCGATAGACATTGTGCTGCACCTGAAGCAGTGCCTGCATCAGGGCGTGAAACTGCTCTTGCAGCCAGATCTCTTCGTAACGCTTCTCAGCGATCTGCGCACGCAGACGCATGAGCAACGGCGAGAGCACCCGGTCGTGCCGGTGAGTGCGTGCGACAAACGCGAGCGGCTCACTCACGCCTGGACTATCCAATAGACGCTCGTCCGGGCTGACCAGGCTGGACTTCACCTCTTCAGCGAAACCGGGGGCGAAAAAGAGGCAGAACGACTCGACCTCGGCCTCCGCTTCGATGGAGATGCGGTAGGGCTGGTCGCGGTCGAGCACCAGGTACGAATTGTCATCGACCGCGCAGTAGCCGGGACCAACGGTATAGAGCGCACGCCCGGCGAAAAAGCTCTTGATCGATAAGGCCGACTGCCCTTCCCAGTCGTAGCACCGAGCAGTCTCGCTCAGGATAAAGGAGGTAGCTTGCTGGCTGTGGGTGGTGGTTGGAACGGGAATAATCATCGCGGTGGATCTCTCGTTTCGTCGCTTCGATACGCCAGGTCGAGCACATCGACAAGGTGCAGCACGCGCGTCTGCGCGTGCGCCTGGTGCAGTCCACCGAGCAATTGCAGTTGACAGCCGGGATTGGCGGTCACCACCACCTCTGCGCAAGTCTCAGCGATGTGGCGCACCTTGCGTTCGCGCAAGCGCCGCGACATCGCGGGACGCGTCAGATTATAGATGCCCGCGCTACCGCAGCACAGCGCCGACTCCTCCATCTCGCGCAGTTCAAGGTCTGGAATACGCGCCAGGAGGTGACGGGGTGCCTGCTTGATGCGCTGCGCGTGGACCAGGTGGCACGGCTCCTGATAGGTGACGCGCAGCTTTAGCTCACGTGCGACCGGCACGACCGGCAGGATACAGAGAAACTCGCTGATATCGCGCACCCGCGAACTGAAACTCACTGCTCGCTCGGCGAACTCGTGGTCCTCGCGCAGAAGATACGCGTATTCCTTGAGCGCCGAGCCACAGCCGGCGGCGTTGACCAGGATATACTCGCTGCCCTCGCGCTCGAAGGCCGCGATATTGCGTCGCGCCATCGTTCGCGCCTGCTCCATCGCTCCGGCATGGATCGTCAGCGCCCCACAGCAACCCTGTCCTCCTGGCACCTCGACCGCGCAGTTGTGCGCCTGCAAGACGCGCACCGTGGCTCGCTGCGTTTCGGCAAAGACCGTGCTCATGATGCACCCGGCAAACAGCAGGACGCGCTGGACCGTGCTGGCCGAAGCCGAGGCGTAGTGTTGGTCGGTTGCACGAAAGAAGTCTCGGGGCATGGTCGGCAGCAAGCCCTCGACCTCTGTGAGGCGCAACAGGCGCAGAATGCCCAGGTGGCGAGCCAGCCATTGCAGCCCCGTACGCTGGTAGTAGTAGAGCAGTCGGCTCAGCAGGCGAAACAGACGCATATCGCCAAACAGACGTTGAAAGACCAGCCAGCGTAGCGCTCTGCGCAGCGGCGAACCCGGTTGCGCCCGCTCAATCTGCGTCCGCGCAGGCTCAACCAGCTTGCCATACTCGACCCCCGAGGGACAAACAGCCTCGCAGGCTCGACAATCCAGACACTGATACATCTGGTCAACAAAACCACGATCGGTCAGCGCCAGATCGCCACGTCTTACCGCCTCAATCAACTGGATGCGTCCGCGCGGTGAAGACGTTTCACGCGCAGTCTCCAGATATGTCGGACAGTGGGGCAGACAGAACCCGCAGCGAATACATTGCTGTGCAATATGCTCGGCGGGGATATCATCGCCGCTGAAACCGCCTCTAACTCTCTCAGCCACAGCGCCAGACTCACTTTCCAGACTAGATCCACGAAAGCTTCAAGCGGTCCAGGAGCCGCCGCACGGGTCCCTGCCGCCAGAAAGCCTCAATGCCAAACTGACGTGTCGCCCAGACATAGACCAGGAAACCGGCAGCCAGCTCGATGAGTAGCTTGACGAGAGCGAGAATAGTGCCACCTACACCCAGGTTACTCGTAATCGTCGTAATCAACACCAGATCGAGCAGCGTACGCAAGAGCAGAACCGCTACGCCCATCGCCAGCGACGCCAGCAGGACGCGTCCGGCAAACTGCGCAAGCTGGCGCAGCTTTAACATGCCAAGCTTTTGTTGCAAAAGCCAGAGCAGCACGGCAGCCTCCAGGAGACCGGCAACCGAGGTCGAGAAGGCCAGTGCACCCAGCCCCCAGTCAGGTCCCCACCTGATGATCCGCAAGAGCAACAGGCTCAGGAGAATCTTCAGAACAAACTGAGCCACGCTGACAATCACTGGCGTCCTGCTATCACGAAACGCATAGAATGAACGCGTTAAAATCTCGACACAGGCCAGACCGGCCAGACCCAGGGCAAAGAAGGCCAGCGGCACCGAGGTCGCAGTTGCATCGCTGAGGGTGAACGCCCCGTGTTGCAGCAGGACCTGAATAATTGGCAGACCGAGCACGATCAGGCCGACGCTTGAAGGGATTGACAGAAAAAGAATACTGCGCAGAGTATCCTCGATGATCGTGCGTACACGATCCAAACGCCCCAATGTTACATTCTCCGCCATCGTTGGAAAAGCGGCAGTCGAAACGGCCATGCCAAAAATTCCTAAGGGGAGCAGGACAAGTTGTAGAGCTTGATAGTACTGCGTAATCAGTCCTTGCTGACTTGCCAGCAGGGGTCCAACCGCCAGCAACAGGATCAAGCCGCGATCGACAAAGGTCGAGAAATAGAGCATCGCCGCGTTCAAGACTCGCGGGAGCATTTGGCGTCCGATCTGACGCACGCCGGGGTGTCGCCAATCCAGGGCAAAAGTATAGTGCATGCGCTCCTTGATGATGCCCGGTATCTGTACGCCGACCTGGAGGACTGCGCCGAGAATCACGCCGATCGTCGCGGCATAGACGGCAAACGTCAGGTGAGCCGCGCTGCGCCCGGCGAAGGCGAGGAAGAAACCGGGCAGCAGCCCAACAATCAGCCCTACATTATAGAGCACCGTGCCGACTGCGGGCGACAAGAAGTCCTGACGCGCATAGAGCACCGAGTTAATCACCACCCCGCCGCCCATAATGATCGCTTGCAGGAGCATGATACGCGTCAGCGAGACGATCAGGCCGATCTCAGCCGCCGGCACACCTGGAGTATAGAGAGGTACCAGCCAGGGAGCGAGAAGCATCGCCAGCAGGGCCAGCAGACACATGATGATCAGCGCCAGGTTGAGCGCCGAACTGGCGATATGCCAGCCCGTCTTCTCATCTTTCTCGCCGAGCATATAGTGAGTAAAAACCGGGATAAAAGCCGAACTCAGTGCGCCGCCCGCAACCACATTAAAGATCAGATCAGGCACCAGAAAGGCCTGCAAGTAGGCATCGGAAGTCATGCCGGTCCCAAAGACAAAGGCAAAAAGCGAGGTACGGAGCAGACCCAGCACGCGACCGACAATAAAAGAACCAGTAAGAATCATCGTAGCGCGGGCCATCCGCGCTTTCTGCATCGAACCAGTATCCTGTCTCGGAGGCACCGGGAGCGGACGGCTGAGCGTCCCCAATGGCAGACCAGAAGGGCCACGCTGAAGCACAGGTGGCAATGTATTGTAGGGAACAGCGGCGGCAACTGGGTCCTGGACATTCCAGGTCGCTGTAGGAGGGGCGGGTACCTGCGTCGGCATATCCCAGGTTGGGACCGGCATTTTTGCCGAGGGTACATCGGGGGGATGGAAGAGATCGCGCACCCCACCCGGCGGCGGCTGAGCGCTCTTTGGCGCGAGCGTAGGGTGTAGGAGGTCGCGCTGACTGCTTCCGCCCTGCTGCTGACGACGCATGCGTTCAGCCCGCAGTTGTTGAAAGCGGGCCTGCCCCTGGCGCAGAACCGGCATGGGCTGCGAAGGCTGAGGGGCATTCATATATTGATATTCCATGCCCTGACCATACCCCAGACTCGAACCCATATCGAGCAACGGTTCCTGGTATTGAGGCGGGACAGGCTCGGGTTGAGGCGACCATTCCTGCGCCTGAACCGGCTCAGGTGGCGGTGGCGCAGCAAAAGAACGCAGCGAACGAAACTGCGCTGGCGAGGCGGACGGGATGCCCGGCAGCACCGGCAAAGGTCGCGAAGAGACAGCCGGGGGCCGCGGCTCCTGCGAGGCTGGTTGCGCCTGGTCCTGTTCGTATTGCCAACCGTAGTACTGCTGCGGTTGTGCTGGCTCACCCTGTTGAGACAGAGGTGGATATTGTCCTTCGTTTCCCACAGTATTCACTCAAAAAGTACTGATAGATGCAATCAAACGATATGGGCTTCTGATATACGCACGCACGATACCAGTTTGAGGCGAAACCAGAGAGGAAAAAAGCCCTTGCCTTGCTATGCGCAACTCGGCATCGCGTTGTCTGAAAGGATACCATACCAGTCCACGTTTTACCACTCTACCCCCGAAAGTCATAGTGCTAGGGAATGCTCCGCAAGCCAGAGGTTTGCGACCCCCCACCTCAGGGTTTTGGGATCGGAGTGCGAGCGTGGGGCCGCGGCCCCACGCTCGC
>DAOTTJ010000298.1:0-14654 GCA_034437695.1 Ktedonobacteraceae bacterium
GATACGCCTGACTGCTTCTACCAGTTCCAAGCAGACGTTTCACCTGATACGACTCGATAAACACGTCCTGAATCAGCGCTCCACAGATGCGGCAGATCTCATCACCTACATCGGCAAGATGCGGCGGATCTCCGAGACAAAAGTTTTGCTGTCCTGCTAAATCAAAACGATGTTCTTTATTACTCATCCGATCATTCCGGTTTTCCTATTCGTTCTGCCAGTCAGTATTCTGGCGCGTATCATACGCAACGCAAGCTGCGCCGCCTGCTGCGGCGATCGAGAGGAAAAGAAAAAGTATGAACAACCCCACGTGCCGGCAAAGGGTTGCCGCTCTCTGCACTCCTGATATCAGACCAGTAGTTAGTATTCTGTCAATCCTCACTTATACGGCGGCTCACAACGGTGAAGAAGGTGGAAAGATGGAGAAGAGAGCAGCGGCTAACTCATTATAGTCTCTTCTCAGGGTTTGGTGTAAAGGAAACATTATAGTAAGGAGAGGTACGTGGGACACTGCCAGGTACCTTCTGCTCGGGCTCCTCAAATTGTCGCTGGGTCCGTGGCTGGTATGGCAGCTCGTGAGTTGCCGGGCGTGCGCCGGGATGCATGCTTGAATCGCTCGACAGTTGCGAGGGGGGCGGGGCAAACAGCGATTGCCCATCCAGGCGCTCAATCACTACGCGTGTCTGTATGATCAAGCGCTGGACCTGCTGTTCCATCTGTATTAATGTAAAGCCTGGGCTTCCCGCACCCAGATCCTCGGTACGCTCGTAGCTTCTGGTCTGCTCCATCGCCTGCACTACCGTACGCACGCGTCCTAAGGGAGCCGTCGTTCTTTCGAGAGCGGTTAAAAGACTCTGCCACTGATTGAGCTGAAAACGCTGGACACGCTCGATACCAAAAAAGAGTGGACGTAGCTCGGTCTTGCTCAGCGGAGCCGCAGAGGCCGGTGTCCATACTGCCACACCCTGCGCCAGACGATCCAGCGCGTTCTGCACGTTTTTAATCTCAGCCACCAGTTGATTATAACGCTCAGCCTGGCTTGCCAGATCCTTCATACGCTCGATCAAGAGATTAAGACTGACCGCAACCATCTGGAGGGGTCCGGGTTCAGTCGAAGCCAGGGCGGTAAAATCGCCGTTGACCAGCCTCACATGAACCTCCTGCAAAGCCATGATGCCCTCTTCCAGTTGAACCTTCTCTTGGACTTCGCGCGTGGCTTCATTGGCTTCGCGACGCGTGACCTGCAACTCTCGCCGCGAGAGCACCAGCTCACCAGCAAGCTGCATACGCAGACGATTGTTTTCGTTCAACGTCAATGCCTGGCGTATGGCCACCAGAACAAACAGGAACAAAGCAATGACCGAGGCCAGAAACGCATTTGCTTTGTCCATCCGCTGCACTACCGTCAACAGGACAGCACAGGTACCAAGCGCCAGCACAAAAGGCGTAACCGTCTGAATCGAGGCGGTGAGATACGAAAAGCGGTTGTCGCCAAGCTTCATATCTCTGATATCGCTGGCCAGACGCGCCGCCCGCTCCTGCTCACGCGCCGCGCTCTGCGGATAGGCCAGCGCCGCCAGACCAACCATCTGCATGCTCAACGGCCAGAGTACGTCCTGCAAAGTGCCTGTGTTAAAGCCAGCCGGTGAGAGCGAGAAAAAGACCAGCAAGCTATCGGTGATCGCTAAAAAAAACAATCCCAGGCAGAGGCGCAGAAAGACAGCCTGCTGCTCACGTGTAGAGAGCGGGCTGGCCATTAAAAATGCGCCCAGCACCACCAACAAGAGGTCACTCCCAGGAAAGTAGATCGAGAGAAAGGCTGCGCCTAAACTCGGCTGACTGGCCAGACCCTTGACTACGGGGTCCAACACAAAAAACCACGAGAGCGCCAGCGCCGCCCCGATGACGGTGAAGGCATCCAGCAAAACGCGCAGATGTCCCAGAGCCGTCCGACCATTGTGACGCGGCAGCAGAATGGTCCCTATGAGAAAAAAAGGATATGAGCTGACAAAACCAATATCATAATAGCCAGGAAACGGCACCATATTTGATGGCATACGCATATCGTAACTCGTCCACAAAGCCTGACCAGTCGCATAGAGCGCAATAGCCGTCGAGAGCGAAACCCAGGCCCAGAAAGCTCTCCGCGCATTGCGAGCCTCAAGGCGCTTCTCCACTATCTCGGTACGCGTATGGTACCCATCTATCTCTAGAGTCGCCAGCGCACTCTGCAAGTTACTTGAGACCCTCCCCAGGCGAAATGCGATCATTAGCGTGAAAAAGAGGCCGATATATTCACCCACAAATTGCAATACATCCGAGATGCTCTTGAGAAGCACGCTCTGCCCAGGTACCTGGCCCGCCAGGTTCATAAAGAGCAGAAAGAGTGTGAAGGCCGCGGTAAAAGCAAAAACAACCCAGCCACCTGAACGTTCCAGACCAACCGTACGCGCCAGGGCTTCACCTCGCAGGCCCGCCTTTTTCCCTGGCAGCAAGCTACCATCGGCCAGAGAGACTTCACCCGCCTGGGCGGCTCTCTGGGATTGAGGAGATTGAGGGCTGACGGTCTTTCCGTCACTGGAGTATGGGAATATATCTTGTTGACGCATACAATCTACCAGATCCTCTCCAAGACAATCATAAAAATGCCCATAAATAGACACACATAAACTTTATGTTGCATTATAATATTCCTCATATTATTGTACAAGGACATTGGGTATTAAAAAATCATTAAGATGGAGTATTTTTCTCCTATGTTTCACAAAAAAAGGCTTTCAGATGCCACAGAACCCTTTTTGCAGCCACCACCCGATAAACGCTACGTTCGTTCGTTTCTCTTTGCGCGTAAAATTCACGCACCGCTGGCACAGATCCATCTGATCCCGCGTACCATTCTGGTGCTCTGCCTGTCCAGTCTGCAACTCCAGGCCATCAGCGCCGCGCAGCCCGACCTGCCGGCCGCCGCTCTCATATCTGGCGTTTGTCTCCTCCTCTTCTACCTGAGCGGCATGCAGAGACGCGCCGCGCTCCTCTATCTGCTGCTGACGCTGCCCACGCTTCTGAGCATTTTCACCACCTGGATTCTTTTTAACCCGGTCGCGGGTCAGATTACGCTCTTTCAGGCCTCGCTCTATGGGGGAAAACTGGTAGTGGGTCTGGCGTTCTGGGAACCCATCTGGCTGCTCCTGGTTGCGCTCTACTTCTGGCGGACACGCAGACTGCTAGGTGGGATCTTTGGCGCGACCCTGCTCACGCTCTTGATGGTTCATCTCGTCGCCTGGCCGACCCTGACGCTGGCGAGTTTGCAGTTCGGGCATCCGCTCACTCTGCTGGTCAGCGACCGCAGTCTGCTGGTCGCGACAACCAAAGTAGTCGGCTACGGCGGCATGGTCTTTGCAACCATCGCGCTCGTTGTCAGCAGTCGCGACATCGAGCTGATCGGTGCAATGCGCCAGTTACACATACCTCAGCCGATCGTCTTTTTCTTCAGTACGGTCTTCAGGACCCTCGATCTCTCGCTGCTCGACTACCAGACCATTCACCAGGCGCAGCTTGCCCGCGCCATTAATGCACGCCCGCGCAGCTTTATCAAGCGCTTGCGCGATATGGCCAGCATCGCCGTGCCGATGGTCGCGGTGATGATTCGGCGCTCCAGCGAAATCGGCGACGCGCTGCTCGCTCGCGGCTACCAGTTGCGCGGAACCAACGCCGATTTCTATGAGACAAGTCCTGGACGACCGATCGATGCCCTGGTCCTGCTGCTCTGTCTGGGCATGCTCTATCTGATTTTCTGGCCGCACCCGACCCTGACTTCGCTTTTACACTGGTGAGCAGCCAGCAAGACAAGAAAGGACACGCTATGCCGACCGCCCTCAAGCTTGAGCAGTTATGGTGGCGCTACCCTACCTTTAGCGAGAAGGCCCAACCCTGGACACTGCGTGGCGTCGATCTCCAGATCGCACCGGGCGAGTGCCTGGGGATTACTGGTCCCAGCGGAGCCGGCAAAACCACCCTCTGTCGCACGCTCCTCGGTATCCTGCCTTTCACCTCCCGTCTGACACCACGCCAACTCTCGGCACATTTTCGCGGCACAGTCACGCTCTTTGACCAACCAGTGACTGAAAAAACCGCCAGTTCAGGTACCATCGGCATGGTGCTGCAAGACCCGGAAAATCAGTTTTTACGCATGAGCCTTCTGCACGAACTGGGCTTTGGTCTCCAGATTCGCGGTCTGCCCTCGCCACAGATAATCGCACGCATTCACGATGCACTCGGTCGGGTGGGCCTGGAACATCTCTGGCAAGGCGCAGCCTACGTCCACCCGAGCGAGCTTTCAGGTGGTCAAAAACAGCGCGTCGCCATCGCCTCTTTCCTGGCCCTACGACCAAGCGTGCTCGTCCTCGACGAACCAACCAGCGACCTCGATCCGGTCGGCAAACGCGAGGTGATCGAGACGCTGATGCTGCTGCGCCAGGAACACGCAATGACTATCGTCCTGGTCGAGCAGGACCCCGAAATTCTAGCCGCTTTCTGCGATCGCATCGCGCTGCTCCACAAGGGCTATATCGAACTGGTCGCATCTCCCGCCGATTTCTATAATCAGCAGGCAACCCTGGAAAAGTTTGGCGCATCTGCCGGCGAACTGACACGTATCTCCTGGCACACCGGTCTAACCTATCAAAAGCGCGTACCACTCACGCTGGCCGAAGCTGGAGATGCCTTTGCACCCGCGCTGCTCAGCGCTCTCAGTCGGCCAAACGAACTCGCGCCGCCCACGCTCGTTGCCCAACCAGACCAACTCGTCGCCTCAGCCACTAGCATCTGGTACGCCTATGAGGACGGCACCACAGCCCTGCGAGGGGTCGACCTCACACTCAGACGCGGCGAAATGCTCGCGCTGCTTGGACCCAACGGTAGCGGCAAAACCACCCTGGCCAAAATCCTCGCCGGGATCTACCGACCTGCACGAGGTCAGATCAGCATCTTACAGCGACCAATCAACTCGCGGCGCGAACGGGCGCGTCTCCCCTCTGTCGTCGGCTATGTCTTCCAGAACCCCGACCACCAGCTCTTTACGCGCTCGGTGCAGACCGAGATCCTCTCGGGCCTCAAAAATATCGGCCTGCCCGCTAGCGACCGCCAGCGAGTCGCACAGAGCACGCTTGAAGCGGTCGGCCTGGTCGATCTCGCCAACGAAGATCCATTGTTTTTGAGCAAAGGCCAGCGGCAACGCCTGGCGGTCGCAGCTATCCTGGCGATGGGACCCGAGATCCTGATCGTCGACGAACCCACCACGGGTCAAGACGCTCGCTCAATCGCCGCGATCATGCAACTCTTGAGCGAACTCCAGAGTCAGGGCAAAACTATCTTGATCATCACCCACGACATGACCCTCGTCGCCGAATACTGTCAGCGCGTGGTCGCCTTTCGCAAGGGCGAAGTCTCTTTCAGCGGAACACCGGCTCAGCTCTTTGCCAGCCCGGACATCCTCACAAAAACCGGTCTGCAACCACCAGTCTCGGCAAAGCTCACCACATGGCTCCACGCCAGCCATCCCCACCTGCCGGCGCTGCTAACCGCCAACCAGTGGCAACGCTTTCTCACAGCAGTTCCTCCCATCTCCCAGCCTGGTCAACCCACCGGGTAGAACATCTACGAGACACAGACAAACACAATACAAAACGAGCCAGAAGGACAGACAAAACGTACACTTCTGGCTCGCACACACACACACGACACTGCTTGTATCTTCTCTATTAACTCAGAAAATTGCGCACCGTCAGACCAAAACGCTCAACCACCGGACCCAGGAACCGCAGGAGAATCGAACCGATAATCAGGGTCACAAGCACATTGGAGAGCGACCAGACAAACCAGGCCGATAAGAAGGCACTCGCAGGCAAAATACCTGTCTGCACCAGAATAAAGTTGCCGTACAGTCCACCGATAATATTCCCCGGCAATACCGCACATAAAACAAAAAAGATAAAACCTCGAACTGTATAGACATCTTTGCCGATTGGGTTAACGCCAAAACGCTGAGCCAATAGGCGATAGAGTAGCATCGGCAAGCCCAATTGAATCAGGTCGGTCGTGCCAAACCACAGAGCAATATTGACCGGCAACGGCGGCGTCGAAAGCAGACCAGCCCCGATAAAATTGCCCAGATAGGCAATCACAAATCCCCAACCACCAAACCAGATAGCAAAGGGAATACCAAACCCAATCGCCAGAAAGACAGCTGAAACAACCGGAAATCCAGAGGGCAAAGCAACAATCGCCAACCAACTCAAGACGATATAAACCGCCGAAGCGACTGCTACCGCTACCAGTTGCGCCAGACTCGGTGCTCCCGTCAGGCGCAAAGTATAATCGATGAGCGTCGAACTCTCTTCCCCCACTATCTCCGGCGGTGCCTCCCGACGCTCCATCGCCAACTCATCCGCGCTCGACGAAGCCGGCACCTCATCACCTACTGGCGTAAACGTAGTCAGCGCATCTACAGTCTTGATAGTAGACCCTCTCGTTACCCCCCCCGCAGGATTAGTTGTCACATCTGCTCCTGCCATCTCCTGTGGCGCTTCAGCACGTTTTGGCTCTAACTCTTCGACGCTCTCCGAATTTGTCTCTTCCATATACAGAGTAACCTTTCTTCCAGTAATCCTCCCTCAAGCAAATTACATTGAGGAATACCAATATAATATATAAGGTTTTAGAGTATATTTCAACATGTACTGACAAGTATCAGGTATTCGTCCGTTTTATAAAAGCTGCACCTGCGGCTCCCATCCTAATGTCTCATTTGTCTTCTCCCTCCTTTCACAACCCAGGGCCTGTGCAAAAGTCCACCCTTCCGCCTGCGGCGGCGGGCAAAAGAGAAAAAAGGAGGGTTCGGGGACACCTCGCGTTTTGCACAGGTAGGTTTTTCGCTGAACGTTTCGCTATAGCGAAGCCCAGACCTCACCATGCAGGAAGACGCTTGTCAGGCACCTTCCTGCACCTTCTGCTCTTTGAGGGTGGGGCGATCTTGCCCGACAACCTTTTTCGTTTGTTTTGCCTGTTTTGCTGGAGACAAAACAGGCAAAACAAACGTGCAGAGAGCACCTCTCTGCTACCTTCATGTCTATGGAGTGGAGCAGTTTCGCCCCATAAACAAGGCCAGGAAAAATACTATATAATATAACCGGAAGATCTCATAAAAGACCTGCCGGGTTCCACAAACTATAGCAGGAGAATATCTACATATGAAAGTTGGATTACAAGTTCCCGTCTTTACCTATCCCCAGGGTCAAGAAAATCTGGGAGACATGTTTGGTCTAATCGCTGAACGAGCAGAGCGGGCCGGCTTATATAGCCTTTGGGTGATGGATCACTTTTTCCAGATCGGCTTTGCTGGACCGCCAGAGATGGAGATGCTCGAAGGTTGGAGTGCGCTGGCGTTCGCGGCTGGACGTACGAACCGCATCAAGCTCGGAACGATGGTCACTGGCATTACCTATCGCTACCCCAGTCTTCTGGTGAAGACAGCCACCACCCTGGATGTCCTCTCACACGGCAGAGCATATTTCGGCGTCGGAGCTGCCTGGAACGAAGAAGAACATATGGGCCTCGGAATTCCCTTTCCGCCACTGGCCGAGCGTTTTGAGCGCCTGGAAGAGAGCCTGCAAATCGCCCTTCAGATGTGGTCGGGCGACGAAACGCCCATCGCGGGCAAGCACTATCAGTTGCAGCGTCCGCTCAACTCGCCACAGGCTGTACACAAGCCACATCCGCCAATTATGATCGGCGGTGGTGGCGAGAAAAAAACCTTGCGTCTGGTCGCCAAATATGGTGATGCGTGTAATCTGTTCGCATTTATAGGCAACGATGCCCTGCAACAGAAGCTCGACATCCTGCGTGCTCACTGCGAAACCGAGGGCCGCGACTACGCCGAGATCGAAAAGACCACTCTCGCTTCGTTCACGCTCACGCGCGACGGACGCGAGGACACAGTCAGTCCCGCTCAGGCCATCGATATGTTTGCCGCGCAGGCCGCCCTGGGCATCGACCAGGTGATCTTCAGTCTGCAAAATGTATCCGACCTTGAGCCTTTCGATATCCTGACCAATGAGGTCATACCCGTGGTTGAAAAGATGGCTGTGGCTGGCCGCTAGTGACCGCCTCCCGATTCAATCCACTCGCCAGGAGTTTCAGGCGCGAGCAGCGAGCATGGGCAGAACAAAAAGTCCACACTCGCCGCTCGCACTCTCTTGTGGCGCAAGACAAGCCACCCTCTAAGCGCTTCAATCTATTTGGAGGGCTGGA
The DNA here is from genome assembly GCA_034437695.1 of Ktedonobacteraceae bacterium. Taxonomy (GTDB): domain Bacteria; phylum Chloroflexota; class Ktedonobacteria; order Ktedonobacterales; family Ktedonobacteraceae; genus Paraktedonobacter. Next base: position 8,308 of record DAOTTJ010000298.1, read on the forward strand.
CCTGACTTGACGCCTTGCGTTACAATGAAAAATATCATCCATCTATCGTTGAGGTGAGTAAAATCATCTGAGCAGATTTCACAGTTAACGTAGCGCCACTCTGGAGAGCATCGTCATGGAACCTGGTAATTATCCCCCCATCCCCACCGGCACTTCTCAGGAAAAACTCCTGCTTATTCGCGATACAGCGCTGCTCGCGCCTGCAGAGGCACGCGGTCTGCTCCCTCACCAGGATATCTTGATAGTGGGTCAACACATCCTGGCTGTCGGGCAGACCGGTACACTGGACATAGCAGCCATGCCGCAGATCACTATTCTCGCGGGAGAGGATCGTCTGACCATGCCAGGTCTGATCAACGCTCACACCCATTCGCCGGAAAATATCCTGAAGGCCACCTCGCCCTCGCTGCCCCTCGAACTCTGGTTGATCCCACTCTTCGCGGGTGTGGAAGAGTGGACACCACGCCTGGCCTATCTCAGCGCCCTTCTCGGCGCAGTCGAAATGCTCAAATCCGGGACGACTGCGGTGCTCGACCACCTGTGGACACCTCTGGGCGTGGCAACTCCTTATCTGAACGCAGCGATGCAGGCGTACCACGACGTTGGCATACGGGCAGCGGTCGCACCGTCGATCGAGGATGAAGACCTGGTGCAAGACGCCGCGCTGGCCCACGGTCTTCATCTGCCCAACCATCCCTTTATCAATCGCTTCGTTACCTGGCCAGCGATTGAGGTGCAACTGGCCGAGATGGAACGCTTTTTGACCACCTGGCACCTCTCCGCGCAGGGACGCCTGCGCTGTCTGATGGCCCCCAGCGGGGTCCACTGGTGTACCACCTCCCTCCTGCACACCTGTCTCGCAATGGCCGACCGCTATCAGACCGGCCTGCACCTGCATGCCGTCGAGACCGAACTCCAGGCCCACGTGATACGCGAGGCCCTGGGTCAGGGAGGACTGAGCTACCTCGCGAGTCTCGGCCTGCTGCGCCCCGGCACCTCGCTAGCCCACGCAATCTGGCTCGAAGACGACGACCTGCCGCGCCTGGCCGCCACCGGAGCCACCGTCGTTCACAACCCCGTCAGCAACCTGCGCCTCGGGAGCGGACGCTTCCCCTTTGTAGCCGCACACGAGCAGGGCATCTCTGTCGCCCTGGGCAGCGACGGCTCAGCAAGCAACGACACCCAGAATATGTTTGGCGTGCTCAAATTGACAGGCCTTTTGCACAACCTGCCCGGCAGCGACTCCCAGCACTGGCCCAACCCAACTACCGTACTGACAGCCGCCACCCAGGGCGGCTCGACCGCGCTCGGTCTCGCCGGCTCGCTTGGTCACATCGCACCGGGCCAGCTAGCCGACCTGGTTCTGCTCGATCTAAACGCGCTGCCCTTTATACCCCTACGCGATCCCGCACTTCATCTCGTCTACTGCGAAAACGGCTCCTCGGTACGCACCGTAATCGTCGATGGCAAGATCATCGTACACGAACAGACCATCCAATCGATCGACGAAACCGCGCTCCGTCACGAGATCCGCGCCCAGTGCTCAACCATCTGGCCAGGCTTTCCCGCCCTCCATAACCGCATAGCCTACACAACCGAAGTCCAAGCCACCTTCGCCGCACTCAGCAAACTACTCTTACACCAATAAGCCTCCGCTAGCGAATTTATCGCGCTTCTTTTCCCACCCACCAACCTTATTGATTGAAAGTGGAGCTTATGCAACAAAAAAAGCTGCCAAACATAGGTTTTTCGCTGAACGCTTCGCTATAGCGAAGCCCAGACCTCACCTTGCAGGAAGTGAAGCGGGAGTGCAAAGGGCTGCCGCCCTTTGCCAGGGCTTGGGGTGTTCCCAACAACCTTTTTCTTTTGTTGTGCATGTTTTGCCGGAGGCAAACCATGCACAACAGGAGTGCAGAGAGCACCTCTCCGCTAACTTCATGCCTATGCTCGGCGTGTGGCCCCTCCCCCTCTGAACAAAGGATCGGACCGCGAGCGTGAGACTGCGGCCCTACGCTCGTAGCTCGATCCCAAAACCCTGGGGTGGGGGGGTCGCAAGCCAGAGGCTTGCGGAGAATGAAATAGCCCCGAGAAAAAAAACATTTGACAATGAACAGCAGGTAGAGATATCATTTAAAGAACAAAACATTCTACCTCGCATATCCTGGGGCGAGTATCAACCAGACATTGAATCCATCTGTAGATATGCTCAAGCGTGCATATTTTACAGATATTCTTGAGGAAGCTCTTATCGAAAGGCAGAGTTAGCATGACCGAATCCCCCACAAGTGGCAATGTGTTCTATACCCATCAACTGCCCAATGGTCTGCAAATTGTAGGCCAACCTATGCCAGATTTTGAGTCGGTCTCTGTTTCATATTACGTGCGTACCGGCTCGCGTGATGAGCCAGATCCCAAGATTGCAGGCGTCTCACATTTTCTGGAGCATATGGTTTTTAAGGGTACACAGACCCTTGATTGGCAACAGATCACGCTTGAATTTAACAAAATCGGCGCTGAACTTAACGCCTTCACTTCACACGAAGCAACCGTCTACTACGCACGTGTCCTGGGGGAATACCTGGAACGTGCACTCGAACTCCTCAGCGATATGATGTACCCGCGCCTCGCGGCAAGCGATTTCGAGACAGAAAAAGAAGTAATCATCAACGAGATCGCTCGTTCCGAAGACCAGCCCTATAACCTGGCCTTCCGCCGCATGATGCAGACCTATTTCTCAACCCATTCTCTGGGACACGATGTCCTGGGTTCGCGCGAAAGCATCCAGGAGATGCAGATCGAGCAGATGCGCGAATACTGGGACCAGCGGTACGCGGCCAACAATTTGATCTTATCGGTAGCTGGCAACTTCGAGTGGGAAAAAGTCATTGAGTTAGCTGAAAAATATTGCAGCAACTGGCGCACCGGCAACGCGACCCGGCACGTCGAGGCGTATCAGCCCGCCGAGCCAATCAAACAGATCATGGTCGACCCCAGACTCAAGCAGCAGATCCTGATCATCGCCATGCCCGCCGTCGATGTCAAAGACCCCGACTACTACGCCGCCATTCTAGGCAGCAGTATTCTGGGGGACAGCGACGGTTCGCGTCTCTTCTGGAATATCCACCAGAAAGGTCTGGCCGAGTCAGCCAGCGCCGGCATCTGGGCGATGGAAGGCACAGGCATTATGATGATGGAAGCCAATTCAACCCCCGAAGAGGCTCCCCACGTGCTCCAACTCCTTCAGGCCGAACTAACTAGTCTGCTGGAAGACGGCATCTACGAAGACGAACTGCGCCGCGCCAAAGACAAATGGATCAGCGGCATGGTCCTGAACAGCGAGTCCACCTTCTCGCGTATGCGTGCACTCGCCAGCGACTGGGTCATCGAAGGCCGCCTGATCACCATCGACGAAGAGGTAGAGCGCATCGAGCAGGTCTCCGTCGAAGACGTGCTGCGTGCGCTCAAACGTTTCCCCATTCGCGATAAACAGGTACTCATCACGCTCGGCCCGCTCAGCGAAGCCGAACTACTGGCATCTTAACCCTGAACACGACTCAACAGAGACACTAGAAATCATCGATTTCTTGCCTTTGGGAACTGATGGCGAGCGCGGAACCGCAGTCCCACGCTCGCCATCAGTTCCTTTTTCCATTTTCAGAGGAACAGCCCTAAGGGAAAACACAAGGCATTCCCCTTCTCACGGGGCAAGCCTGGGCTTGCGCAAAACTAGCACCCCTGCCAAGAAACCCTCTTTAGCTTGTGTTTTTAGGCAGCCTATGGTACACTTTTAATGGACTAATAGAACTTATTTTTAAGATCCCTGAAATTTTGAAAATAGCCCTGGCTTTTACTTCTGTAGCGCAGACAGAAGTGGAGATAAATAAAAACTAAGAAAACTACACAATGAACGCTACATGAATTGATGTAGTGAGGAGGTTCTTTTTACCTTGACAACAGAAAAACTTCGACTGATTCCCCTGGGAGGTCTGGGGGAGGTCGGAAAGAACATGATGGTTGCGGAGTATGGAAACGACATTATCGTCATTGACGCCGGACTGATGTTTCCCGATGAAGAGATGTTTGGCGTAGATCTGGTAATCCCCGATACTACCTATCTACACGACAAAAAACAATTCATACGCGGCATCTTTATTACTCATGGCCACGAAGACCATATCGGTAGCCTGCCCTATGTTCTGCCCGCACTTGGCTTTCCTCCTATCTATGCCACACGCCTGACCCAGGGCTTGATCAATGTGAAATTGAAAGAGCATCGCCTGCTCGATAAGGTGACTATCAATACGATCACTTCGGGCGACCGCGTGGCGGCTGGCGCACTTGAGGTAGAGTTTGTCAGAATTAATCACAGCGTACCCGACGCGGTCGCACTTGCTCTGCGCACCCCTCTGGGTATCGTTGTCCATACTGGCGACTACAAATTCGACCATACGCCGGTCAGCGGTGAACCCGCCGACATTGGCGCACTGGCCCGTCTGGGCAATGAAGGCGTGCTGCTTATGATGGGCGACAGCACGCGCATCGAGTCGCCGGGCTATACGCCGTCTGAACGGGTGCTCAACGATTCATTCGATAAGCTGTTTGCCAACGCCGGGGGGCGCATCATTCTCGCTACCTTCGCCTCGCTCCTTTCGCGCGTCCAGCAGGTCATCGATACAGCCGAACGCTACGAGCGCCGTGTAGCCCTGGTGGGACGCAGTATGGTCAACAACGTACAGATGGCGATCGATCTGGGATACGTACACGTGCCGCCAGGAATGTTGATCCGCGCCGAAGACATCAAGCAGTTTCAGCCGGACCAGGTGGTGATTATCTGCACAGGCAGCCAGGGTGAACCCACCTCGGCCCTGACGCGCATCGCTAACCAGGATCACCGCCTGGTGCGCATTCAGACCGGCGACACGGTGATCCTTTCCGCCACGCCCGTTCCAGGTAACGAACGCATGGTCAACCGCACCATCAATAATCTCTTCCGTCAGGGCGCGGAGGTCTATTATCAGGCCATCGCCAACGTCCACGTCTCGGGACACGCGGCCCAGGAAGAGCAGAAGCTGATGCTCAGTCTGCTGCGTCCACGCTACGTGCTCCCCATTCATGGCGAATACCGTCAGTTGATCCTGCACGCCAAGCTGGCCTACTCGCTGGGCATACCTGAGAATCGCATTCTCGTAGCTGAAGACGGCGACGTAGTCGAGATCTCAGAAAACGAGTTTAAGATTGTCGGCCATATCTCCTGCGGCAACGTCTTTGTCGACGGTCTGGGAGTCGGCGACATCGGGCAGATCGTCCTGCGTGACCGTCAGGTCCTGGCTCAAGATGGTATTCTCATGGTAGTGTTGACCGTCGATAAAGAGACCGGTCAGCCCCTGGCCGGTCCCGACATTGTCTCGCGCGGCTTCGTCTATATGCGAGACGCCGAGGAACTGCTCGAAAGCGCCCGCGAACGGGTGTTGGACTCTTTTATCGGTCTAAACGGCCACGCCTCCGATTGGTCTTTTGTCAAAGACAAGATTCGCCACACGCTGAGCGAGTTCCTCTACGACCAGACCCACCGCCGCCCAATGATCCTCCCTGTGGTCATGGAAGTCTGACCAACTTGAAACGATGGTCCAGTGTTCGGGAAAATCACATCCGAACACTGGACCATCGCTTTGTAGATAATTCTCTTCATTATTTGCAACCGGATTTCGATAGAGTGCCTGCAGAATTTCCGCAAAATACCCAATGAGAGTGTCAGGTCTGTTGCAAAGTCGGGAAGAAAAACGGAAAGTGAGGGTGCAGGGAGCGCAGCGTCCCTGCCGGCACCCTGTCCGGGGGACAGGTAATCAGAGGTATCCTCGCAAAAACTTCTTTTAACTCTTTTGCCCGCCGCAGCAAGCGGCGACTTTGCGACAGCCCTTATGAAAGTGTTTTTAGGTATTGAATTTACCTATTTTAAGAGTTATATTATATAATAAGCCTAAAGGTGATAAATCTAAAGCAAATTTTCTACATTACGTTGAAAGAGCGTAAGAGTTATAAACATCAAGAGAGATGGATTTGTATCTAGCGAGTAGAGTTCTTTTGTAAAATCCAGAATGGAAACCATTGTGAACATACATGCCTCAGATGAACAAACAAGATTAGATTTCATTCAACAGATCCTTCTTTCGGCTCCCTCTTCCTCTACTCATTCTTACCCTTTACTTGGCATTGAAAGTATGGACGATGCGGCAATGATACAGATATCCGAAGTAGAATCTCTTGTTATCGCCAGCGATTTTGTAAGAGGCTCGGGTTTTTACTTATTCGAGATGGGATACCTCAATCACTATGATATTGGTTATTAC
>DAOTTJ010000299.1:0-11602 GCA_034437695.1 Ktedonobacteraceae bacterium
CCTCGTAAATAGCCAGGAAGTTGTTCAGCTCCTCGCGCAGATTCCCAGTAACTTTTTGCCTGACCTGGCCGAGAACGCGTGTCACCGCTTCGTCCTTACGTGCAAAGACCTCTTGGATCGCTGTATCTTCTGCTATGGCCCGTGGAGCACTGGTAACAGGAACCGAAAGCATAATGGTCATCTCCTTTCCGATAAATCGACACCCACCTGTTACGCAAGCAACTCGTTTTTCATCTGTTCCATAAGATCGCGCCCTAGAGGTGTATAGACAACGTCTTCAATCGCTTCAAGTACCTCGATGGCCTCCCGCAAATCTGTCAGCACTGTTGTCAGACGCTGCTGATACATAGGATCACCCAGGCGTTCCCAGCCCAACTTCATGAAGCGAGCAATGCGCGTAAAGACAAAGGCTCCGTGGAATATCCCACTGACTGGTCGGGGGTCACGCCGGAATGGCGAATGATACAGACCCGCCTTTTGGATCTGGTAGAGCGTGTTTTGCTCCATAAAGATCGTCAGACGAAGATGACTATGTTCGTGAAGCAAGTGCTCGGCGGTATACAGCGTCTCATCGAACGTATGCCGTGCCTCGCCCATGAAAAGCGCCCCCATAAACATCCCTTCGGTAAAGGTTGAGTACGATTCACTCGTAAAGGGAACGATCAGGCGCGTGTAGGCCTGCATTTCTGCGAAGAATTCCGGCCAGACCTCTGCCAGCAGTCCGAGCGCCTGGCTGAAATATCCTGCGACTTGCGGCGAGACGGTAGCAAAGCCTTGCAGATTCCTGGGTGGGTATCCCTCCATAGGTGGCCGCGCATTTAACGAGTCGAACAACGCCTCAACCCAGGGATCAGTTGCATCGATCTCTATCGCTGTTCCCTGCGCGAAGACCTGCCGCTTACCCAGCGGTTGCTGAGGATCGGCTTCGGCGTTCAGGAAGCTTATCAGCGAGATACGATCAACAGAGGTTTCTCCTTGCAAGAGCAGTTCGTCATCCTGACGCTGAATAGAGAGCTGCGTGTGCGGAGTCCAGGCGCTCTGCGTCAAAAAGAGCTGATGACCAGGGAAGCGCACTTCGCGATGGCTATTGACAGCGACAGACCATGCGTCTCCATCCCAGAGGCCGTGCTTCAGACAAGGCACAAAGAGGAAACGACTAAATTCGCGCAACCATCCCTCAATCTTTTCGCGCTGCTTTTCTACACAACGTTCCATCAATTTGAGCCACCAGTAGTAAAAGTAAGGATGTGTGAGGATCTCGCGTCTGCTCTCCATTGGTAAAGCCTGATAGTATCCCCCGAGCCTGATGATCTCCGTAAATAGCTGCTCATCTATCTTGCCCTGAAATCTTGCGAGGATAGCGGGGATAGCTTTATCTAATTTCTGCACATAGGTATCCTGTGCGGTATCTTCACCTGGAAGTGCTATGATTAGATCATCTAGAGCCTTATTGATCATCTCGTTTGCTCTCCTTTGTCTCTGCAACTCTCACCATTCTCGCAGATACGCATTAATCATCGGAGTAAGATCTTCGCTATGAGGTTGATAGCGTTGTTCGATCCCGTCGATTTCCTGAGATATTTCGTCGAGCACGTTCTTTCCCAGGGGAGTTAAACGGACATATTGTCTGAGCGTTTCCCTAGCCTGTTTCACCTGATCGATGATGACGGGGATACGCTGGCTATATTCCTGGTCGCCGGTCAAACGATAGGCGCGATCCATCACCATCGCGACTCGTGTAAACACGAAGGCACCGTGATAGAGACCAGTAATCGGTCGCAGTCCAGGTCGGAAGGGTGAAGGTACCATATCGTTCCAATCGTGCTGGTGTATGGGTTCAAGACTCATGAGCAGATTGAGAAATAAATGGCTGGTCTCATGTACCAGGCGTTCCAACGTATACCACTGCGGATCAAACTGAGCACGTAGAAAGATAGCGCCACCCCAGGAAATATTTGTAAAGGCATCACGCGTCTGACTGGTGAAGGGGACAAGCAGATGGACATAACGAGTCATCTCTGCATACATTTCGGGCCAGCATTGCTGCAAGAACAGAAACGTCCGATGGAGGGAGTGTATATTCTCCGCTCCTACCACACCTGGCTCAATATCGCTTCTGCCATTCACCTGCGTCGCTTCTCGCTCGCGCAGGAAATGGACAAATTCCAGCGTCCAGGTATCTGACCCATCTACAGCGATCTCTGTATCAGGAACTTTCTGTAGACGTTCAATTTGAGTCGATGTACCCCTGGCAAGCAATGTGTCGATGGCTATGGCATAGCGCTCTTCTGCCACGCTGAAGACCAGTTCGCTCCTCTGTTTCTGTACATGGACCATGCGTTCTGTCATTTTTCCCCCTGGCAGGGTAGTGTAGCCATAGCCAGGAAAGCGAATACGCCTGTCTTCTGTCAGAGGAATGGACAGACCTTGCTCTGGCCAGCAATCATACTGTAATGCGGGAATGATCAGAAATTGCGCAAACTCGGCCAACCAGGCTTCAAGCTTCTGGTCTTGTCTCCCTTTATAATAAGTAAGAAAGTAAAACCACCAGTGCTGATAGTGCGGGTGCATCAGGATCTCTTGCTTTGCTAGAGGTGGCAACGTGGCAAACACCTCCAGTAGCGCGTCCATCTTTTTCAGCGCGGAGGCACTCACGCGGTTATGCAGTTTTCCCATGAGCAAGGGAGTGACCTGCTCCCGGTGGTCTCTATATTTGCGAATAATCGGATCGTCGCCAGATATGGCAGGCTGCAACAAAGTAGCATATGCAGACACTGGTTTTCTCCTTATCCTCTCTCGCATGCCAGAGATGCTTCAGAATGCCTTGAGGACTTTGCAGTTCCTCAACTGAATGTGTGCTTGGATACACATCCTTGACTCTTGTTGGCTATAGCATAACTCGGGCGGTGTTAAAAACGCGTTTGCACTCAGTCAGCAAACATGTTCGCAGGTGTTCGCACCAGGCACCTGAGGCATCGGGTACCCTCAAGGCGGGTGAGGTAGAGATCAACGACTCATTATCAAGCCCACACAGCAACAAAAGGAGTGACTTGCCATGCAGGTCGCTCCTTATATTTGCCCGAGGAACATGTTTCTGTCAGAGCACTTACGTGCATGGTATCATGGAGCAAAGAATGCATCTTCACATCGTTGTGTCTTGCTTAGCATCTCTCAGCGGAAGGAGTTTCACAGATGACCAACTCGAAAGCTTCCAACATGACTGACTACGAGGCCGAACGTCGCGCCTTTTCACTGGAAGTCCCTGAATACTATAACTTTGCCATCGATGTCGTCGGCAAGTGGGCTAAAGACCCTGACAAGCTTGCGATCCTCTGGGTCGGGCAAAATAACGAGGTTGAACAGATCACCTTTGCTCAGGTTGCCGAGCGATCCAGTCGGGCAGCGAACGCCTTCGCCAGTGCCGGTATCACCAAAGGCGAACGGGTACTCCTTATGTTGCCCCGTATTCCTGAGTGGTGGGAAGCAGCGCTCGGCTTGTTCAAGTTAGGGGCTATCCCTATTCCTTGTACCACCCTGCTGACATCCAAAGATTTACAATTCCGTTCAGAGATTGCCGAACCGGTTGCTATCATAACGGACAGCGAAGGCGCGGCCAAATTTGACGAGGTACGCGGGCAGTGTTCTGCGGTACGAGTTGCTATTGTAACCGAGCATACTCACAAAGGCGTCGAACGAGACAATTGGCAAAACTACCAGACGATGGTGCAAGATGCTTCGTCCGACTTTTTTGGCGAGAAAACGCGTAGCGACGATCCCTGCTTGATCTACTTCACCTCCGGCACGGTTGGATATCCCAAGATGGTCTTGCATACTCACGCCAGCTATCCCATCGGCCATACTATCACCGCCAAATACTGGCTGGACTTGGGCGAAAACGACCTTCACCTTAACGTCGGGGAACTTGGATGGGCAAAAGCAGCTTGGTCGTCACTCTTCGGTCCCTGGCAGATGGGCGCGGCGATGTTCATCCAGGACGGACGCGGAAAGTTCAACGCGCTTGAGACTCTGGAGCTATTACATGAGTACCCGATCACCACATTTTGTGCGCCGCCGACCGTGTACAGGATGCTGGTACTCGCTGAGCCGATGGCTTATCTGCAAGCGAACCCACTCAAGGCTCTGCGGCATTGTGTCGGCGCAGGTGAGCCACTTAACCCCGAAGTAATTAAGATCTGGGAGAAAGCCACTGGTCTGACCATTCGTGACGGCTATGGGCAAACAGAGACTGTACTCCTCTGTGGCAACTTTCCGCCTTTGGCCGTCAAGCCAGGCTCGATGGGCAAGCCGTCGCCTGGTTTTGACGTGAGTATTATCGACTTTGATGGCAGCGAATTGCCACCCAACAAAGAGGGCGACATTGCGGTCAGGATCAAGCCAGTGCGTCCGACGTGGATGTTTCGCGAGTACTGGCAGAACCCCGAGGCCACCGCTAACTGTGTACGCGGTGACTGGTATATAACCGGCGACCGGGCGTATAAAGATGAGGACGGGTACTTTTGGTTTGTGGGCAGGGCTGATGATGTGATCATCAGTGCCGGATACCGTATCGGACCCTTTGAGGTTGAAAGTGCGCTCAAAGAGCACCCAGCAGTCGCCGAGTCGGCAGTGATCGCCAGCCCTGACGAGATGCGCGGCGAAATTGTCAAAGCATGCATTGTGCTGGCTCCTGGGTACGACCCCTCACCTGAACTGGCAGATGAACTTAAAGAACACGTCAAACGAGTCACCGCTCCCTATAAATATCCCCGCGAGATCGAATTTACCGAGAGCTTGCCCAAGACCATCTCGGGCAAGATCCGCCGGGTCGAACTGCGTGAGTTGGAGAATAAAAAGAAGCAAAAAATGTCGTAGGATAGAGTCATTTCGTTAGCCAGAGAAAGACGAAAGGAAGAGCAGATGAGTCGCCGAGATCTCATTCGGATGACCGATGACGAGATTGATACTTTTCTCGACGTGGAACGTATTGTGCAGGTTGCCACGCTTGATCACGATGGCTTTCCTCACCTTGTCGCGATGTGGTATGTCGTCATCAATCGCGAAATTACCTTCTGGACCTACACCAAATCGCAGAAGGCGGTCAACCTGCGCCGCGATCCCAGGCTCACGTGTCTGGTTGAAGCAGGGGAGGACTATAGTCAGTTGCGTGGTGTCCAGGTCAAGGGACGCTCCGTCCTCCACGACCAGCGCGACTATGTGCAGACGGTAGGGCAGATGTTATGGGAACGGTATACTGGTCCTTTAAACGCGAGCACACGCTCTATGGTTGTTGCGCAGGCCGCCAAACGCGTAGCCATTGCGGTTAAACCAGCCGAGATCGTCTCGTGGGATCATCGCAAACTTGGCGGCTTGTATTAAAGGTAGTGGTCCCTGCCTGGTGCCTCACCAGACGGGGACCACTACCTCAATCATATGTTGCCAGGCGCACGCGATAAGCGCTCTTTGCTTCAGGATCAGACGACGTTACAGGCGTTTCCATTCAGCGTGAAAGCTGTTGGAGCGGAGTTGCTACCATTCCAGGAACCGTTGAAGCCAGGCTCTGAAGAGAGCGCCTGTCCTGCTGGGATAGACGCATTATAGGAGGCGTTGGTGATAGTCACTGCGCTTCCGCTCTGGGTATAACTGCCGTTCCAGAGTTGGGTAATAGTCTGCCCATTGGGGAACGAGAACTTGAGTGTCCAGCCATTGATGGTCGTCGAACTGGTATTGGTGATCGTCAGGCTTGCGCCGAAGCCACCCTGCCACTGGTTGGTAATCGCATAGTGTACGCTACAACTGGCCCCCTGCACCGACGTGGGTGTTGGGGTTGGTGTGGTTCCCTGTGTTGGGGTTGGTGTGGTTCCCTGTGTCGGGGTTGGCGTTGGAGTGCTGCTTACACTGCTGCCATAGCCGGCTGCGACTATACTGGCCTGAACCGCATTTTCGGTCGCGTCCGATGGGTAGCCGGAAGTCATCGCGCCTTCAAAAAAGGAACCGGCAGAACCTTTGCTATTGTCGCCGCCAGTGCCCAGGATAATCGCGCCTTCCTTGTGCATGGGATTGTACCCTGAGACGTTCGGGCGTGCTCCATTGTACATTGTGGTCAGGCCACCGGATTGCGCGTTGCCAGCCTTGATCGCCCAGAGATTTGGTCCGCCCTTCACAATCGCGGTGACGTAGTGAGACGTAATGCTCTGGTCGCCACTGTTGAGGCCGGCGTTGACTCCAGAAAAAAGACCGTTTTCGAGGTCTGCCATGACCCAGGGACCATTGCCAGAACCGTAGCCCCAAACTTTGATATTGCCGAAGTAGATGGCCTCCATGTGGCCGTTGCCAGTATCGTCGTTGCTCGTCTCGGCGTTTCCGTAGTCGAAGCAGCATCCGCCGTTGTAGTGCGTGCCATCGAAGATCGCATACTCGCCCTCTGCATTGTCACCAGTCGCGATGCCTGAGGTCTTGTCGTCGCGGTACCCGGTGCCAGCCGCGATGTAGACGCCGTAAACGTGGTGACCACTGACCGTTAGGGGGAGCGCACTCGCGTTCGCGAGGTTATCGGGGCCGCCAGCAGCCCCGCCGCCGGGTGCCTGAGTGAGATTGTTGCCATGCCCTGACTGGTCGTAGATGATGGTGATGACACAGCTTGTGCCAGAGCAGAACGAATCTTGCGCGGCCGCGTTGGCAAAGCCGCCAGCGCTCAAAACGCCGATGTTCAATGTTGTATTATCTGATGCACGCCTGACCTGGTACAGGCTCCCGTTGTAGGCGCTGAGCAGCGCACGCACCGTGCTATGGGCAGCAACACATGGTGTGCCACCAGCCGCATAGATGTCGCACGGCAATGATCCGGCTGCCCTGGCTGGCGTGCTAACAAAGCTGAACGTCGTAGCGAGCAGACCTACCACAGCAATGAGTCCCAGTACGGCTCTCCAACTGTGAGAGTGCAAATGTTGCGAGGCGAAGGTGGATTGTTTCACGTCCTTGTATCCTTTGTATTCTTTCCAATCCTTGGAAATTGTACAGCTTTATAACGACAAGCTTATCGAAGCTTGTCACGTTGTTCGGATGTTGAGTTGAGGGTACAGATTGGGAATAAATGAAGGGTCCTCGTATGAGGAGCAGGTGATGCGCCCGTCGGAAGAAAAGCCTCACCTCCTTTGGTAAGTACCCGTGGCAGCTTCATACAGAGAAACTGCCTATCCATTCATTTACTATGTATTTAAGCGTTTAAATCGCGTGCTTAGAAGCAAGTATAATCAAGAGGCCTATTGTTTGTCAAGGGTCTTAGAAAGACGTAATTGCTCAGTTTTTATTCCCTTTCTGGGCAGATCTTGAGCCACATCATGTGGTATGATGCGACGCTGGGAATGCTTACTGTCGTCTGCTGGCACGAAAACCTATGCTGAGACCAATCCAAGAATGAGGACGCCTCCGGCGATCACAAAGGCGAGATGCATGCCTGCGAGGAACGTCTGTTGGTTCTCTAGCAGTGTCCCCAGAAGCGCTACCCCTATAACGCCACCCACTTGCCGGCTCACATTCAGCATACCCGATGCGATTCCTCATCGAGTTGAGGAGCATGCGAAATCGCTGCCACGGTCATGGTCGGTAAGACCAGAGCAAGTCCGCCGCCCAGGATGGCAAGCAGGTACGCCAGAAGCACGTAGTTGGTTTGAGCCTCGACCAACACTATTCCAAAACAGCCTAGAGCACTCAAGAGCAGACCAATGACCATAACGCATTTAGTTCCGAACAAGTAGCGTTGGAGCAAGACTACAAAGTGCTGATGCAAATGTGAAAAGGATAACACCAACTAAAAAACGGTTTTCCTGCCAAACTTGTCACCAAGCGCTTCGCCAGTCAAGAGGAAAGTGGCGAAGACGAGGGTATAGCCATCCACAATCCATTGGAGTCCGGTCACAGTCGCGCTCGGGTGCTCCTTGATATCAACCAGAGCAGCATTCACGATTGTCACATCGAGAATCGTCATGAAGTAGCCAAGACAGATCGCCAGAAGCGGGATCGTTGTCTGTCTTCTTGTTGGTTAAGCTGGTGTAGTGAGCATGTACTTCTCTTTCATGCATTTGGCGGCTGTCATCTTCTTTACTGATGGCCGACAATGGAATGCGGTGTATACGGCTCTTCCAGGTATATGACCTCTTCCTGGGTCAGTTGGATGGACAGAGCGCCGACGGCATCTTCCAGATGCGTGATCTTCGTTGCTCCGATGATAGGTGCCGTCACCGGCTTTTTTTGTAACAGCCAGGCCAGCGCGATATGAACGCGCGGAACCCCATACTTTTCCGCGATCTCCGCGACCCGTTTCACGACCTGTCGATCGGTTTCGGCTGTCGCATCATATTTGCTTTTTGCGATTTGATCGGTTGTAGAACGAAGCGTGCTTTCCGAGGTCCAATCACGCGTCAATCTTCCAGATGCGAGTGGACTGTATGGGATCACCCCGATCTTCTCCTCGCGGCAGAGCGGCAACATCTCCCGCTCCTCTTCGCGGTAGATGAGGTTCAGGTGATCCTGCATCGAAACAAAGCGGGTCCACCCATGCTTCTCGGCGACATGCAGGGCCTTCTGGAACTGCCACGCGAACATGGCGGAGGCACCGATATAGCGGGCTTTTCCAGCCCTCACCACGTCATGCAGCGCTTCCATCGTCTCCTCAATAGGAGTTTGGTAATCCCATCGATGGATCTGGTAGAGATCCACATAATCAGTCTCAAGCCGCTTCAGGCTTGTGTCGATCTCGCTCAGGATAGCTTTGCGCGATAGCCCGGCACCATTCGGTCCGCCATGCATCTTGCCATGCACTTTGGTGGCAATGACTATCTCGTCCCGCTTCGCGAACTCCTTCAACGCACTACCGAGGATCTCCTCACTCTTCCCAATGGAATAGATGTTGGCGGTATCGAAGAAATTGATCCCCAGATCGAGAGCCTGCTTGATGATTGGTCGGCTGTTTTCTTCGTTCAGCACCCATTTGTGAACCCAACGTTCCGCATCCCCAAACCCCATGCAACCGAGGCATATGCGAGACACATCCATTCCGGTGTTTCCTAGCTTCGTATACTCCATGTGATCGTTCTCTCTTCCCATTCCCTGTTTGCAAACCGTCTATAAGATTATTGTGCTTGAGTGTCTCTACAATATTTGCAAAAGTAGATCTCTTCCTGGCGGTCATTATAGACGTGCCTGAGCAGGGGGTGATAGAAGAATTGTGGAAAATAATTGTTGGATTCTGCAAAGCTTCCCCCTGGTTAACATTTCTCCATCAAAGAGTATCGCGAAAAGCGAATAATCTGGTCAAATGTTCCCTGAATGTTCCCTTGATGCTCCCTTGATGCCCTTCTCTTTTGCTCTCTTTCCTTTTACATTGTTTGCAGGGTAAAAACCATGTACACCACTTTTGCCTATTCTTACTATTCGTGCTAAAAACAAGGAGAACATCTAGCAATGTCAAAGTTTCGGCGGATCTTGATATCCGGTCTGTTGCTGCTGCTCATCTCATTGATCAGCCAGGGGATCGCACAGACCGGCATTGCCCACGCGGCAACCAACACCAGTGCCAGATCTTCTAGCGCAACGACCACGTATTATTATTACGACCATAGTGATAAAAATACCAATCAGGGCTTTGACCTCTGTACTACGCCCTCATTAGGTCAGATGCAAAACTGGTGGGACGGCACGCCCTATGGATGGGTAGGTACCTACCTTGCAGGATCGGAGAATCTCGCTCCTGGCTGCAATATTTCAAATCTCAGCGGCTCATGGGTCTCAGGCATCAGGGGTCAGGGCTGGTCGCTGGTACCCATCTGGGACGGTCTGAACGCTCCCTGTACTAGCCTGAGCACCAGAGTCATATCCACAACGCCAAATACCGCCTTTAGCCAGGGCGCAAACGATGGACTGGCTGCGGCGAACTCGGCCGAGAGCGTTGGTATAGGACCTGGAAGCATCCTTTATGATGATATTGAGTACTTCGCATCGAATAACTCCACCTGCAATCTCGCTGTGGCGGAGTTTGTCAATGGCTGGACGGCTGAATTGCACACGCTCGGCTTCAAATCAGGCGTCTACGAGAGCGACTCAGATCTGTCCAGTCTCTGCGCCGATGCCGGTTTTATCTCCCCTCCTGACGACATCTGGATCGCCGCCTGGGACGGGAACTCTAGCCAGAGCGATATCACCAGCCTTCCACCAAACGGGTGCTGGGTATACCAACAGCGACTTCACCAATACAATGGCGGAGTGACCCTGACCTATAATGGTACGCGACTCAACGTAGACCTCGATTCAGCTAACGGCGATACCTCTGATTGAAACAGTTAGTCCCAGCCCTGCAATGAGTGGGGCGAGTGTGTCTTCCTCCATGTGAGGAGGCGCACTCGCCCCGCGATTACGTTGGATTCGCTATGTCGTCCACAAACGCTCGTAGGATGTACTCTGCCCCATGCGCGAAAACGTGCTGTTTGCTGTTAGTAACTGGCTGACGTATATCGCGCCTTGTGTTTCTCAGTGAAATTGCTTGCAATGCTCAGGCAAACTATGAGGAAAGCCCCTCATCTTTTTCCTTGATTGGAAGTGCTAACGCGTCATCAGCAAAGCGCAACGTTTCGAGCGGGTGAAACGGTTCTGATCAATGGCGCAACCGGAATATCTGGTCGCCTTGCAGTTCAGATCGCCAGGTATCTTGGTGCTAAAAAAGTAATCGCTACCGGTCGGAATAGCGAAGTCCTGAAATCGCTTATCTCTCTGGGTGCTGACCTGACCATTCCTCTTGTAGAGGATGGAGAGGCGCTGGAAAAAGCCTTCCTGGAGCCATTTCACGAGGGGGTTGATGTAGTTCTCGATTACCTGTGGGGGCCAAGTATGGAACGGTTGCTGGTGGCGGCGGCACAGGCGGGGAGAGAGGGAGTGCCGATCCGCTGTATCCAGATTGGTGCTGTCGGCGCAGACAGCATCTCCCTGCCGAGCCAGGTCCTGCGTTCCTCCGCTATTCAACTAATGGGCAGCGGCATTGGCAGTGTGCCATTCAGTCATCTCCTCAAGGCGATTGAGGGCGTGCTGCAAGCAACGCTTCCAGGAGCTTTTGAGATTGCGACCACCAGCGTTCCCCTCTCAAGCGTCGAAGATGCATGGTCAACAGAGATTCCTCAGTCTCGCACTGTTTTTCTTGTTTGAGTGCATCGATTGGTGAGTGATTTTTGTCTCTAGCAAGGAGCGACTTACTCACCGCACGTCCTGTTTCCCTTGTTGTCGACCCGCTTGACCGTTGTGACCTGGCCCCACAAGTTGCGCTTTCCGACTTTTTGCGCAAAAAGAGAAATGAATAAGTTTATACGCCGCGTTTATTTCCCCACAGGATAACGTGAAGTTGTGGGAGTATCGTTACTTTATACCACTGGTCACTTAGCGCTCGGTCAATAAGCCAATCCATGCGCTTTAAAACCCCTGGAATGTCGGTCGTATTTCCTTGCGACTGATGATTTCCTACTTGCAGATAGAGAGGAATGTCGGGATAACGTGCCGATATATGCTTCGCATATGCATAATCTTTTTCATCAAAAACCACTATCTTTAGACAAATTTTCAC
>DAOTTJ010000300.1:0-12249 GCA_034437695.1 Ktedonobacteraceae bacterium
TTTCTCCTTTTGCCGATCTTTTCGCGAAAAGAGGTATTCAAACCTCGATCAGCTTGTCGTTGTAAGCTTTTTTGGATGTGTGAGGGGCAGGCGCAGGTTGCTGAACCTCCTGGCTTGTCGCCCGCTGACTTTTATAAAGGGTTTGTTTACCCACAAGCAAGCACGCCAGGCTGATAGCGATTATGGCACAGGGAAGCAAGGAAAAATTCCCGGTCATTTCGGCAACCATCAGCATAGTGGCGATCGGGACATGGCCAATACTTCCAAGACAGGCCATCATACCGACAATGACAAAGGGCGCGGGCGAGGCTGGAATTGCCGGCAGGAGTCCATAGCTCAGCCTCCAGAGCAGAGCACCTCCCATGCCGCCAATCACCATGCCTGGTCCGAAAATGCCTCCTGAACCGCCTGATTCGATAGACAGGCTGGTCGTGAGCATTTTCACAAAGGGAAAAAGCAAGAGCAGCCACAAAGGCAGAGCGAGCAAGCCGGGTCCCATACTAATTTGCACCCATCCGTAGCTTGTGCTCAGCACCTGAGGCATAACAAGGCCAGACAGACCAACCAGGAACCCACCGACTGCCGGTTTGCTCCACCTGGGAAGAGACAAAGCTTGAAAAACTCTTCCAACTTTCTGCAAGCTCAACGCGTAAAGCTTTCCAAGCAGGCCACAGACTATTCCTAACGGTATAAACGAGAGCAGTTGGAGTGGAGTCGTCAGGATCAGGTTACCTGGAACGATAAAAATAGGATTCCAGCCAAAGCACAAGCTGAAGAGACTATATCCAACTATCGAGGCTAGCAGAGCGGGAAGCAGTGCTTCGCCTGCCAGTCCTTCCTGGTATAGAATCTCTACGGCAAGAATCGCTCCCCCTAAGGGCGCACGGAAGATCGCGCTGATGCCTGCGGCCATACCCGCAATCAGTGTCAGGCGTCGCTCTCTGGCATTCAGACGAAACAATCTCCCGATTGTCAAACCTGTACTGGCTCCAATATGGGCAATCGGTCCTTCGCGTCCAGCCGATCCGCCAGTGCCAATCACCAGTGTAGAGGCAACGAGTTTCACCAGAGAAACGCGAGACCTGATAGGTATGTTCTCATGAAAGGACTGGATAGCTGGATCTTGGCCCCCTTTTTCCGCCTCTGGTGCCAGCGAGTACACAACTATGCCTGAGAGCAGCCCACCCAGGGCCGTCACCAGAGGCAACAGCCAGGGGCGAGCAGCTCCCCAGAACGAGAGCACACGAGTTGTTCCCTCTCCGGCTGCTCCTGGCGGTAGGTAGCCAACGATGGTTCCCAGAAACAGACCAGTGGTCAAGCGAATGGCGAGGTAGAAAGCAATAGCTCCTCCCCCGCCAGCTATCCCGATCAAGATACTTATTCCAGCCAGTTTGAGCAAAGAGTATGGACGCTTGCGTCGTATTCTCATCTCGTCAAATCCTCAGTCATTATGGCCACCTGACTAAAGGGGGGCATCCAGCAAGGCGTGAGGCACAGATCTCTGGCCTCAGACCAGGTTGAGAGCATCAACGTGTAGCTCCCTTATCTGGTAGATGCACCCTTAAATCTGGAAAAGGCCGAGATTACGAAATTTTGTATAGCGCTGCTCCACTAGTGTTTGCAAGGGAAGTTTTCCTAGCTCGGTTAAAGCCAGGACGAGATGTTCCTTGAGCAGATGGCCACTGGCAGTGTGGTCCAGGTGTGCTCCTCCCTCTGGTTCAGGAATAATGCCGTCGATCACTCGCAGCTTCAACAGATCATGGGCGGTGATGCGCATGGCCTCGGCCGCTTGAGAAGCCAGCTTATTATCTCGCCAGAGAATCGAAGCTGCTGCCTCTGGCGAAGCGACTGTATAAATACTATGCTCCAGCATCAGCACTCTATCCGCCAGACCAAGAGCCAGAGCACCTCCACTCCCCCCTTCGCCGATCACCACTGCAACCGTTGGCACGCGCAAGGTACTCATAACGGTCAGACTTTCCGCGATAGCCTGAGCCTGGCCTCGTTGTTCGGCTTCAAGACCGGGAAATGCGCCGGGCGTATCAATCAGGCAGATGACAGGGAAGCCGAATTTTTCCGCGTGACGCATCAGCCTCTGCGCTTTGCGATACCCTTCAGGATGGGACATACCAAAACTGCATGTCTGTCTCTGTTTATGGTCGCGACCTTTCTGGTGTCCAATCAGCATTACGATCTGGCCTGCGAAGCTTGCCAGGCCTCCGATAATCGCTCGGTCGTCGGCGTAGCGACGATCGCCGCGCAACTCCAGAAAGTTCTCGCTGATCAGCCGGATATAGTCCGCAGTGTAGGGCCGATCTTTATGGCGGGCAATCTGTACCTGATCCCACGGACTCAAGGATGGTAACTCGCTCACCGAAGGCTGTGGCTCGGTGTGCTTTTTTACCAACTGTCGCGCATGCGCGAGCGATAGGCTTTCACTCTGGTGCTCACTATTCTGTGCCGGCCTTTTGCTATAGTAATGCAGAATCTGAGCCAGCGTAGAGCGAAGCGTCGACCGGGGGATGACCGCATCGATCATCCCGTGGTTGAGCATGAACTCGGATGTATCGGCATCTTCGGGTAATTTCTGGTGGATAAATTGCTCAATGACTCGCGGTCCGGCAAAGCCCACCAGAGCACCTGGTTCGGCCAGAATGATATCTCCCTGCATGCCGAAGCTGGCGGCGACCCCACCCATCGTGGGATCTGTCAGCAGCGAAATGAAGGGCAATTGTGCCTCGCTCAGATAGGTGAGCGCAACCGACACTTTTGCCATCTGCATCAATGAAAAAATGCCCTCTTGCATTCGAGCGCCACCAGAGGCCGAAGCGATGAAGAGCGGGAGATGTTTTTTACATGCCAGTTCAACTGCGCGAGTGATTTTTTCTCCCACCACCGAACCCATACTTCCTCCGATAAAGTGAAAATCCATCACAGCGAGAACCAGAGGATACCCTGCGATCTGTCCAGTCCCGATCACCACTGCTTCATTTATCGCGGTGCGCTTTTGCTCTTCGTTGAGCTTCTCCGCATAACTATAGGGTTTGCCTGCAAAATTGAGCGGGTCGCTGGATTGCATCTCTTTCTCTGTTTCTACAAAGCTATTCAGGTCCAGCAGAGAAAGGATGCGTTCGGGGGCTGAGAGGCGAAAATGATAGCTACAGACCTCGCAGACTTTCAAGTTTTTTTCCCACGCTCGAATATACAGTAATGTGTGGCAACGTTTACATTTCACAAAAATATCTTTGATCAGGCTAGGAGAATAGCCCTGATTCACGCCGCTTGGCGTGTCGGATGAGCCTGCACCGCTGGTCGCTTGAGAATTCTCTATCATCTCTTCGATTTCCTCCAGGGCATCCTCGCGAGAACGAGTCGATTTGCCCGTCCTTCCTGACTATCAGTGATCTCACAATGAGAGTCAGCGCTGGCTCTGTGCTCCAGCGCAACCCAATAGCATCAGTAGGGATGCTGCTCTGGTGAAGTACTATGTCCGCATGCAGCACACCTGAGGGCGTGCTGAATATTCGTTCCAGATTTCCTCAATTATATGTTGTAGCCATCGTTTCAGACATCATTAGTTCTAGTGAGATATCTGCCAGAGCGGTTTTTACGAGAAATCCTCATTTCTAGCGATGGAGAGCAAGCACGTTATTCACTATACTCTATGCGAGTAGAGTTGTGCGGCGGGAAACTAGTGGGAATATGAGCTATCTCCGATCTTTTTAATGTGCTACAAGCCAGAAAAGCAGGAGTACAGAGAGCATAGCGTCTCTGCCCAGTTTGGGATGTTCCTGAACTCTCTTTTTTTCCTTGTTTTGAGAAGTCAAGGACAACCCATAACAGGTAAAGCTGTGTACTAGATGTCTTTGTGATGGATAGCAAAGATGACAGATGAGGAGATCTCCAGATGAGTGATGTACAGCATCGTATTGCTGCGCTCCCAGCTGAAAAGCGGGCAATGCTTCTTAGGCAATTACAGACGCGGAAGGCACCAATCGAGATATCGTCCGATCAGTATGATGTCGCTATTCTCGGCGGCGGAATGGCCGGGTTAACCCTGGCCCTGCAAATGAAAAAGGCTCGCCCTGCGACCAGAATAGTGGTGATCGAGAAGCAGGTGTATCCTGTCCCCGAAGCGGCGCATAAAGTTGGTGAGTCTACAGTAGAGATCGCATCCCGTTACTTGCGGGATGTTCTGCAATTAGAAGACCACCTGCAAATGCATCAACTGCGGAAATTTGGGTTGCGCATGTTCTTCAAGACCGAAGATAACTGCGATATTACGCGCCGAGTAGAGCTTGGCTCAACCGTTTTTCCTCCCCTGTGTACCTACCAGCTTGATCGAGGCCGCCTGGAAAATGCCTTGAGCGAGGAACTGCCGCATCAGGGTATTACCTTTCTCTCTGGTAGCAAAATCCAGCAGGTGCTCTTGCAGCCGGAGCAGGAGTTCCATACTGTGCAGATCCAGCAAGGGGACAGTGAGCGCGAGATCCAGGCTCGCTGGTTTATAGACGCGACGGGGCGTAGCTCATTGTTAAAACGCCAGCTTGGGCTAGTGAAGAAAGTTGGTCATCACGCCAATGCTGTCTGGTTCCGCGTCGGCCATTCCATCGATATCAATACCTGGTCGAACAATGCCGAGTGGCTAGCTCGCATTACACAGGGTGAGCGTTCTCTCTCCACCAATCATTTGATGGGAGCGGGCTACTGGGTCTGGCTGATTCGTCTGGCCTCTGGCTCGACCAGCGTCGGGATTGTGACCGATGCAAGCATGCATAATTTCGAGGATATGAACCTTTTTGAGCGTGCATTAAGCTGGTTGCACGAACACGAGCCACAGTGTGCAGAGGAGATCGAGGCTCACCGCTCTCAGGTGCAGGATTTCCGAGTGATGAAAGATTATTCCTATAGCAGTGAGCAGGTTTTCTCGGGCGATCGTTGGTGCCTGGTAGGCGAGGCCGGAGTTGCGTTGGACCCACTCTATTCGCCTGGCAGTGATCTGATCGCCATTGGCAACGGGCTGGCCAGTGATCTTGTCTGTCGTAGCCTGGATGGAGAAGATATTCAAGGACGCGCTCTGGTCCACGATAAACTTTTTCTTAGCGTCGCGAGTATCTGGCTGAGTATTTACGAACAGCAATACACTCTGATGGACAATGCTCAGATCATGGTCACCAAGATCATCTGGGATACCGCTTTCTATTGGGGTGTCTTTGGACTCCTTTACTTCCATGATACGTTCCGTAATATTGCTGATAGTCCGAGAGTGGCCACGAACCTCTCGCGCATTGCTCAGCTTAGCAATCGCATTCAGGCGTTCTTTCGTGAGTGGCACGCTATTGATCGGCCTGAAGCATCTGATCAATTCGTCGATCTCTATTCTCCGCTTGATTTTATGGTGAAGCTGCATACTGGCATGGATGCTCGCCTCTCGCCTACCGAGCTGGATGCGCAATTCGATGCCAATGTACGTTTGTTTGAGCGGCTGACTGGTCAGATTGTCAGCCAGGTGATCGAATCCCACGCCAATTCCTCTGAAAACAGGGCTGCACTTCAGCAGATTCAACGCTGGCAGACCGAACCCTACCTGGCAGAACTTATCGCGCTTTATCGTCGTGAAGGCCGGACCAATCCGATTACCAGTAGCTGGATAGCTATCAAGCATCAGCGCCTGGAGCGAGAAGAAGTTGCCAAGTAGAAGGCGCGTGCATTCATGTAGCTGGTACATAGTAATGAAAAGAAAGAAGGACTTCTTATGGACGATGAAAGAATGCAAAAGGTAGTGCCTGCCAGCCTGACCGATGTCTACGATATGGTTATTCTGGGGGGAGGCATCGCGGGTCTGAGTCTGGCCCTGGAGATGAAAAAGAAGCACCCGGCGACCACCATTCTGGTCGTAGAGAAACAGGAGCATCCTGTCGTAGAGGCAGCTCATAAGGTTGGAGAGTCGACGGTTGAGATCGCCGCGTACTATATGCGCGATATACTGGGCCTTGAAGAACACTTGCGGGACCAGCAGCTACGCAAATTTGGTCTGCGCATGTTTTTCAGTCTGGATGGCAATCAGGATATTACCCATCGCGTCGAATACGGGCAGATCGAGTCTGCTCCTCTGCCCGCGTACCAGATTGACCGTGGGCGTATGGAAAACGCGCTGGGTGAGGAACTGCGTAAACATGGGCTGACGTTTCTGGATGGCAGCAAGATCCTACAAGTCATTTTGCAACCAGAACAGGAATTTCACCGCGTCATGATCCAGAACGTGGAGGGCGACCGTGAGGTCCAGGCCCGCTGGGTCGTAGACGCCACAGGGCGCAGCTCGCTGTTAAAGCGCCAGCTTGGCCTGGCGAAAAAGGTCGGACATCACGCCAACGCCGTCTGGTTCCGCGTTGGTTATTCCATCAATATTGATACCTGGTCGAACGACGCTGAGTGGCTGGCTCGTATTACTGCTGGTGAGCGTTCCCTCTCTACCAATCATCTGATGGGAGCGGGCTACTGGGTCTGGATCATTCCTCTAGCTTCTGGCTCAACCAGTGTTGGCATTGTGACAGACGCAAGCATGCACAATTTCGAGGATATGAACCGTTTTGATCGTGCGTTAAACTGGCTGCACGAACATGAGCCGCAATGTGCGGCGGAGATCGAGCGCGAGAAGGACAAAATCCAGGATTTCCGCGTCATGAAGGATTATTCCTATAGCTGCGAGCAGGTCTTCTCTGGGGATCGCTGGGGCTTGATTGGCGAGGCAGCCGTGGCCATTGACCCGCTCTATTCTTCAGGTGGAGATCTGATCGCCATCGGCAATGGTTTGACCTGTGACCTGGTCAGCCGCAGTTTGGCGGGGGAAGATGTGAGCGAGCTGGCAGAGGGACACAGTCAGCTTTTCCTTATCTTCAGCGAGGTCTGGCTGGTAGCGTACGAAAATCAATATCCTTTGATGGGCAACGCCAGGGTGATGGTGGCGAAAGTCATCTGGGATACGGTCATTTACTGGGCATTTCCCGGCCTGCTCTACTTCCACGATAAGATCCGCACCCTCTCTGAAAATCCTTTGACTGTGGCTAATCTGTATCGTTGCTGGAACCTGCACGGTCGGGTCCAGGCGTTTTTCCGGGAATGGCATGCCATCGATCAGCCCGCCGCCTCGGATACCTTCGCCGATCCCTATTCGCTGCTCGAGTTTCTGGTCGATCTGCATACAGGGATGGCTGCTGGCCTGCCTGACGCCGAACTAGAGGCCCAGTTTGCGCAGAATACGCGTTTGCTTGAACACCTTGCCGGCCAACTGGTCAGCGTGGTGATTGAAACGCTTGAGGATCGCGCTAATGAAGAAGCGGTGGCTCAACAGATTCAGCGCTGGCAGGAAGAGACGTTCCTCACCGATCTGGTGGAGATCTATCAGGAAGAGAAAAAAGTCAATCCTATCGATAGCAAGTGGGTTATTCTGGGATACCAGTCCCCATCCAAGCAGGAGGTAGTGGGATGAGCGAGCAAGAACTGAAGCAAGAAACTCCCCTTGAGGAATATGATATCGCTATTCTAGGTGGGGGCATTGCGGGTCTAACCCTGGCATTGCAGATTAAAAAGGCACGACCAGCGACCAGCATTCTAGTTGTGGAAAAGCAGGAACATCCTGTTCCAGAGGCTGCTCACAAGGTTGGAGAGTCTACGGTCGAAATTCAGGCCTACTATCTGCGCAATGTACTGGGCTTACAGGAGCATTTGCAGACGCAACAACTCCCTAAATATGGTCTGCGCCTGTTTTTCAGTCAGGACGATAACCGGGATATTGCCCGGCGCGTGGAACTGGGACACGCAGTCCTTCCGCCGCAGCGCGTCTCCACCTATCAGCTTGATCGCGGGCGTCTGGAGAATGAGCTTGGTCGCATTATACGCCAGGAGGGGATTGTCTTCTACGATGCAAGCAAGGTGCAGCGCATTGATTTGCAGCCCGCGAACGAGTTTCACCAGATAAGCATTCTCCACCTTGACGGCGTGCGCGATGTTCAGACTCGCTGGGTGGTAGATGCTAGTGGACGTAATACACTGCTGCAAAGACAGCTTGGTCTGGCGAAAAAGGTTGGCCACCAGGCGAACGCAGTCTGGTTTCGCCTGGGCTATCGCATAGATGTCAACCAGTGGTCAAATGATGAGACCTGGCATCAGCGCATCCGCGAAGGCCAGCGCTTTCTGAGCACGAATCACCTGATGGGTCCAGGCTACTGGGTTTGGATTATTCCTCTGGCTTCCGATTCAACCAGCGTAGGGATCGTGAGCGATGCGAATATACACTCATTTGACGAGATGAACCGCTTTGAACGTGCGCTCGATTGGTTGCGCGAGCATGAGCCACAGTGTGCTGCGGATATTGAGATGCATCAAGATAAGTTACAGGATTTCCGGGTGATGAAAAACTATTCGTATGGCTGCGAACAGGTTTTCTCAGATGAGCGCTGGTGTCTGATAGGAGAGGCAGGCGTTTCTCTGGACCCCCTGTATTCTCCCGGTGGTGATCTGATGGCGATTGCCAATAGCCTGGCTGGCGATCTGATTACGAATGCTCTAGATGGGGAAGACGTTGAGGATCGCGCGGCAATTCATAATCAGCTCTTTCTGCTCTTTGCGAATTCCTGGCTCAGTACCTATGAGCATCAGTATCCTTTGATGGGAAATGCCCAGATTATGATTGCCAAAGTGATCTGGGATACGGCGGTCTACTGGGCGGTTCCAGGCCTGCTCTACTTCCATGATAAGATCCGCCGGATCGCCGATAGTCCCTCGGTGATTATGCAGCTTGCTCGTTTCTCGGTGCTGAGCGAACATGTGCAGGCTTTCTTTCGCGATTGGCTGGCTCTGGCTCCGTCAAATGCTTCTGACGCCTTTATCAAATACTACGACTTCGACTTTATGGCGCGGCTGCATATCGGCATGACGGCGGAATTGCCGGATACGGAACTGGAGAGCCAGTTTGCGATCAATGTCCGCTTTCTAGAACAACTGGCAGGCCAGCTCGCTAGCGTGATCATTGAGACCTTTGAACACGAGCCGCAGAACGAGGAGATACAGAAGCAGGTTCAGATGTGGAAAAGTGATCCATTCCTTGAGGAATTGATCACGCTCTACCAGCAGGATTCCTACGAGCATCCGATCAATAGCGGCTGGATTACGCTGGGTCGCCAGAAAGAGCCTCAGTACCAGGAGATTGCTGAATGAAGAACGTAAGCGAACGAATCGCAGCATTGCCTGAGGAGAAACGGGTTGCGCTTCTGCAACGCCTCAAGCAAAAAGCCACGCAGCCCGAGAACGCGGAGCCTTCCGATACGTGGGTGCTACGCTATCGTCCAAATGACCAGGCACGTCTGCGCCTGTTCTGTTTTCATTATGCCGGTGGTCGCGCCTCCATCTTTCGTCCCTGGTTAGATGCGTTGCCCGCAGATATCGAACTCTGTAGCATCCAGTTGCCTGGGCGCGAAGAGCGTTTGCGCGAACTGCCTTATAAACGTCTGACTCCGCTGGTGCAGGATATTGCTGACGCGATGGTTCCTTACCTGGACCGTCCGTTCGTTTTCTATGGGCATAGCATGGGGGCGCTGGTTGCTTTTGAAGTGGCTCGCCAGTTGCGTAGACAGCATGACCGTCATCCCCTGGCCCTGCATCTGGCGGCGTTCCGTGCGCCGCAGCTTGCCAATCCGAACATCAAAATCTATCATTTGCCAACCGAGGTATTCAAGGTAGTCTTACGTGCGGACGGGATTCCCGAAACGATTTTACAAAATGAGGAATTGATGCAGTTAATGTTGCCAACGTTGCGTGCAGATTATGAGGTGTGTGACACCTACAAGTACCATGAAGAGCCACCTCTGACCTGCCCGTTTTTCCTTTATGGTGGTCTTGAGGATGTCAGAGTTCGTGAGGCCGATCTTGCCGGCTGGCCTGTCCATACTACTGGAGAGTGCCAGTTGTCCATGTTACCCGGTTCTCATCTCTTTCTGCATACTACCCAGGATCTTCTACTCACCAAGATTTCTCAACGTCTAGAAGTGAGCTTGAGGCCATCCTTACCCGCTTAACCAGTGCGTCTCACCAGGCGAACATCTTAATAGAAGAACCCAACGCGCCTTGAGGCAAGATAGCAGGGGTGCGTCGGGCTTCTGCGTTCTGGTAAGACAGCCGCCCGTGGGCAAGGGTGTTTTACCAGAACAGCTCGAAGTCCGTTTACAGCGTGCATGGACCCGTACCGAGCGTGTTGCTCGCTGTTGCATTCCAGCAAAACAGAGTTAGGAAAGAAAGAAGGAGATCTTTTATGCTTGATGAAAATGTTTCTCATGGCTCTGTTCCACCTGCTCAGGATACTTCGGTTGCAGGTATGGAACGAGAACCTCTGGCTATTATTGGCATCGGCTGTCATTTTCCTGGCGGAGCGATCAGCCCTCAGGCCTTTTGGGATCTTCTTAGCTCAGGGACCGATGCCACGAGAGAAGTGCCACTTGATCGCTGGGATGCACGCAAGTTTTACGATCCCGATATTCGCAAATCTGGGAAGATGAACACCTACCGAGGGGGCTATTTGGACCGCATTGATCAGTTCGATGCTCAGTTCTTTGGTATTTCTCCCCGCGAAGCAGTCTGGCTCGATCCGCAGCAGCGTATGTTGCTGCGTGTAGCATGGGAGGCGTTCGAAGATGGTGGTCAAGACGCTGATAGTCTGGTGGGCAGTGATACAGGGGTGTTTGTCGGCGGTTTTACGCTTGATTACCAGTTGATGCAGAATTTTGGCGTATTTAGTCGCTATGAACTCCAGACGCATTCTGCAACAGGCATGATGATGACTATGTTGGCCAACCGTATCTCCTATGTCTATGGATTGCAGGGACCAAGCATTGCGGTGGATACTGCCTGTTCCGGTTCACTGGTCGCGTTGCATCTCGCCTGTCAGAGCATCTGGAATGGCGAATGTTCTCTTGCGCTTGCCGGTGGCGTGAACGCAATGATTGCACCTACTATGACGATCGCCGAATCGAAAGGCGGTTTTCTCTCTCCCGACGGACGCTGTAAGACCTTTGACTCTTCGGCCAATGGGTATGCACGCGGCGAAGGGGCAGGGATTGTGCTGATCAAACCTCTCTCGCGTGCTCAGGCCGATGGAGATTCTATCTACGCGTTGGTGCGCGGAAGCGCCGTAACACAGGATGGACACACAACCGGTATTACGGTTCCTAGTGGCGCTGCTCAGGAAGCGGCGATGCGCCAGGCCTACAAGCGTGCGGGCATTTTGCCAAAGCAACTCCAATATATCGAAGCACATGGCACTGGTACGCCGGTAGGAGATCCGATTGAAGCCCGCGCGATTGGTCGGGTGGTTTCCGAGGGTCGCTCCGCCGACGAACAGTGTGTGATTGGTTCAGTGAAGACCAATATTGGCCACCTGGAAGCTGCTGCTGGGGTGGCGGGTGTGATCAAAGTGGCGCTGGCCCTCAAACATCGCCAGATTCCTCCGCACTTGCACCTGCACAATCCCAACCCGGATATTCCTTTTGATGAACTCCACCTGCATGTGCCGATGACCCTGGAAGCCTGGCCGACAACTGATGGACCGGCTATGGCGGGCGTCAATTCCTTTGGCTTTGGCGGCACCAATGCGCACGCGGTACTCGAAGAAGCTCCTCCCTCCCAACTCATCCCTGTCAGCGCCGAGCGTGAAGGACAGGTTACCCTGCTGCCGCTCTCTGCACGCAGCACGGAGGCGCTCCAGGTGATGGCTCGTTCCTATCAGGAATTTCTTACCCGTACTGACGCTCCCCTCTCCGATATAGTCTATTCCGCTGCGTTAAGGCGCACGCATCACGATCATCGCCTGGGTGTGGTAGCACACTCAAAGACCGAGGCGGTTGAGCAGCTTGAAGCGTTTCTTACCAGCCAGCCGCGCCCAGGTACGCCATCTGGGCGTGTGCCGATGAACGGTCTGCCAAAACTGGCCTTTGTCTGTTCAGGCATGGGACCACAGTGGTGGGCAATGGGACGCGAACTGCTGGAGAAAGAGCCGGTCTTTCGCGCCAGTATCGAGCGCTGTGATGCCGAGTTCCAGCGCCACGCGAGCTGGTCATTAGTTGACGCGCTGAACGCTGCGGAAGACGTGTCGCTGATGGGTGAAGCCGAGGTAGCGCAGCCAACGAATTTCGCGCTCCAGGTAGCTCTGGCGGATCTCTGGGCATCCTGGGGGATTAAGCCCGATGCCTATATTGGCCA
>DAOTTJ010000301.1:0-10134 GCA_034437695.1 Ktedonobacteraceae bacterium
AATGTATACCCTATGCTCTCGGTTTCTAACTCTCTGAGCATGCCCTGTGAGAAAGGTGAAGGGCTGACGATTCTCACCTACCTGCACAACTTTCAGCTTCTCAGAAGCTGGATTTTCGTGTGTGGTTTATTTGCATGTATAAGCCAGGAAAGAATGTCATCGTTCTACCCAATGGATAAAATCGATTTTTTAAATAAAAGTGATTCTGTAGATACGTTGACCATGTTCTGCAAGGCCGCAGAGACCAGGTGTGTTTCTGAACGAGAAGAGCGTGGTAAGAAGGAGCTAACCAATGCCCAGGTTTTTATTTTCTCGGGAGAAACGTGAAAGTCGCGTGAAGGGGTGGCCGGGAAATCGTCTGCATCTGCTCCATATTTTGGCCCTGCTTTCTCTCTGTGCTACTATCTGTCTGATCTCTCTTCCCCAGCAGGCGCACGCCGCTGCCTTTGACCATACGAAAGCGACGGTAGATACGGGCTGCCAGCAGTTTACCTATAGTTCCGATGGCAATCCTTTTCCACTGTGTCCTGGACCCCTGCCGACCGGCGGTAACTGTGTCTGGTGGGGCTGGGAACAGTGGCATCTGCTGGGCTACAATCTGCCGTTAAACTGGGGCAATGCCGCGGAATGGATAGTCGACGCCGAGCGCTTTGGCTTGCCGGTCGGCACGCTTCCACGCGTGGGGTCGCTGGCGGTCTTTCCGGTTGCCGATGGGATCTGGGCCTTTGGAACGGCCGGCCACGTGGCTTTTGTGACCTCGGTAGCCTCCGATGGTGAGACCTTTGATGTGACCTATCAAAATTATGGCGATCCCACACCCATGTATGTCGGCCATAACTACAACGTCCCGGTCATCAATGAGTCGCGTTACCAGCAGGGTCAGTTGCGTTTCATCTATTTTCCTAAAACCATCGATCCTCATTTGTTTGCGCGGCTCCCAGGCATCAATGGTAACTATATGACCGGCATCACCTCAGCCAATGTCGCTTTAAATACCGGTGGAGGCAACGGCTCACTGTCAAACAGCCGTGTCGCCCTCGGTCTGCCAGCCGGTTCCTATGACCAGGAGTTTAGCGCCGACTTTACGGGCGGCGGTCTGACCGACCTCTTGCTCTACAACCGTCAGGCGGGCCGCCTGGATGTGCTGGCGCTCTCTTATCCCTACCAGGCGTATTCGCCTCAGGTGATCCGTCACTACCTGTCTCCGGGCGCGTCCCTAACTCAGGCCCCCTATCGTATGAGCTTGCACGACGCGCAGACAGGCGTCAATGGTTGGGGGTCGAATCTAGAGGTTCACCTGGGCGACTTTACAGGCGGTGGTCAGACCGAGATTCTGCTCTACGACCGCGTCACTGGCGAGATACAATTGCTGTCGCTGACTCCGCAATTTACTATTGCCCGCCACGAAACCTTCCAGGGCTGGGGTCCCGGCTGGGAACTCTATATCGGTCGCTTTACCGGCGATAGAAGCGAAGTGCTGATGTACAAGCGTTTCGCTATCCCTGCCCCCGCTCCGGTAACCCCCACACCTGCTCCTGGGAATCAGGGAAACCCTGCACCGACGCCGGTCCCTACCAGACATGTTCAACCAGGCTCGACCCCTGTTTCCGTTATCACACCGCCACCGACGCCGACCCCAGTGCCGCCGACGCCGACGCCAGTACCGCCGACGCCGACGCCAGTGCCGCCGACGCCAACGCCAGTGCCGCCGACGCCGACGCCAGTACCGCCGACGCCAACGCCAGTACCACCGACGCCGACGCCAGTGCCGCCGACGCCGACGCCAGTGCCGCCGACGCCGACACCGACCTCTGTAACGCCGACGCCAGTGCCGTCGACGCCGACGCCACCGCCTGTGACGCCGACGCCTGTGGCTGCTCCAACACCGACGCCTGCTGCCCCGACGCCTGCCGTCCCAACGCCGACGCCGACGGCCGCTCCGACTGTTGCACCGACCGCTGCACCAACTAAGGCACCGACCGCTGCACCAACTAAGGCACCCACCGTTGGCTCGACGCCGACACCTGGCGCTACCAGGACGCCCACAGCCAGTCAGAGCAGCGTCCAGCCCGATGGATACAGGGTAAACCTCAACTTGAGCGCACAGAGCGGCGAGCCTACTGACTCTAGTGGCCAGACGCCCGCTAGTTGGAGTACCTCTGGTCTGACTGCCGAGATTTTCGTTATGAGTTTCACCAACACCTTTACCGTCGGTGTCAGCCACGACTACCTGCTCTGGCATAACTCCTGGGAAATCTACGTCGGCAGCTTTGTCGGTGTTAACCACGATGGTCTGTTCCTGTACGATCGCAACGTCGGCGAGGGACGACTGATCGAATTCTCTTCCACCCTGGCGCTGGACCACTTTCAGTTCTTGCATAACCTGGGAGGCGATTGGGAGGTCCACACAGGCGATTTCACCGCTCAAGGTCAGGCACAGATCCTGTTCTATGATACGAGTGCGGGAATTGCGCAGATCCTCGTGCTAAATAGCGATCTGGGCGTGACACGCCAGATCACCTATGCCAACTGGGGGACCAACATGGTGCTCTATGTCGGGCATTTTGGACTGCCTACCCTGAGTATCATGCTCTACGATCCGCAACAGGCCCAGAGCACGTTTATCGCACTCGACTCCTCGCTGAATATCTCGCATCAGTATACCGCCCAGAGCTGGGGACAGGACGAACAGATACTCGTCGGCTCGTTCCTGGATCGCACGCGCTGCCAGGCCCAGACTATATGTGGAGCAGGCGACGATATACTGGTTCTGAACCGGGCAAGCGGTGAGGTACAGCAGTACATCTTCTCGTTTGGCAACCAGTTCAGCATCTTTGATAGCCGCGCCCAGGGCTTTATGCGCGAAGGGATCGCCGCGCAGGAGAACGTTTTGCCGGTCGACTCGACCCTGTTCAGTCTGTTCAACTCGGTCGATACCAGCATTCGCAACGAGGAGTTGTATTAGAGAGTGAGGGTGGGTGTGCAGCGCCGGGAAAGTGTGATATGATACGCCAGATAAAAAGAGAGTAAGGGCGAGATTTTGATGCTGCATATCCTTGTCATCAATGGACCGAATCTTAATACGCTTGGTACTCGTGAGCCAGCTATCTATGGCACGATGACCCTGGCGCAGATTTACGCGTTATTAGACAGGCGCGGCGCAGAGCTAGAGGCTGAGATTCAAGGTTTTCAATCAAATCACGAAGGTGTGCTGATCGACTATCTTCAAGAGCATGGTGCAGGCGCAGATGGCATCATCATCAACCCCGGTGCATTTACTCACTACTCGTATGCCTTGCGCGATGCGCTGGCCGGAGTCAAGTTGCCCGTGATCGAAGTTCATCTCAGCAATATTTATGCACGTGAGGCGTTCAGACAGCAATCGGTGATTGCGCCGATCGCTCGTGGCCACATTGTTGGGGTTGGTTGGCGGGGATATCTGCTTGCTCTGGAGGCTCTGGTTGAACTTGTGCGAGAAGAACGCGCAAAGGGGATTTCATGAGTCAAGAAATGTTACAATCGCTGAGAACCTGGCTGAGTGAACAGAAGCTTGATGCTTTGCTGGTGACTCAGCCCCAGAACCGCTCGTACCTGAGCGGCTGGCTAAACGATGATACGGAAGGGGCTGGCCTGTTGTTAATCG
Source organism: Ktedonobacteraceae bacterium (assembly GCA_034437695.1). Taxonomy (GTDB): domain Bacteria; phylum Chloroflexota; class Ktedonobacteria; order Ktedonobacterales; family Ktedonobacteraceae; genus Paraktedonobacter. The sequence goes on from DAOTTJ010000301.1 coordinate 3,644, forward strand.
GCCAGGAGCAGCAGCTTTTGCTGACCAATCCGTTGTATCAGGAGGTCGCGGCCAGAGAGGCCAGCGACTGGGAAGTAGTAGTGCCGCAGTCGCGGGAATACGCGCCTGCTCTGGTCGAGATCGTGCGTGGAACCTCCTGGAGCAGGATCGGCTTTGAGTCTACGGTTATGTCATACGCGGACTATCTCGAATTAAACGCGGCTTTTGTGGGACAGATCGAGCTGGTCCCGTTAGCGGAGAGCTACGTCCAGACGTTGCGCATGGTCAAGCAGCCACACGAGATCGACCTGCTGCGCCGAGCGGTGGCGATTACCGATCAGACCTTTACTCATCTCTGTCAGTGGATTCAACCCGGCATGACTGAGAAAGAGGTGCAGTGGGAGGTGACGCGCAAGATGCTGGAACTGGGCGCAGAGAGCACAGCGTTTGAGACTATCGTGGCCGCCGGTTCAAATGGTTCGATGCCCCACGCGCACGCTGGTCAGCGGCGTATTCAGCGTGGCGAACTCATTACCATCGATATGGGAGCGCGTTACAAGGGGTATTGTGCTGATATGACGCGCACGATCTGCCTGGGCGAGCCAGCCGAGACGCGTATGGTCGAACTCTATGAGATTGTTTTACTCGCGATGAAGACCTGTGAGGCGGGTTTGCAGGGTGGGATCGGTGGGAAGGCCGCCGATGCGCTAGCGCGTGATGTGCTGATCGCCCACGATCTGGGCGATTACTACATTCATGGCACCGGTCACGGGATCGGCTTGCAGATCCACGAAGGACCGAGCCTTTCGCCGCGTGCTCCTGAAGACGTGGTCCTGCCCACCGGTTCGGTTGTGACTGTAGAGCCGGGGGTTTATATTCCTGGTTGGAGCGGTCTGCGTATAGAGGATAGCGGTATTGTCACCGCACAAGGCTTTGAGGTGCTGACTCAATCGCCCACGCAACTGGTAATTCCGCGTTAAGTGAGCTGGATATATGGGGATGAGAACGGGCTAGAGCCGTGCTCACTCTGTTGCATTATAGGCTTGGAAAGGCGATTTTAATGATCTCAACCGGTGACCTGAAGAAGGGCATAACCTTTGAATTCGAGGGGCAACCCTGCTCCCTCATCGAGTGGCAACACGTCAAGATGGGACGTGGCGGCGCGATTGTACGCATGAAACTGCGCAACCTGCGCACAGGTTCGACTTTCGATCGTACGTGCGATGCTGGCGATAAATTTCCTCGCATCACGCTAGACCGCAGTACGGTAACTTACCAGTATCAGGATGGCGACCAGTATCATTTTATGGACATGCGAACATACGACGATATCGTCCTGACCAGCGAGCAGCTTGGGGACGCGAAAAACTATCTGATCGATAACCTGGAACTTGATCTGATCCAGCTAGACGAGGAGCCGATCTCGGTTGAGCCACCGGAAAAACTCGTGCTGCGCGTCGAATATGCGGAGCCTGGTTTCAAGGGCGATACAGCCACGGGCGGCACCAAACCAGCTACCACCGAAACCGGACTGGTGGTCCAGGTCCCACTCTTTGTCTCGACGGGCGATTTGATCCGAGTCAATACAACTACTGGCACGTATGTAGAACGGGCCTGAGATTTTCACGAAAGGCGAGGCGAGCGGTTCGCGTATCCTCGCCTTTGCCCACTGCACACATGGTCTTCTCTGAGGCTATGTGCAGGAATTTGAAAGGCAGGAAAGAAGAGCTATGGAGCGAAAAAGGAGTACCTCTTCGGTCAATGCTCAGGAAGAGTTGCCCCCGGCTGAAACATCTGACTATGTCAGCATCGCGCAGATTCAAGGGCTGATCCATCTGCTGGACAACAGCGATGTTGCAGAACTTGAAATCAAACGTGTCAGCGAGGGTATTCACCTGGTTTTGCGCAAGATCAAGGGTACAGACGGGACTGTACTGACAGGCGAGGTTGTATCTACGGCGGCCAGCAATGGCACTGCCCCTGTGGGCGAGTCGCATAAACAGAACATCGTCTCCTCACTGGTAGGGGTCTTCCATCCCTGGCTCAAGCAGCGTGGTGGGACATTGGCCGCCGTGGGTGACCGCGTGAAGGCGGGCCAGATCGTCGGCACGATAGAGTCGCTGAACGTCTTTAACGAAGTCGAGGCGACCATCGCTGGACGTATTGTCGAGATCCATGTCCAGGATGGGCAGCCAGTTGAGTACGGGCAGGTGCTGGTGACGGTTGACGGTTCCGACGCGGAGGATATGTAATGCTGTTTCCTGAAGCTGCGCAGGTGCTCAGTGTGACGCAGGTAGCGCGTTATCTGAAGGCGTTGTTGGAGACCGACGATGTCTTGCAGAGTATCTGGGTGCGCGGCGAGATTTCAGGATGTAAGACCTATGCTTCGGGCCATTGCTATTTTACTCTCAAGGACGCCGAGGCACAGCTTCCCTGTGTCTTTTTCAAGCACTCCCGTCAGCGTTCAGCAGCACCCGATCTGCACGATGGCATGGCGATTGCCGCTAGCGGACGTATTTCGCTCTATGAACGCGATGGCAAGATGCAGCTCTATGTAGAGTACGTCGAACTGCAAGGCGAGGGGATACTCTACCAGCGCTTTGAACAACTGAAAGCGCGTCTGAGCGCCGAAGGTCTGTTTGACTCCGCTCGCAAGCGTCCCTTGCCCGATGTACCAGCGGTTATCGGCATAGTCACCTCACCGCAGGCCGCAGCTCTGCGCGACATGCTGCGCGTTCTGCGCACGCGCTATCCATTGGCGCAGGTCGTGCTCTCGCCCGCGCTGGTCCAGGGAGCCGAAGCTCCGGCAGCCCTGGCCCGTGCGCTGGACCTACTGAATGAGCATGGAGAGGCCGATGTCATTATTGTGGCGCGTGGCGGCGGGTCGATCGAGGAACTCTGGGCCTTTAACGACGAGATAGTCGCGCGAGCGATTGCCCGCTCGCGTATTCCCACTATCAGTGGCGTCGGACACGAGACCGATGTCACGATCGCCGATTTCGTCGCAGACCTGCGGGCCTCAACTCCCACCGCCGCCGCCGCCGCTGCGGTTCCCGACATCGCCGATTGGCAGCGCGATATAGCTGAACACCGCCAGGAGCTGGACCTCCAGATCGACGAGATCTTCGCCCGTGCGCGTGAGACTCTCGATCGCACCGAACGCGATCTTGCGCGTCAGACCCCGCGTTCCCGCCTTGAGCGCCTGGAGCAGCAACTTGACGATACCACAAACGTTTTACGCACGCAGATTGAACACATGCTGACCTTGCGCCAGGAGCGTCTCAAAGGCACAGCACTGGGTCTGCACGCGCTCAGTCCCCTGCTCACCATCGCCCGTGGATTTGCCGTAGTGAGAGAAGTTGCCGCAGGAAAGATCATCACAAGTATCGATCAGGTCCAGGCCGGGGACAAAGTAGATATCCAGGTAGCCGACGGACACATCATCGCCCATATCGACTAATCCCTGGGATAGGGCAATGCCGCCCAACAAAGATATGAAGCGAAGCAGGAGTGCAGAGGACTTTCCATCTGCTACCTTCATGCCTCCCGCTCTGTCATACGTCGATAGACCAGCGGGGATGCAAGGGGTAGGGCTATGTAATGCTCGGCGTGTGGCCTCTCCCCTGAACAAAAGATCGGGTTGCGAGCCAGCATAGACATGAAGTGAAGCGGGGGTGCAGAGGGCGGCAGCCCTTTGCTGGCACCCTGTCTGGGAGACAGGTAATCTGGGGTGTCCCCAATAACCTTTTTCTTTTGTTTTGCCTGTTTTGTCGAAGGCAAAACAGGCAAAGCAGGAGTGCAGAGAGCACCTCTCTGCTAACTTCATGCTTATGGGTGGGGCAATGTCGCCCAACAAACAAAGAAAAACACATCACATAGACATGAGGGGCATACGTATGGACGCATTTTCTGAACTTACATACGAAGAAGCATTTGAAAAACTAGAACAAACCGTCGCAGCCTTACAGGATGGGCGTCTCTCATTAGAGCAGGCGATGGAGCAGTATGAAGCCGGCATGAAGCTAGCGCAACACTGTAACGGCCTATTGCAGCAGGCTGAACTACGCGTTCAGCAATTACGTATTACAGATGAAGGCGATCTGCATATAGAGCCATTGGATATATAGTCTAGCATTCTGGTAAGGAGGCGGAGAACCAAGCGCATGCAAGCACTTTTTGAAAATCATATTCTGGTCGCGGCATTCCTGGCGTGGTTAGTTGCTCAGGTGTCGAAAACAACCTACGAATGTATTAGGTATCGGCAGATCAAACTGAGCCGTCTGGTATCTTCAGGTGGAATGCCGAGTTCGCATTCGGCCCTGGTCACAAGTCTGGCTACAGCAACGGGACGCATCGCGGGCATCGGATCGCCGACCTTTGCCGTCGCGGTCGTGCTGGCTGGGATTGTCATGTACGACGCTGCGGGCGTACGCCGGGCCGTGAGCATCCAGGCGCGTATCTTGAACCAGATGATCGACGAAGCGTTTCAGGGGAAACCATTCGCCGAGAAGCGTCTGCGCGAACTGATCGGGCATACGCCTGTGCAGGTACTCGTAGGAGCATTGTTGGGACTCGGTGTCGGACTACTTGCAGCCAGTTAGCCTGGGAGTTAGGTGTGTTGAGCGCGGTAGCCGGATATATCGTATACCTGTGTTTGTTGGTGGCGAGTAGACTAGTTATATGTAGGGTGGTGTGAGAGCGAAAGCTTTAGCGAGACGGGTCGGGCGGCCAGCGGTGTAGAGTCAAGGACATGGATTTCTTATAGGCAAATTTGTTTTTGGCTTAAACTGTAGGATTATTAAGTACATCCCCCCTTTGGGAAACAACCTCTTGAGATTATGCTTTCCGACACCCGGTTGGGGAGAAAGGAGGTACACTGCTTCTCTCAAGAGCATCGACAGTGGTCGATCTTGTTCTCCCGACCCCTTCATGAGTAGTATGGCTATTTCAGCCAGAGATAGCAACTGTGCAACGTCTATTCACCCACCACTACTAGGCCCTTGAGTATTAACGGAACGAAAAACCATGCTAAGGAATTTGCCCTTCTGATGCGGTTCAGAGGAGAGAACAAAATGGCTGGCAGAATGCCGCGTCCGGCATGTTGTCAGCCAAAAAGGTGATTGAAGTAGAGGAGAGACTATGCGATGGTTTCCTCTAGAGGAGTTTCAGTATCTTGCTCTGATGCTTCCAACTCGCGGAGAGGGTGGAATGCTCCCTGACGGATCTCATCAGAAAGAGAGAATGTGTATCGGCCCAAGAAATTGATGTGATCATACCCGAGTGGAGAGAGACGTTCAATATCTTCTGGGACGATCTTCATCCCTCGCCCTCGCATCTCCTCAACGCTCGATGCATGTACAAGGTATTCCAGAGGACCATTGCGTTCACAACAAGCCTCAGGGTTCCAAGTTGCTCTTCCTGCCCCTCGCGATACCGTTGGCGTACTTCTCCCTTTTGCGCGAAATACGTGACTCGTGCCAGGCTATGGCGACTTTCACCTTTGTTTAACTGGATCAAGATGCGTCACCGATATGCAGGGATGCGAGACGCAGGCACATTCACCAGATCGAGTGGACCAACGTCTAAGAGTCGTACTTCTGTCAGGCGAGCCAGAGCGGCAACCAGGACCGGCGCACTTGCACGAGAGGGAGCGCGGCGGAGCCGTTCAAGATTGGTGATGCGTGAGACCCCTGCACGTGCCAAGAGTCCTTCTAGACCCGTTCGTTGTTCGGGGGAAACCGCTGCACTTAATCGTTGCCACAAGCGTTCGGCGGCCCGTTCTCGAATCATGGAGATCAGACGGGTTAGCGTCGTCACCCCTGGCAAGAGCACTTTTTTGTCTAAGAGCCAGGTGGTTGCCAGATCAAAGAGGACACTGGGTCGCTCGGTCCCGATCCAACTCCGTGCATAAAGGAAACGCATCAAAGCAAATCCTCCACGACGGTGTGAGAACTCTTTATAACCAGAATACTTCCTGATTTCTAGCGCATGCTCCTGTTGGTCTGGACCCGTTCGGCGTAGCGAACAATACATTGTGGATCGGCAATACTCAACTGGGTTGCCATAGAAGCAATCACCCCTATGGGGATATTGACGGGATCAACAAGAAAGACCCCAAGAAATCGAAGCGTGCCCATCTGGAGCGCAAACCCTAAGCGGTTATGATCTCCACGACGCTCTCGCACGAGGGTACGATCCTCATCATCCAAGTGAAAATAGCGGGCGAGTTGCTCGGAGGACGGTTCCCCACATAGCGGCCATAGTGCTGCTCATGTACCTCAGTCAGATACTCAACAGGCATCTTCCATACCTCCTCTCATGTACCTTTGCGGCTAGTGGTGCTGATAGGTGTTCGTACCATAGCTGAGGAGGGAACAGAGCACAAGCAAATGGAGATAAATATAACCAATAGGGCCTACCGGTGCGATTCTGACGTTATCTCGACTTGATGACATGCAAAATACTTTCAGAGACTAGCCCTTGAGTAGCGAGTAGTAGTGTAAAAGAGATTT
>DAOTTJ010000302.1:0-16793 GCA_034437695.1 Ktedonobacteraceae bacterium
AGCAGTGCATGGGCCAGATAGCGTTCACACTCAGCCCAGGAGGTAAAATCGACTGGCGGAAAGGCTGCATGCAACGCCTGGAAGGTGCGCTGTTTCCAGTGTTTTCTTTGCCTGGTTGACAGGCTCTCTCGCAAGACTGCGCCAACCAGTCGATGCATAAACAGGGTACGTGTAACTGGGTCGCGGGCAAGGAGCGAATAGGCACGTGCGGTCTCAATCGCCTGGCTCAGCTCGTACTCATCGCTGGCTTTGACCAGGCGCGGTCCCAGATAAGGCGCTCCCCTGGTGATAAGGTCTTCAGGAATGCCATCGGGAGCGAGGAAGGCACAAAACCTGAGCAGATCGGCAGCGACCGGGTTGCGAGCCTCGATCTTGGCAAATGCGAGCGACCACGTGGTCGTCACTGGTTCAGGATGATCCGTCATCAGACCTCGACGTTTCTCTAAGAGTCTAATATGCATCTGCTGATACTGGCGCAGATACCCGGCAAGACTCTCTCCTGTCTCTTCCAGATACGCCCCGGCCTGATCCAGAGCTAGTGGAAGACCACCAAGTTCCTCGGTGATCTGTAGAGCGAGACCACATGTAGAGGGAGAGGCCGCCTCAAACAACGCGTCTGGAGCAATCAGTGCGGCCCGACGTAGCAGGAACAATGCCCCCTGTTCCGATGAAAAAGGCACTACTTCGAGTCGATAGCCAAGACCTCCGAGCGCCGAGGCCCGCGTTGTAACCAGGATGTGTCCAGCCAGAGCAGAGGGTAGAAATGTGGACAGCAGGGCAAGCTCATCGGCATTATCCAGGATCAGCAACCAGCGCTCATGCGTCTGAAGCCATTGTTTGACTCCTTCGATGACGAGGTGTTGCTCCTTCTCATCTTTTAGTGCAAGGCCCAGAAGCGCGGCAAGCGTCATATAGGACGAGTTCAACTCCTCTGACGTATCGGCACGCGCCCAGAGCACGGCCTGGTATTCCTGGCGATAACGGTAGGCATACTCGACAGCGATCTGCGTCTTGCCGACGCCACCTAGACCGCTCATGGCCTGCGTTTGCGAGAGGGCTGCACTCGGACTCTCCTGGAAACGACTGTGCAATAGAGACAATAGTTCCCGCCGACCCAGGAAAAAGGGATTGCGGGCATAGGGAATATTCCAGATGGCCGGTAAAGGGATATGCAGCACACTGGCTGACTGCGTCGAGAGGTCTTCAAGAGCACGGCGAATGCCCGCCGCGACATCGGCTAGCGCCTCATCTTCATCTTTCCACTGACTAAGAAAACGCGTGCCAGTCGGCAATGGTTGGAGTTGCGCGAATGCTTCAGAGCGCCAGTTATCTACCGGTCGCAAAAGAATGGGAATCACACGCGCTGCTCCAGCGGTATGCCGCGCGAGTGCATGCTTCAACTCCACGCCATAGTAATAGTCCGAGGCCAGGAAATCGGCGCTGATCAGCAAGAGAATGAGCGAGGCGCAGTTAAGCTGGTCGTCGATCTCGTCGGCCCAGTTTGCGCCAGGGAGGATCAGGCGATCATACCAGAAAGAGATGCGCCCCTGATGTTGCAGGCTACTGAGATGCTTTTTCAGTTTCTGTTGCCAGACTTCATCCTCAGGGGCATAGGAGCAAAAAAGGGTGATAGATGGCCGGGTGTCGTCAGGCATTCCCTCGCCTCCTCGTCATCAGATGCGATTTGCGCTGTGTTACTTGCAGTATCGCTCAAGTATAGCGCCTGATGGATAGAAAGGCAAATATTGATAGAGAAGTCTGTGGCATTCCAGCCCTGCTCAAGCCTGTGGCTTGCCCTCACTCATAGGCATGAAGGTAGCAGAGAGGTGCTCTCAGCACTCCTGTTGTGCCTGTTTTGCCGGAGGCAAAACAGGCACAACACAAGAAAAAGTTTGTTGGGGACACTCCAAAACCCAGCAAAGGGCTGCCGCCCTCTGCACTCCCGCTTCACTTCATGCCTATGCTATGGCCTGCGGCCCCGCCCTCCTTACTCGCACGTTACAGGTACTTATAAACTAATAGTTCCAGGTCACGCGCTCCAATAGATAGTGTTTGATCTCAGCGAGCGGCATACGGATCTGATCCATTGTATCGCGTTCGCGGATAGTCACTGTTTGGTCGTCGAGTGTCTGAAAATCGATGGTCACACAATAGGGTGTGCCGATCTCGTCCTGGCGGCGATAGCGGCGACCAATATTGCCGACCTCGTCGTATTGCGCCACCATAACGCGCTGGAGCTGCTTGTACAGACCTTTGGCCGCAGCTACTAGCTCCGGCTTGTTCTTCTGTAAGGGCAGAACCCCGACTTTGACCGGCGCAACCAGTGGGTTCAGGTGCAAGACCGTTCGCGGCTCTTTACCCGCCGGGTCCGGCTCCTCTTCGTAGGCGTCGAGCAGCACGTTGAGGAAGGTGCGATCGACCCCACCGGAGGTCTCGACAATCCAGGGAATGTAGCGCTCTTTCGTCTCAGGGTCGGTATAGCTCAAATCCTGGTGACTGTACTCGCTGTGCCGCGAGAGGTCCCAATCTTGCCGCCAGTGAATGCCTTCCCACTCCTGCCAGCCCAGGATCGTGCGATACTCGATGTCAAAAGCCTGCTTGGCGTAGTGGGCCAGTTCGTCCGCCGCGTGTGGACGCAAGCGCAGACGCTCTTTGTGGTTGACCAGATTCTGGTACCACTCAAAACGCTGAGTTTTCCAATGCTCAAACCACTGCGTCATCTGACTGGGATGCACAAAGAACTGGAGATCCCACTGCTCAAACTCACGCTGGCGGAACAGGAAGTTGCCCGGCGTCACCTCGTTACGGAAAGCCTTACCGATCTGGCAGATCCCAAAGGGAACCTGCATACGCGAAGACTTCAGAACGTTATCGTAGTCCAGGTAGATATTCTGACAGGCCTCACCGCGCAGGTAAGTCTTCATCTTATCGCCCTCAACCACCCCGATATAGGTCTCCATCATCAGATTAAAGCGGCGCGGCTCGGTCAGTTCGCCCCCACACTCGGGACACTTATTCTGCTCGCGGTTCTCCTCCGGCAGATGATCCAGCCGAAAACGCCGCTTACACTTCTTACAATCGACAAGGATATCGACAAAGTTCTCAACGTGACCGCTCGCCTCCCAGACACGTGGGTGGGTAATAATGCTGCCTTCGATACCCACAACGTTGTCGTTGAGCTGCACCATCGACCACCACCAGAAGCGGCGAATGTTATTGCGCAATTCCACACCGAGCGGCCCGAAGTCGTAGATCCCCGAGACGCCACCGTAGATCTCGGAGTTAGGATAGACAAAGCCTCGACGTTTACATAAAGAGACGATCTTCTCGATCGCCACCAGCGGCGTATCCTTCACCGCAACCTTTTCTTGCTCATCGGTCGTTGTCACGGATGAAGCATTCTCTTGCTCATCGGTCGTTGCCATAGATGAAGCATTCTCCCTTGCAAAAAAATTCCCCAGGCGTTCAATAAACGCCCAGGGACGAATACATACCACTGTCTGCCTGGGGCAATACATTTCAAGGTATGATGCGCGGTTCCACCCTGCTTCTTCACTCAACGACATACTTCTATGCCATACGTCTCCGTGAAGCCACTCATTCAATCCAACTCCGAAGCGCCCTTCACCCGCTATGGATTGCCGACCTCGCACCGTCTATCGACTCGCTGCTGTCCCCGGCAGGTTACTCTTCTTCATCTTCGCTGGTAATATGATTATTTGTTTGTTCCCGAGTAGTATAGCGAACCTGTCAAGGGGTTGCAAGAAGCACAGCACATTTCACTCATCGCCCACATCCTCAACCAGATCGTCCAGCTTGACATCCAGCGCCCTGGCTAACTTCGCGAGGGTTATAAGGGTCGGGATATAGTGTTCGCCACGGTACAAACGCCACATAGTATTCATATCCAGATGCGCCGCACGCGCAAGTCTGCCCATGCTGAAACCTTTGCGTTCGGCAATATCTTTCACTTTTAAACGAAGCATACATGTATCTCTTTTCAAAATAGGATCGTCATCAGTATAATGCGATTGACGTTTTTTTGTATACCTTCCGGGCCTATTGGCCCAGGACCGGTACCCCTCGGTCCTGGTAGGCCCACGCCTCTCTCTTTGTCCACTCACACTTCATTGGTCCCCCTCAAGCTGGCAAATCAAGCACAATTGGAGGTTCATAGGTGGAGGACTGCCCAGGTATAATTAAGGATCGGTTAAGCGGGAGGGTTCATCTTTCTCAACAGCCCATGACCAGACACATGACACAGATGATCCACACGCGAGCCAGAGAGACTTATTAGTACTCTTTAGTCTAGGGACTGTAATCTCAAGATTACAGGCAGAGGGATAAACCTGATGTACACGCCAACGTTCCAGGATATATTGCTTGCACAACGCCAGATCAAGCCTTACCTGGCCCGCACGCCACTCTATACCTATTCCGCCCTCAATGCTTTGTGTGGCGCTGACATCTATATCAAGCACGAAAACTACCAACCGGTAGGTGCGTTTAAAGTGCGCGGCGGCATCAATCTCGTCTCGCAACTTACTCCTGATGAACGCACGCGGGGCGTCATTGCAGCCTCAACAGGCAACCACGGCCAATCGGTCGCCTACGCGGCCCGCCTGTTTAGCGTAAAAGCACTGATCATTGTACCCGAGGGAGCCAACCCCGGCAAAGTGGCCTCGATGCGCGGCATGGGTGCTACGGTCGTCCATTATGGCGCAAACTTTGACGAGGCTCGTCTGCACTGCGAACAGCTCGCCGTAACAGAAGGCTACCGCTATATCCACTCAGGCGATGAGCCGTTGCTGATCGCTGGTGTAGGCACCTGTACACTTGAAATGCTGGAAGACGAGCCTGCGCTCCAGACCATCTTTGTCCCGATTGGCGGCGGCAGTGGCGCTGCTGGGGCCTGTCTGGCGGCAAAAACGCTGAATCCAGCGCTGCGCATCATCGGGGTGCAATCCTCGGCCTCGCCCGCCGCCTACGAATCCTGGCGACAACACGCTCTGCTCACAGCGCCCAACCAGACCATTGCCGAAGGACTGGCCACCGGCTCGGCTTTTGAACTCCCTCAAACGATGCTCTGGCAAAGCCTTGACGACTTCATCCTGGTCAGTGACTATGAGATTCAGCAGGCGATGATCTGGCTGCTCGAAGGCGCTCACTCGCTCACCGAGGGAGCCGGAGCCGCCGCGTTCGCTGGCGCGTACAAACTACGCGCACAGATCCAGGGTCAGCGCGTGGGGGTGATCTGCTCGGGTGGCAATAGCTCATTGAAACAGCTCCACCAGACGCTCAGCACCTTTCTCCCAGCCTGAGCACCCTATAGACCATCCAATGTCCGACCATATCCGACCTCCCGCAAGCCAACTAGCTAGCCATGCGCAACCACGCCAGCATACGAATGCATCCATAATGGCTGATGTTACGTGTATACGGTAAGCAAGAAGATGTTAACTACAAGGAGGTCGGTTTTATGACAATTACATTAGGCTCATTACTTATCATGCTAATCATCGCAGCCCTAATCGGCGTTTTAGGCGAAATGCTGGCACGGAGGCGTGCGCCGATGGGGATCGTGGGAGCTATCATCCTGGGCTTCATCGCAATCTTTCTGGTGACAGGAGTCCTGCATTGGAGCATCCAGGGCGAGCCATACCTGAATGGCGTACCGGTGATCACGTCGATCCTGGCCGCAGCAGTGCTGATCGCCATCTGGAGCGCCTTTGCCTACAGACGCGTCAGCCACTACTCTTCACGTTACTACCGCCGCCGTGGCAGCTATGTCCGCCGCCCACGTCGCCGCTGGGGCCTCTAAACGCTAGCCCCGACATCCACATAATAAGCGAGGGTGAGGCGACCACACAAACCGTGTATGGCCGCCTCACCCTCGCTTATGCAACCCGACCCAAACAGGGCTTCCCAGTTCTGGCGGGGCTTGCCCCGCAGATCCCATCATGTGCGAGAGAGGAGCACGGGGCCGCAGGCCTCGCGCTCCTCTCTCGCACCAATAATCAGGGGGGGCGCAAGCCGCAGGCTTGAGCAGAATTGGCAAAGCCCTGAACAGGGCAAATTCCCCATCTTGTCCCTCAAGACCATTCATGTTACAATAGCTTCCATTAATTGAAAACTGAAAATCGTTGCCAGTAGTTTTCCCAAGAGAAAGTACATATGGACGAGCAGGCGGTCAAACCAACAGAGGACGCAGAGCGCGAAGAGGTCCAAGACGATATTTCTACGTTTGCGGCACGCTATCCATTTCCGATTGATGCCTTTCAGATCGAAGCGATGCGCCACCTGGCCGAAGGCCGCTCAGTCCTGGTCACTGCGCCAACCGGCACTGGCAAAACACTTGTTGCAGAATATGCGATCTGGCAGGCCCGTCAGCGCAATCAACGCGTTATCTACACAACTCCCTTGAAAGCGCTCTCAAACCAGAAATACCGCGATCTATGCGCCCTCTATGGCTCCGAGTCGGTCGGTCTGGTTACTGGCGATATTGTAGAACACAGCAAAGCCTCGATTGTGATTATGACCACCGAGGTCTACCGCAATATGCTGTTAGAGGAAGAGGGCGGCGAACGTTTTAGCCACAAAGACCGCCTCACTCCAGCCTCTCTGGCCGATGTAGGCTATATTGTCTTTGATGAACTTCACTATCTAAGCGACGCCGGGCGCGGACCCGTCTGGGAAGAAGCCATCATCTGTTCTCCCTCCAGCATCCAACTGGTAGGTCTCTCGGCGACGGCCAGCAATGCCGAGGATCTGGCCGACTGGATCAGTCGTGTCCACCGACCCGTCTCGCTGGTTGTGCATAAGAAACGCGCTGTCCCCCTGGAGCATTTTTATTTTCTCGATAATCAACTACACCTGGTCATGAACGCCGATGGACAGCGCATTGAACATTTTCCAAATATCGGCGGCGAGGCCCGCTCGGGATCTTCTCAGGGACGCGGCCGCCGCTATCGTTTCGAGGCTGAGGATGCCGAGAGAGAGAAACAGGCTGCCCATCAGGAAACGCCTGGCGAGGAAGACGCCGAGAAAAAGCCCCTGCGCATCAAGAATCGCCTGAGCGCCGAACCGGGCGAGATTCTGACCGCCCTGCGTGACGCCAACCTTTTGCCCACGCTCTATTTTTTGCCCGGACGCAAGGTGGTTGAAGAAGCCGCGCTGAATGCCTCACGTCATCAATTTACTTCGCCCGAGGAGTTCGGTATGCTGCGCCAGGAGGTCAGCGAGTGGCTTGAGCATCTGCCGCCCGAAGACCGCAACCTCCAACAGGTCCACGCGCTGATCGACCTGCTGCCACGCGGTCTGGGCTTCCACCACGCCGGTCTTCTGCCCGCACTCAAGGTCCTGGTGGAAACGCTCTTTGCTCGTGGCCATCTGAGAGCAGTCTTTGCAACCGACACACTTGCGCTCGGCGTGAATATGCCCGCTCGCTCGGTCGTCGTCGGCAGCCTAAGCAAATTCGACGGCCAGGAGATGCGCCTCCTGACACCAAACGAGTACAGTCAGTTAACTGGCCGTGCAGGCCGCCGCGGCATGGATAACCACGGTGCCGCGATTATTCCTTACTCTCCGTGGGAACCCTTCGAATCAGCTTTTGAACGGATTACCGGTGAATTACATCCTGTCATCAGTTCGTTCGCTATTCGCTATAACTCTGTCCTCAATCTCTGGCGACCCGGCGATACCAAACACCTGCGCCGCATCTGCGCTTCCAGTCTGCGCGAATATCAGCGCTATATTCTCTGGGAGCAGCGCGAATTGACGCGCCTGGAGAAACTCGAAGAGCGTCAGCAGAAAGCCAGGAAAGCTGGCAAGAAGAAAGGTCTGGGTTCGACTGGCGCAATCGAAGCACTGGAGAAACGCCGCCAGAAGATCGGCTCCTACCCACTCAGTCGCGCTGGGGCCGCCGAACTGGACGGCACCATCTTCGCGCTCCGCGCTCTGAACTATATCAATACGCAGGATCAACTGGCCCTGGCAGGCCAGCTCCTGCGCAGTATCTTCCACCCTTCTGGCATTATGCTGGTCGATATGGTCCTGATGGGCGTCCTGGACGAACTCAGTCCCGCCGAGGTGGCCGAGGTGTGTAGCTGGTTTACCTACGACAATGACCGCCGCCTGAATAATCGCAATGTGCTGAATAATCGCCTCGTCCAGGTTCGCCGCGACCTCTGGCAGATTGTCCAGAACGTTCATGCGATCGAGGAACAGGCCCACATCCCTCTCTCACCGACTATCGTCTCTGAATTTCATGGCATCGCTCTCTCGTGGGCGCGTGGCACCTCGCTCAGTGGTCTGTTGCGCCGCATCGATATGGCCGAAGGCGACCTCCTGATGCTGCTCAACCAGACTATCGATCTCCTGCAACAACTGCAAACTGCGGTCGGCCATGTACTCGACGCCAAAAATATCTGGGAGAGCGCCTTCCTCTCCGAGGAGAGTCTCAGCCTGCTCAAACACAGCGAACAGCGCCAGGCCCAGGAATATGCCGCACGCCTCCAGATCTATAGAACTCGCCTCGACAATCTGCGTCCCCTGCTCGGCCAGGCTTCACTCTCGCTCAAACGCGGGATCATTCTGCAAAGTCGCACCGTCCCTTCGATGATTGCACGCCTCGAAGAAGAAGAGATTCCAATCGATAACGCCGAAGATAGCGACCCGTTGGATATGTTACAGGAAAAATAGACCTTTCTTTCCTATTCCTGCCAATTGGACCGCCCTCGTTCGTTTATTATTGGTAGTGATACACAAAGAAATATGCCACGCCCATTACTTTGGTCATGTTTTACAGGCCTATACATTGCTATATGACCTGATTTTGACTAACATGTACAAGAGATAGGTTACGTCCATAGGAGACGCAAGGTAATATGGCCGGACGGGGTGCGGCGGCTATCGAAGACATTTGCAGCTATCTGCTCACAAGAATAGCGCAAAGCAAAATAAGCCATTTCTGCGTGTCTATTTACGCATTATGTGGGTGCAAATAAACGGCATGAGCACAAACGAGGTAGAGATTTGATGAACGCTGAAGCATTAATTGGAACGGTACTAGGAACCAGCACGCTGCAACAATTGATCGGGCAGGGGGGAATGGGCGCAGTTTATCTGGCGCAGCAATCGCGCCCACGCCGACAGGTCGCGGTAAAGGTGTTAATGCCAGCAACTGCCCTGAAACCTCACCAACTCACTGCTTTTCTGGAACGCTTTCGGCGCGAGACCGACGCCGCAGCCTCGCTGGAACATCCTAATATCATGCCCGTTTACGAATATGGGGAACGCGGCGGCCTCGCTTATCTGGTTATGCCTCATATTAGCGGCGGCACACTGCGCGACGTGATGGAACGCGATGGCCAGATGGCCTTTACAGATATCCTTAACTACCTTGAACAGATGGCCGCAGCCCTGGATTTCGCAAATACACGCGGCGTCATTCACCGCGATATCAAACCGGCCAACATGTTGCTCACTCCCGACGGCCGCTTACTCCTGACCGACTTCGGTCTGGTAAAGCTGCTCACCGAAAATCAGTCCGAGCAGATGCGCCTGACCGGCGCAGGCGCCCCTGTCGGTACGCCCGACTATATGTCGCCCGAACAGGTCATCGGCAGCGAGGTGGATGGTCGCGCCGATCAGTATTCGCTTGGCGTGGTGCTCTTCCAGATGGTGACCGGCACAACTCCCTTCCAGGGCGAGACGCCTATGCAGATCGCTTCACAACAGTTGCATATGCAACCACCCGCCCCCCGTCTGCTACGCCCGGACTTCCCCGAGTTGGCAGAACAGGTCCTCCTGCGGGCAATGGCCAAACGACCCGACGAACGCTTCGCTAGCGCCCAGGAGTTTGCCAACGCCTTCTACGCGGCTCTCAGCCAGACTACAAACGCTTCCCAGCAAACGCGCAGCGGCAACGGTCTGCTCAGCGGTACAAATCTGCGCAAAGGTGGCCTCTTCGATCCGAAATGGCAGAATACGGGTACAGTCCCCGCTTTCAATATCGCCAATTTCGAAGCTCAGTTCCCACCAGCCTCACCGGTCGCTTCGTTCGCTCTGGAAACCGAGACAAATGCAGCCATGCCGAACTCAGGTGGCACCGGCCTGCTCTCACGAACCGGCCTCTTCCCACGCATCGGCGACAATACAGGCGCGATGCCAGCCGCTTCTATCAATAGAAGCACGGCGACCTCTACTGGCCTCTTCGCAACCGGCCAGGTAAGCCCTTCAACCGAGGCCCAGACGGCCTTGCCTGGACAGAGTGGCCTTTTCGGCACGTCGACTTCCGCCCAACCAGCAGTTTTCGGTCAAGCGACGCGCACAGGCATATTGCCAGATCCGTCAACCCAACAGATGGCGTTTCAGCAGTCGTTCTTCTCCCAACAGGGCCAGACCGGCACTCTGCAACAGTTTCCTGGCGGGAATATTCAGCAATATTCGCCCCTCCAGTCGACGACCAGTTCGCTGACCCTGCTCAATAGCGAGCAGCGTCCCAACGGCGGCAATACTATCAAACTGACTGGTCCCGTCAAGGTAGTGCAGGTTCCTGTAGCTCCCGGCCAATACGTCACTGGCCTGCTACCCGTACAAAAAGAGGTGGCCGACCCGGTTACACCTCCTTCGTCGACGGGGGTCAGCAATGGAAGTAAAATCGTGCTCCTGGCTGTGATCTTCCTTATCCTGCTCGGCAGTCTAGGTGGAATCTTCGCTTTGACACGCGCACGTAGCAATTCGTCGGCCTCCCTGCTCAACAGCGCAACAGCTAACCCGACCGCTACTTCTCAGGCCCAGGCAACCGCGACAGTTGCAAGCAATGTGATCTTCTCCGACCAGCTTAACCAGAATATCCATTCGCTGCCGATTTCAACCACTGGCGCAGAACAGTACGTCTTTAAAGATGGTGCCTATCACATTAGTAATGCCAGCAACAATAGCGCCGCCGTCGTCGTCCCGGAAACCTTTACTCAGCCCGTACTGGCTTACCAAATCGACAGAGAAGAGGTCAAGGGCGATGATACTTCTCCAAACAACACCTTTGGCATGATCCTCCACTATACCAAGCAGGGCAACAAAGATACCTTCTACACGTTTGAGATACTCAACCAGAAAGGCTCCAGCCAGTATAGTTTCTACAAATACGATAGTAGTAAAGGTACCCCGTGGAACGAACTCTGGCACGCAAATACGGGCAAAGAGTTCCATGGCGGCCAGGGTACAAAAGCACTGAATACGATCAAAGTCTTTGATAACGCCGGAACCTTCACGTTCTACGTCAACAACCAGAAAGTTGGCAGCTTCAAAGATACTTCGTATCACGGCGGTCTGATGGGTATGCTGGTCAACCTCAAAGGGACCGAAGTCGCCTTTACTAATCTGTATATTACGCGCAGTTAACACTCGTTATAGTGAGTGAGTGCCAGAGAAAAATCTGGCATCCTCGAATTCCATCTTGGACATAGGTTTTATAGTTTAAGCCAGGTCAATCAGTGCAGGCACCTGGCTCAATCTCTATCCAGTATACTGTCGACCGCCTGCACTGACCTGGAAAGGCGCTCAGCGCCTTCTAGAGCCTGTTTATCTGTGAGGAAGAGATCTCATGAATCCTGAAGCATTGATTGGGATGGAACTGGGACAAAGCGTTATACGACGCCTGCTGGGTCAGGGTACAATGGGTACTGTCTACCTGGCGGATCAGGTACAAGTCGCCAGACAGGTTGCCATCAAAGTTTTTTTGTCGACCTCTCTTTTGGAAGCATCAGTACAGCAAGAGTTTCTGCATCGTCTGCACGCTGAAATCACGCTCTCGGCTTCACTCGAACACCCATCTATTCTGCCAATCCTGGCCTATGGCACAGAGCAAGATCTTCTCTATATGGTCATGCCTCTGGTCACTGGCGAAAGGCTTCAGTCGCTACTGGACCGTTCGCCATCGCTGCCGTTTGAGCAGATCCAACGCTATCTTGAGCAACTCACTTCCGCTCTCGATTATGCACATGGACGCGCCATTCTCCACCGCGATCTCAAACCAGCCAATATTTTCCTTACTCAGGAGGGACAACTCTTGCTGAGTGACTTTGCCCTCGCTGGTCTGACTACTGAGAAAAACTACGCTCTCGTCCGTCAACCTGCGCCGGGCATGCTAAACTATATTGCACCAGAGTATGTACTAGGCAAAAAAATTGACCAGCGGGCCGATCTCTATTCGTTGGGCGCGTTGCTCTACCACATGGTCACAGGCAAAGCTCCTTTCAATGGAACCTCCCTGAGCGATACAGCTATGAAGCAGGTCAAAGGCATACCCATTTCACCTTGCTCACTGCGCAAAGATCTGCCTCAGGCTGCCGAGCAGGTCATCCTACGCGCCCTGGCCAAACGCCCAGCAGACCGCTATGCACGCGCTCAGGATATGGCTTCCGCCTTTCGCCTGGCCCTGGAAGCCGCGCAGCTCCTGCCCGCCACAACTCCCGCAAGCGCCCCTGAAGAACTCGCTTCCGTTGCGACGGAAAACGATGCCGGTGGGATCACCGCCAGAATGGCACGTCTGCCCAGCAAGAGCCGCAACAGTCTTTTTAATCCTAAATGGCAAACTATCACAGCTTCGGCCAGCCCTTTCTCATCGGACGCTGAGACCCGCCACGTCCCACCGACACCCGTGCTCTCTCCGCTGCCTGAAACAACGACTATGCTGGGTGAACAGCCACAATACAGCTTTTCCGATACATCGGAGGCAAATGCCCTCTCAGCTGGAGTAATCCCACCCGATCAGTCGCCTAAACGCACCAACTTTCTGAGCTTCGCTGACTTCTCTACTAACTCACCCAATCCAGCAGAACACGTTGACGACATACTTCAGGCAGGAAATCAGCCGCCCAACAATACTGAAGAAATGAAAAAGACGGAAGCACAGCCAGAACGTCAGACGACAACGGGTCTGCTCAACGCCTTCTCGATGGTTGCGCACAACGGTGAAAATACAGGAACTATTAAACTCACCGAACCCGTTAAGGTGATCAAGATGGAGATTCCTGGGCAGCCCGGTCGCTATATGACTGGCCTGTTGCCCGCACTCTCGCCAGCGATCCAGACCGGCCAACTCACACAGGAGACTACCGGGCATTCACTCAATTATGTAAAACTTATTAGTATATGCGCGGCTATACTGATTGTCGCTCTTGGCTCGGGTATGTTTCTCTGGTCCACGCTCAATCATACAGCCTCCACCCACAGCAAGATGCTACAAACAATGGCCAGCCTGACCGCAACCGCTCCTGTAGCAACGCCACTAGACCCCAACGTTATCCTCACCGATAATTTGAACCAGAATATCCACGACTGGCCTGTTGGTTCGCAGGGGTCTTTTGCGTATGCCTTTACCGGGGGAACCTATCACATCACTAATCACGATAAAAACAAGAGCGCTCCTGCTATCCTACCAGGTAAAACCATTCAGGGCGCTTTCGCCTATAGTCTGACAATGGAACAGATTCAAGGGGATCAAACGTCGCTGAATAATCTGTTTGGTATGATTTTCGATGCAACTATTCAAACAACTGGCAACAAACAGATTGCCCATTTTTATACATTCGAAGTGCTCAACAGCGCCAAAGGAGAGTACCAATTCTGGAAATACGACAATAGTAAAAGTGCTTCAACACCCTGGACCTCGCTCTGGAAGCAGAATCTCGGCAAAGAATTTCTTCAAGGCACCGGGTCCACACATATAAATACGGTCAAAATCAAAACCGACAGCAAGACATTCACATTTCTGATCAACGGTAAACAGGTTGGTACCTTTAAGGATAGTGCTTTTTCCAGCGGAAGCGTTGGTATGCTGGTCAATCTCAATGGCTCCGAAGTCGCCTTTTCCAACTTACAGTTAACTCATGCTTAGCTTTCTCGCCCATCTGGGCCTACCAGTCTATTGGTGGAGGCATCCTTGATAGCTCTTTCACTCGCTGTATCCAGTACAGCACATCTGCCCACATTTTCGCATCTATTACTAGATAATACTCTGATCACAGCTATGCTGTTTGCGACAGCTTTTCTGATTGTACTCAATGTTGCTTTTGCCTTTGCTGCTCGCAAAAGGCGTGCTCTTGAAATTATCTCATTTGTTGTCGCCAGTATAGTGGAACTGGCTATCTTTGTGCTAGTGCTGGCTTTGCGTATACATCCGCTCACACAGATACCCTTTACGCTCCCCACCGGCCTGCCTATCGACCGCGCAGAGATAGGTGCAACTCTGGCCCTGGCCATCGGACTCTTCCCCGCCGCCTATTGGCACCGTACATCTATGTCACAGCTGCGCCAGCGTATGGCTGACGATGCCAGGGTAATTAAAAATCGCGACGGCGTACGCATTCGCGGCAATTCACCCGGCGAGTGGCTCAACTAATATATCTGAGCAATGAAACCAGATAACTCCTATCAACCTGATAGGAGTTGCCTGGTTTCATTGCTCAGTATCGATCAGCCTTCTCAAACTAGAGCCAGAGCCATCCTTTGAAATGCCCATTAAGGGACGTGAGAGGCATTTTTAGGCGGTTGATAGGAACTAACGCTGATGTAGTATGGGTGACCGTTGCCATCGTCAGGATAGACCTGAATCACATCATTGGAGAAAGGACCTGGAACGTCTTCGCTCATCTGTGTCACAACGATTGACTCGCCTGCAAAGCGAAAATGTTGGTACAGGGACAACGGGGCCAGACCTTGAGCAACTTGCATCAATTCGTGTTCACCGACGCCGTCGTGCTGATCTCCCACGATCCAGAAGACAATCCCGCCCTCCTGGTAAATCAGTTCGCTTCTTCCCCCATCCACCCACACAGGTGTATCTTTCCCACGCGCAACCCATTGCCCATCGACATAGATAGCCATTGCTTTACCGCTGTTATCCATGTCTATCGAGAGAAAGGCGTCGTTTTTGACCAGTTGCAGAACATCTTCGCGCGGTTTAAACTCTCGTACCCAGACCTCTCCGGTCCCTTTGGGCGCGATCGAGGATGGCGGCAGGCTATATTCAAACTCCAGCATTGGACCATCTGCCCACTGCTGGTCAAGGCCCACGTAGAGATTGAGGTGGACCAGTGAGTAGTTGGGCAAAATATACTGTGGCCAGTAGGGTTGAAAGTGCATCTGGCTTTGAGCGTCGCCAAAGGAGATAGACTTGGCAGTAGGAGTGGGAGCATTCTGCCAATTAAAGGGCGACCTCAGGTCCAATGGATAGTGGTTGGTAGGCATAATGCCGCTGCCGTGTGTGCCACGCAGAATAATAGCCATACCTGCCGCGAACGATTGACCAGTAAACGCCACCGTTAGCGTCAAAACCAGAAAAAACACGAGAACCATCGCTAGGAGTGAGCGCCGCATTGAAGTGTCGCCAACCCCTGTAGTGACCATACTCAATGGAGACTTATGTATATAAAAGAGATGCCTGCGCAGTTTCAAACGCCGAAAAACGCGGGCATTCATTCGCTGTTCAAATCCATGCTCAAGTAGCTCAAAACGCTGATCGTCAGCATCCAGGAGGGTCTGTACATAATAAGGCGGCAGATTTTCTTCCGCTGGTGAAAAAAGCGCGTGCAGTTCGGCAGCGAAAGCCTCATCTTCCTCTGTAAAATCATCCGGGAGCATTCAGCTTTGTAGCATAAAGGAAGTTTCTCCCTCTTCCCCCTTATTTTTTTGTCTCTCAAATTCGCTCATACTCATGTACGTGCTCCTCGAGGGCATCGCGTAAGCTTTTCCGCGCCCGCCAGAGTCGCGTATCAACAGCATGACGGGTCAGGCCCGTCTTCGCTGCTAATTCTTCTGTGCTGGCATACTTAAAGTATCGCTGATAAATTAAATATCGGTCAAGCTCGGGCAACGTTGCCAGAGCCAGGCGCAATTCCTCGCGTCTTTCACTTTGTTCTAGCAGGCTTTCCATGCTAGCTTCAGGATGAGGTGGTAACGTAGCACGTGGTTTATGCTCGCCGCCTCCCCAATTTGACATATTTCGATTACTTCCGCCATCTGAGGTAGTCCATTGGCGATTCTCTTCTGCTGGCTGTATATTATGTGCCTGCCGGCGACATAGTTGACGACGTCGATCTAGAGCAATATACTTGGCTCGCATTGTCAGCCAGGTACGCAGGGTTCCCCGCTCCGCATCAAACGTTTCGATTTCTTGCCAGACAGTCACAAAAAGATCATTGACACATTCTTCAGCATCCTGAGCGACTCCCACACCATCCAGCACCAAGCGAATAAAATAAAATACTTCGCGGGAATACCGCGAGATAAGTGTTTCCAAAGCTTCTGGGTCGCGCTCTTGCAGCCTGTGAGTCAGATCTTCGTCCGACCAGCTCTGTCGCACCATAATCGCTCCTTGCAGAACACGTATCTCTCTTCTTACAATACAGCTTACGCTGGCCACCTACCAGCGCTCTTTACAGGGTCATTCAAAAGTCGGCAAAAGCAGGGGCGTAGGGGACGGCTGCCCCCTGACGGAGCGCGAGGTGGCCTCGCACAAACCTCTTTTGCCCGCCGCCGCAGGCGGCAGGGTGGACTTTTGAAGAGCTCTGGCTCTTTACATCTTTGTGAAGAAGAAAGAGAAGCGTGTAGAAAGAAAGAAATACCTTCTTCAGAACAGCATTCGGCTCGTATAGAAATATACGTTTGTTGGCACCTGAATCTCTCACAGCCGATCCTCCATACACTGTTCCAGAAAAATAGGCGGAAGGCTCTTAAAACATTTTGCTCGATAGTCAGGAGATTGTCAAGGCTTTGCGGTTCCTGCATCG
>DAOTTJ010000303.1:0-20369 GCA_034437695.1 Ktedonobacteraceae bacterium
GGTTTGTGGTGCGAGCGAGGAGCGCGAGGCCTGCGCTCCTCGCTCGCACGTGGTGGGAGATGCGAGGCAAGCCCCGTCAGAACTGCAAAGCCCTGAACCCTTTGCCACCATCCTCGTCCAAAGATACTCAAACAAGCATTTCTCACCGGGCAGTAAACTAAGAGGGGGTATAGAACCAACCAACCTGCTGCAAACGCAGAGAAAGTGAAGCACGAAACATGGCGAACAAACTCATTCGCTTCGCAGATGGTACCGTGGTGCAGGTAGAAGTGATCGGGAACGAAGTGCAACACATCGCTGGTGGAGCCGCCTCGCGAGTTGATACCACGATGGAGATAGTCAAACCACTGTTAGTCAAGATCTGTCAGCCTATACTTGAAGCTGTGAGAGAAGTGCAGATCGGCGACGACTTTGAGCGCGTAGAAGTGGAAGTTGGGATAGGTTTTGACTTTGAAGGCAATATGTATATTGCCAGGATGAACGTAGGTGCAAATATTTTAATCAAGATGACCTTGAGGAACCGTTTATAAAGCAGATTGAGAGCGTAACGGCCGTAAAGGGCAGAGACTTGAAGGGCATATATAAAGAAGCGTGAAGCATGAGTGATGTATGGCAGACGCCGATAGTGCGTATCAAAAGTAGCGATCCCGACATTAAGGATTTCGGCACCGGATTTCTTATCGCGTGTGACGAACATCCGGCATATATGTTAACCTGTGCGCACGTCGTCATGGACGTAGGGGGGCCGGACAGGTTGGTGGTCAGCCCGGCTCATGCCAGGTGCGCAGAAGGTGCTACGAGCAACAGCGTCGTTGCAACGCAGATCGTCTCTGGAGCGAAGTACGGTATAGATATCGCGGTTCTGCGTGTTGAGGGCTGCAAAGGATGTCGTGTCTGCGCTTTGCGGGGCGACCGTCGCTCCGCTGGGAACGCTGCCCTATCACGCGCCTGAGCAGGTCGAGGGCTTGGTGACGAGTGCGGCCAGCGCATATTGATCGCTGGCGGAGACCGCTTGCTGGTTGCTCAGTGGCCAGAACTCTGCGCAAGGTGGCTTAACGCGCATCGGCGAAGAGCACTTTGAAGTGGCTGCGGTGCTCACGCGAGCGTTGGCCAGCGATCCAAACAAACGCTATCCGTCGATGGTTCTTTTCTCTCGCGCACTCGGCTATGCCGCGCTCGCCGGGTGTGAAAGACAGGCCAGTATTCCGTTGCTCCCGGCGCGTCCTACCGTACCCTTACCGCGCACCTCAGTTGGCGCGGGCGGTTATCGGTCAACTTCTCAGCTATAATACGCAGGAGCAGATCTGGCTCGACTGCCTGCCCGGCGCAGATACCGTTTCCTGTCTGAGCACCAGGCTCCCAGGAGTCACAACCACCCCGGCAAGCGACATAGCAACGCTGGCAAACACCATCCGTCAGCGAACGCCAGCGCCCGACACCATCTTCTTTGGTGGTTTGAATACGGGTGCGGGTCAGCTCCGCCAGCAGCTTGGCAGCCAGTTTCTCTTTGTCGTTCCCAGCGACGCTGTCAATCAGAGTACACAGTTTTTTGCCGCTGTAGGGTCGGACGCGAGCAATATCTACGCCACCTTCCCCGGTCTCGACCCGCGAACCTTCACCTCGGGTCCAGCGGCCAGCTTTGTTGCGCACTATCAGAAATCGTGCAATGGCCGTCCGGGCCAGTATAGCGCGAATGGCTACGACGCCGCGCAGATTATCATCGAAACCCTTCGTCACCTGCTCAGACCGGGTATGTCGCTCGCCGAGATCAGGCATCGTCTGGTCGTCGCAGTGCTGGGCCATAGCTTCGTTAGTGGCGTCGATCACCACCTGATCCGCTTTGACGAAGACGGCGACAACATCGGCTCACACGCCTATACCATTTATCAGAGCGCTAAACGTGCGGATGGCTGGACCTGGCAGATCGCTTAACTCTTTTTACATTTTGGTTCTATACATCGTCTACACTATAAAAGTACTATTGTAGAGTCCCTCTCTTGATAACAATTTCACAGCTAGTTACCCTTAGAACGGGGAAATGAACGGATCTGTCGCGGAGATCGGCAGAGTCATCGGAGTTGCTCACGAGGCTCCAACGTCCGCGTGGAGAGCAAGCAAAGAAAGGGATGTCAGAGATGGACGGCGCAATTACGGGCGGTCTGTGGCAGACGCCGATCGTACGCATCAAGAGTAGTGATCCCAATAGGAAGAATTTTGGCACTGGTTTTCTTCTCGCCTCTACTACAGAAGTCGCATACATTGTGACGTGTGCGCACGTGGTCAGGGATGTCGGAGGGGCGAGCACCATACGCGTCAGCCTTGCGTCAAGCGATCAGGCGCGGTCAGGCAATCGCGAGGCTACGGCGATGCTGGTGGCCTCCGGGCTGGCCTATGGCATTGACCTGGCGGTTCTACGTGTCGAAGGGTGGCAGAACATGCCGCGTCTATCTGTGTGTGTCGTATCGGCTGAGGTAGGGACGACGTTTAGAACGGCTGGTTTCAGACAGTCTTCTCGCGATATCTTTGAGCTTGTGGCGCTGGAAGGAGTATTAGACAGACAGATGCGCGTCGGGTCGCTACACGTTGCCAATGCCTGGGATATAAAGCTCTCCACCAACGAGCAACTGATGCCGGGCCATAGTGGCTCGCCGCTGATAGACGCGGACGGCCGGGTCTTAGGCGTCATCGTTGCCATACAGGGCGATGGGCGAGGAGGGACTGCCATCGCGATCGACGCGCTCCAGACGATCTGGCCAGGCATCCCTGGGGAGATCGGGCGCTACCAGACCATCTCCGAGTATTTCAGAAGAGGAACGGCGCTTACCTATCGCGGGCGCGACCCCTCGACCCAGCAGATTGTGGCGATCCGCGTCCTGCCGATCCCCCTGCTTACCCCAAACGATAAGGAGCAATTTGGAGACGTGGCCACCCGTCTCATGAGCCTCAACCACCGGCATATTTTACCCGTTCTGTCTTTTAATCTAGTCCGCGATCAGGTCTTTCCCTACCTGATCCAGCCCTACATCCGTTCTGGCTCGCTGGGCGATCTGATAGAGAGAGGTCAGCAGTTTCCCTTCGATACGGCCCTGGAGTATATCCAGCAGGCGGCTCAGGCCTTGAGCTATGCGCACGAATCTGGTCTGATCCACGGCAATGTCAAACCGAGCAACCTGTTACTCGACGGAAATGAGATACGTCTCAGCGATTTTGCCTTTTTGCAAAGCGTGACCTTTACGCCCACCAGGCATAGCTCCTATCAGGCTCCCGAGCAGATCGACGGTCTGCCAGCTACGGCAGCCAGCGATCAGTATGCACTGGCGGAGACCGCCTGCTGGCTGTTCAGTGGACAACATGCGGCAGCCGGCGGCCTGGCTCAGTTGCGCAGGATACGCCCGCAGATCGCCTCTGTGCTTGCCCACGCCCTGGAGCTTGACCCGGCGCAGCGCTATCCATCGATGATCTTCTTTATGCGTACTCTTGAACACGCCGGACTCTCGAGCGAGGGAGGACAGACATCCGTGCCTTTAGATCAAGGACAAACCCAGGCAACTCAATCAGACCAACCCCATCCATCGCCACAACCACAGCGCTCCTGGCAGCAACGCCTGAGTGTAGTTGCTCTGATCACCGCCTGTTTGCTTGTCGTTGGGGGTTCACTGATATATATCTTTGTCGAGCCGTTTCCCTGGCAGAAACCAGTTGTGACAATCCCAGTACCGCACACCATGCTCTGCCTGTTTACCAACCTGCCCACCAATAGCGACGATCCCGGCATCCCTGTCCTCAACGGCATCCAGTTGGCCTTCCAGGAGGCGCAGAAATATAACCCTACGCAGCAGACTATCGCGCTCACGCCAAACTATCAGCTCACCGAATTTGACCAGAACGATCTCAGCAACGTGATAGGTGGGCAGCCCAATTCAGTCACAGGGGAAGCGAATCTTCAAGCTCTATTAAGTGGACAGGATAGCGCCTGCCCCAATCCGATCGCGGTTATTGGTCCTTACTATAGCCAGATCGCAGAGAGCGAAATCCCTATGGCAGTCCATGCGGACATCCTTATGGTTGGTACGACAACAACGGCTCCCTGTCTGACCGAGGATAGCTGCGACCAGGCGGTTATTCACCAGCTTGGCCAGCCCAGAACGTTTGTACGCCTGCCCGATACCGACATTGGACAGGGACAACAGGTGGCCACGATTTTGTTGAGCACGCTCAACGCGCAGAAGATCGAAGTCGTCGGCGATGGCGAAGTCTATGGCGATCAGCTCGCTAAGGCCGCCATTACGCGCCTGCTCGTCAATAACCCTCAGGAAAAGATCTGGCTAGACTGTCTGCCGGGTCAAGATCAAGAAAATTGTATGCAGTCAGTGCCAGGTGTCACCGTCACCAGTGTCGCTAGTGTAGAGGTGTTGGCAACAGACATTCTTCAACGGACCATCCAGCCCGACGCCGTTTTCTTTGGCGGTCTGGTGAGCAATGGGGCTGGCCAGTTGCGCCGTCTGTTGGGCAAGCAGTTCCCCTATGTCGTGCCGAGCGATGCCGCTAATCAAGGTCCATTGTTCTTTCAGAGCGTGGGTGCCGATGCGAGCAATATCTATGCCACCTTTCCCGAACCCGATCCCGCCACCTTCAGCAATGCCGGCGGTGCTGCCGCCACTTTTTTCCACAACTATCAGCAGGCCAACAGCGGCCATTCTCCAGGCCGCTATAGCGCCAACGGGTACGATGCTGCTGAGGTCATCATTACTGCTCTAGGTTCACTGCTGCAACCAGGCATGTCACTCGCCACCATCAAATCCAGTCTGATCGCTAGGGTGCTGAGCGGTAAGCGTTTTCCCAGTGTCACTTCTACTGATAAAAGCACAAACTATATGCGTTTCGGCAGCAATGGCGATAATACTGCGCTACCCGTCTACTCGTTCTATAAGAGTGTGCAGACGCCGAACAGCAATACGGGGAGTTGGAGCTATTGCTCTGATGATACGTTCCAGTCCTGCACCTCTTAATCAGCTTTGCGGTACCAGAGTTCGGCGCTGCTGCTGCTGAGGATCGCTCCGGCACCCTGGACGCGGGCGATATCGGCGGCGCTGCGGATAAAGCCCCCGGCGATAAATGGACCCGGCAGCAGCGTTTGCAGCGTGGAGACGATCTCGGGAAAAATCCCCGGCAGTACCTCGACAAAGTCGGGGGCTGCGCGGGCGATGGTGCGCGTGACACTTTCCAGCGCCGCGTCGTCAACCAGCAACAGGCGCTGGATGGTCAACAAACCCTCGGCCCGCCCGGCTGAGACAATCTGGCTGCGACTGGTAATAATCGTGTCAACCCCGATGCGGTGTAGATACTGAATACCAGCGTGGTCTTTGCCGATGCCACCAATCAGGTCGAGGTGTACCACCAGCGACTTCCCCGTGCGACGAGCGAGGGCAACTGAAACGCATCGCCTTTCAGCACAAAGAGGAGGAGTACGTCGGATGCCAGGGCCAACTGCGCATCCTCGGTCGATTTGACCGCCGCCACCGGAAAGCTACGGACCAGACGCAGAAATTCTTGTCTTGTCATGCTACTTCCCGCTTCTTCGCAAATCATCTTGCCGCACCTGAAACGTTTTATACGTCATCCCAGATGTTTCTGCTGGTTGTACAAAATCAGGAATGACTCAGGCGAAGCACCAATGAGCTTGTATAATACTTGACAAAAAAAAAAAAGGCAAGTATCATTATAAAAAACGACACCATTCCTTGCTAAAACTGGTCCTGGCCGACGCGTTTTGCGCCTGCCAGAGTGCGCCGCATTTGCGACCCGCCAGTTGCATGTACAATCGCATAGAGAGATTCCAGGACAGTGAATTGAAAAGTCCTAAGCCACTCTTACAATAAGAGGCTTAGGGCTTTGTTGTTTTCTTACTGCTACAAAGAGGTGCAGCATGCTCACTCAGCCTATGCGCTCATTGCGCAACCTGCTGGGCAACCAGAAGGTCATTCCGACCATCGATAACCGTTCGCAATTAGCGCGTGCTCTGGAAATGTCACCTATTAGAGTGATCTGGCTGCGTCACTGTAATCTCTTCGACTTCAGTGGTCTGCTTGAACTGGCCAACGAGCGCGATTGTGCCGTCTATGTCAGTATCGATCAAATCAATGGCGTGGCACCCGATGCCGCTGGACTCCATTTCCTCGCGACCAGAATGCACGTGACCGGTATCTTTTCCAATAACCCAGGTACCCTGGCCATCGCTAAAGATGTTGGACTGGAAACCGTCCAACGCCTCTTCACTCTCGATTCGACCGGCCTAAAATCCACTCTCGTTTCGGTTGATAGCCAGTATATCGATCTGCTCAATATCTCTCCCGCACTCGTCATTCCATATATTTTGACCCAGACACCTCTCCAGTTACCCTTTATTGGCACTGGCTTTATCTATACATCTCAACAGGTTCAGATCGTCCTGCACGCTGGCGCTTCTCACGACCCGAACTCTGGCTCTAGTGCTCTGTTCACGCTTCCTATGGCGCGTGGCCGCAGACGACGGCGAGGAGGCGAGGAAGGCGGGACGTAACCCCCTGCATCCCCACTGCTCAAGTTTCGCCTGACAGTACTATAGAAAAATACAAATATGTCGATATAAAATAACAGGGAGGGTGGCGTGGTTGTAGAACAGGTTAGTGGGGTGGTTAAGCAGCTCCCCAGACGGCGTAGTGTATGTGCCGTGAAGAGAGAGATGTTTGAGGGAGGCTACCGGCAAGGACTGCCAGAGCGTGTAGATCAGGGGAAAGGAGGGACGATCTCGGCTACTGAAGACACACAGGCGTGTCCTTCAATCAACTCTTAGATCGATTATGTGAGCAAGAAGGCAATAGAAGGAGCGTTACTATGGCAAAGTACGTACTTGCCCTCGACCAGGGTACAACGAGTTCGCGCAGTATCCTCTTTGACCACGCGGGCGCGATTGTGAGTGTCGCACAGCAGGAATTTCCACAGATCTACCCTGCGCCGGGCCTGGTCGAACACGACCCCGAGGCCATCTGGTCGAGCCAGCTGGCTGTCGCTCAGGAAGCTATCAAAAAAGCCGGTGCGTCGGTCGCTGATATCGCGGCGATTGGTATCACCAATCAGCGCGAGACGGCCCTGGTCTGGGAGAAGTCTACAGGGAAACCTGTCTACAATGCTATTGTCTGGCAAAGCCGTCTGACGGTTCCCATTTGTGACGCATTAACTGCCAAAGGCTTTGACAAGGAGATCCGCGCACGGACCGGCCTGGTGACCGATGCCTACTTCTCCGGGACCAAAGTCAAGTGGATTCTTGACAATGTGGCGGGCGCACGCGCACAGGCCGAGCGCGGTGAACTCCTCTTTGGCAACGTCGACACCTTCCTCATGTGGCGTTTCTCAAAGGGCCGCGTCCATGCTACCGACTATTCCAACGCCTCCCGCACGCTTTTGTTTAACATCTATAAAGGTGAATGGGATGAGACGATCCTCAATGAGCTGGGGATTCCGCGCTCGATGCTGCCGACGGTTCTGCCTTCAAGCGGCCTCTACGGCGAGACCGACGCGGAGTTCTTCGGTGCTCCACTCAAGATGGCCGGGGTAGCTGGCGACCAGCAGGCGGCTACTTTTGGACAGGCGTGTTACGAGGTTGGCATGGCAAAGAACACCTACGGCACCGGCTGTTTTATGCTCATGAATACCGGTGCAAAGGGAGTCCCTTCGCAGAATGGTCTGTTGACCACCCTGGCCTGGGGCATGGGCGATCACAAGAAAGCGCAGTTGACCTACGCGCTTGAGGGCAGCATCTTTGTCACAGGAGCGGCGGTCCAATGGCTGCGCGACGGTCTGCAAGTCATCAAGAACAGCGTCGATGTCGAAGATCTGGCCGCGACGGTTCCCGACAACGGTGGCGTCTACCTGGTCCCGGCCTTTGTCGGACTAGGTGCACCGTACTGGGACCCCAATGCTCGTGGCACTATCGTTGGTCTGACACGCGGCTCGACGGTCGGGCATATCGCCCGCGCAACCCTGGAGTCGATGTGCTACCAGACCCGCGATGTGCTGGAGGCGATGGAGGCCGATAGCGGTGTGAGCTTAAAGACCCTGCGCGTCGACGGTGGCGCAGTGGTCAATAACCTGCTCATGCAGTTCCAGGCTGATATCCTCGGCGTGGCGGTTCAGCGGCCAAAGATCGCCGAGACGACCGCGCTGGGTGCCGCCTACCTGGCTGGTCTGGCTGTGGGCTTCTGGAGCAGCCCACAGGAAGTCGCCGAGCAGTGGGCGGTCGATCGCACCTTCGAGCCACAGATGGGCGCAGATCAGCGCGACAGTCTCTACGCGGATTGGAAGCGAGCGGTCGAGCGGTCGCTCAACTGGGAGCGGCAAGGCTAAACGTCTTTGTTTCGTCGAACCCTTTTAGGTCAACGTGTTCTATCAAACTTCGCTCATAGGCGCAGACTTAGGCGGGAGTGCAGCCCTTTGCCGGGGGATGGGGGTCACCAACAACCTTTTTCTTTGGTTTTACGTGTTTTGCCGGAGGCAAAACACGTAAAACAGGAGTGCAGAGGGTGCCCCTCTGCTAAAGTCCGCGCTAGTGGGGGCAACCGGCCTTCGTTGCCGCAGGCGACGCGTCAGAGGAAGCTAGATAGAGCAATAGCGCTAAATTCTTTGATTGAGTTGCAGAAATGGAGTAATACTCTATGGCTAGTCTGGCTTCACGCAAATCTCCCATGCTCTCAGGTACCCTGGGTGAGATGGTCGGCGAATTCTTCGGCACAATGGTGCTGATCCTGTTTGGCGACGGCTGTGTCGCCTCCTTCGCGCTGTTTAACAAAGTTGTCCCTGGCAATCCATTCGCGCAGGAATGGATTGTGATCATCCTGGGCTGGGGTTTGGCGGTCATGTTGGGTATCTATGTCTGCGGAGCCATTAGCGGTGCTCATCTTAATCCGGCGGTGACCCTGGCCCTTGCGGTGCGTAAAAAGCTCGCGTGGAATAAGGTCGCTGGCTACTGGCTGGCGCAGGTGCTAGGTGCCTTTGTCGCGGCTGCTATTCTCTACTTTGTCTATCAGGGAGCCATTCAAAACGCCACAGGTGCGCAGAATGTCGCCGATGCAGTCGGTGGCGTCTTCTACACCAGCCCGAAAAGCTTTGTTGGAACCTTTGGTGCATTCTGCGACGAGTTTGTCGGGACCGCCTTGCTGGTTGGTCTGATCTTTGCGATAGTTGATAGGCGCAATCAGCCGGTGCAGTCCAACCTCAACCCGTTGGTCATTGGTTTCTTGATTGTGGCCATCGGTGCTTCGTTTGGCCTGAATACCGGATATGCGATCAACCCGGCCCGTGACTTTGGTCCGCGTCTGTGGATGGCCCTGGTCAGCGGTGGTGAGAGCTTTGCGGTAAATAACTACTACTTCTGGATTCCGATAGTTGCGCCTCTCCTCGGGGGTATTGTCGGAGCCTTTGTCTACGATTTTACTATCGGCAGAGTGATTGAAGCAAAAGGGCTTGGAGCTTCTGGCGATACTGTGACACAGGGCGAAGCTGTGCGTGAGCCAGCCATCAAGTAGTCGATTGTCACCTGGTCGCTAAGTTAGGAAAGGATGGGCATACGAGAGGATGAGTGGACAGATTGTCTCCCTCGCTTTTCGTAGGCTCGTGGATACTCATGGAACCACTCTCGTCTTCAGCGCGTACACACAACCTCTCGCTTCTAGGTAGCGAAGAATACGATGTTCTTGTAATTGGTGGCGGTGTGACAGGGGCAGGCGTGGCCCTGGACGCGGTCGCACGAGGCTATAAAGTCGCGCTTGTAGAAAAAGGAGATTTCGCCAGCGGTACGAGCAGCAAGTCAACCAAACTGGTTCATGGGGGCATTCGCTACCTGCCAAATTTTGACTTCAGTCTGGTACGCGAGGCTCTGGTTGAGCGTGGAATCTTGTTGCAAAACGCTGCTTATATGGTGCATCCGGTAGGTTTTGTTCTGCCGATCTATAAGGGTGATCGCCACCCGGTCGGTCTGCCTTTTACGACGCCAGGCGGGATCGGGCTGGGCTTTATCCTCAATGTTGGACTCTGGCTCTACGATGGTCTGGCCGGGAAACGCAGTATACGCAGGCATCGGCATTTGAGTCGCAAGGAGGTGAGTCGTCTGGCTCCTGCGCTGGTGACTGACCAGTTGAAGGAGGGCTTTATCTATTATGACGCGCAGACTCACGATGCTCGTCTGACGATGGCGCTGGTTCACACTGCCGCGCAGTATGGCGCGTCGGTGGTCAACTATGCCGGGGTGACCTCGTTTGTCAGTAGCAACGGCAAGCTGACCGGAGCGCAGGTTCACGATGTGTTGGGGAATCAGGATCTCGTTGTGCGTGCTCGCCATATCATCAATGCGACGGGGATCTTCTCCGAGCAGGTGGAGGCGCTGACCGGCGTCGATCCACTGGTGCAGGTTGAGCCGAGCAAGGGCGTCCATCTGGTCTTCTCGCGCGAAGCTGTGAAACTGGGCGACGACGCGGTAGTTCTCCCCGAGACTGACGATAAGCGTATCCTTTTCCTGGTGCCGTGGGAGTCGCGGGCGGTTTTTGGCACAACTGATACAGGTGCCGGCGACCTGAACCATCCCAGGGCCGATCAGGAGGATATCACCTATCTCTTGCACCATCTGAATCGCTATCTGAAGGTCAACCTTACGACCGACGATATCATCAGTGTCTATGCGGGGTATCGACCGCTTTTGCGGGCGCGGAGTGCGGCGCATTCAACGGCGAAGCTTTCGCGTACGCATTCAGTCCTGGAGGGTCCATCGGGTCTGGTGACGATAGTCGGCGGGAAGCTCACGACGTATCGCCGCATGGCCCAGGATACAGTCGATGTGCTCAGCAAGCGCGATGGTCTGACTACGCTGCCGCGTCCAACGCGCAGTCTGCCCTTGATCGGCAGCGCGGGCTGGCCGGCCGTACGCGGCGAACTGGAGGGTCGGGGTCTGCAACTGGGTCTTGCCACCGATATAGTGCTCCACCTCGGTCGCAGCTATGGCTCGCAGGCCACGACGCTGCTCAAGTTGGTCACTGAAGATACCACCCTGGGCGAGCGTCTAGTAGCTGATCTGCCCTATATTCGCGCGGAGGTGGTCTACGCCTGCCGCTACGAGATGGCGATGACGCCCGACGACGTGCTGGCTCGCCGGACCTCGATCGTCCTGGAGAATAGAGAGCAGGGCCTGAGCATCGTCGACGACGTTGCGATGCTCATGGCCCCAGAGCTAGGCTGGTCTGCCGATCAACGCCTCGCGCTGGTCGCGGCCTACCGCGCTGGACTTCAACCACAGGTGGTTATGCAACAACTGGTGTGATCCAGACTGTACAGTGAGCAGCAGCCCTGCTGCTCACTCCCCCGACCAGCAGCCGAACATCTTCCTCGTCGTTCTCTTTCTTCCGGTATGATTACAAGTCTTTTCACGCCGACCAGCGTTTGCGATTGCATCGCCCTGTACCGCGTTTTCATCCTGGCGCGTGTAGAAAGTATGGATATATCGCGTCCCACGCCCTAACCCTTTCATGTATGGGTCAGCACCGATAGTTTTCAGGTGTCACTACTCGAATTGGTCTATACGTGATACCTACAATGAGATACAATTAACTTACCATCAGATGATTTTACATTTTTAGGAGAGATTTCTATCATGAATGTTAACCGGCAATTGCCACCGTTGTTGAAACGCGTGCCAACCGGGGTACCGGGACTGGATACCCTGTTAAAGGGGGGTCTGTTCGCCAGTGGGCATTATCTTATTATGGGACCACCAGGGGCGGGCAAGACTATTCTGGCCAACCAGTTCTGTTTCCATCATCTTGCGCATGGTGGACGCGTGATCTATCTCTCGCTCCTGGCTGAGACAAATAGCCGTCTGATGACTTTCTTGCAATCATTTACTTTTTTTGATCCCTCTTCATTGGGCGAGACGTTGCTCTATCTTAGTGGGTCCGGGACGTTTGAGCGCGAAGGTCTGGAAGGACTTGTCGCGCTGGTGCGTACGGAGACGCGACGGCATCGGGCGACTCTGCTGGTCATCGATGGGACCTCGGCTGGCGTGCGTCAGCAGGATCAGGAACGCTGGCAGACCTTTCTCTATGATCTCTATGTCTCGGCTGAGATTAACCGCTGCACGACACTCGTTTTGACTCAATCAGACTATTCCTCACAGATAGAACAGACGGTGGCAGACGGTGTTTTTGAACTGAGCCTGCCTATCTCGGCGATGCGTACCAGCCGTGAGATCCAGGTCCGTAAGTTTCGCGGGAGTGCCTTCCTGGAGGGACGCCACCTCTATAAGATCGATGAGCAGGGGGTCACGGTCTATCCACGTATCGAAGTGGGGATGGCTTATCCATCGCTGGTGTCCGATCTGCCTTTCTCCCGGTCCAGCCAGTTGGCTCGTCTCTCGCTCGGTATCCCGGCCCTGGATGCTATGCTGCGCGGCGGTTTGCCGAGCGGTTCTACCACTCTGGTGCTCGGTGCTTCAGGGACAGGCAAGACTCTGCTGGGCAGCTATTTTCTGGATAGTGGGATTAAGCAGCAGGAACCCGGTCTCATCTTTGGATTTTATGAGCGACCCCACCAACTCGCCCGCCGCATGGCGCGATTTGGTCTGAACATACATGAGGAGAATGAGAACAGCTTGCTGGAAATGCTCTGGCAGTCGCCCGTTGAGGGTCTACTGGACGCCCTGGCCGAGCGGCTATTTGCGGCCATCGCTCGCCGAGGGGTGCGGAGACTCTTTATCGATGGGTTGGGTGGCTTTCAAAGGATTGGCGCGTCGGCTGAGCGCCTGGATCTCTTTCTGGTCGCGCTCTTTACGCGGTTGCAGGCCGAGGATGTCACAACCATCTGCTCTGTCGAGCTACCCAGTCTTTTCAGCGCTTCCGTGGATATCCCCGCCTCCTTGCAGGGAACCACTGCGTTGGCAGACAATCTGCTTTTTTTGCGCTATGTCGAACTACAATCACACCTCTATCGACTCTTTTCAGTGATGAAGATGCGTGAGAGCGGTTATGATACTTCGATGCGCGAGTTTCGTATCACCGATGAGGGCATCATTATGGCAGCTACTTTCGCGAGTGCGCAGGCTATTTTGACTGGCACCGCCCAACCTGTACTCGCCCAACAGCTTGTCAACTTTACAGGTTCTGCCACTAATGATGCCGAAGGGAAACGTCTATGACTTCTATTCTGGTGGTTGACGATGAACGCGCAATTGTTGAACTGCTCAACCTGTTTCTCAGTAATGAAGGCTATGTCGTGCGTATCGCGTATAACGGAAAAGAGGGGCTAGCCGCCTTGGAGCTAGCACCTCCCGACGTGGTTTTGTGCGATGTAATGATGCCCGTCCTGGGTGGATGGGAGATGGGTCAGAAGATGCAGTTCGAGGATCGCTATCGCTCTATCCCTTTAATTTTGATGAGCGCGGTCTCTCTGATTCCGCCGTTGCCTGGCTTTGTGCCTGCGGCGCTTATTCCCAAGCCATTTGATCTCGACAACCTGCTCGATACGATTGAGAAGGTTGTCTCGACAGCGGATGAGGCCCACGCACATTAGGGGCAGGTTTTGCGGGATGCGCTGCTCCTGCCTGGCTGGCGGTTTCTCACGGAGAGCGTGAAGGAACGAGTGATACAATAAGTCTATGGAAGGTAGCTTGCAAGCAGGGAGGCCTCCGACTGGGGGCGCGTCCTCGCTTGCATAGGTGTGT
Source organism: Ktedonobacteraceae bacterium (assembly GCA_034437695.1). Lineage (GTDB taxonomy): Bacteria > Chloroflexota > Ktedonobacteria > Ktedonobacterales > Ktedonobacteraceae > Paraktedonobacter. The sequence goes on from DAOTTJ010000303.1 coordinate 13,739, forward strand.
TTACATAGAAAGGTTTGGTATATGAGCCAGCAAAGTTCGGTGGGGAGCATGAAGATAGGTCTATTTCTAGATACGGGAGACGAGGGCTTACAGGGCAGGACGCCACGCTTTAGCGAGCTGGTCGAGATGGCTCACGCGGTCGAAGAGGTCGGGCTTGACTCGCTCTGGCTGTGTGACCACCTGATATTTCGTTTTCCTGAGAGACCAGAACGAGGCGTGTGGGAGGTATTTACTCTGCTCAGCGCTCTGGCGGCGCACACCACGCGGATCGATTTAGGAACGATGGTTGTCTGTACCTCTTTTCGTCCACCTGCGCTGGTGGCCAAGATGGCCGATACGATCGACGAGATCAGCGCTGGCCGCCTGATCCTGGGTCTGGGAGCCGGCTGGCATAAGCCCGAGTACGACGCCTTTGGCTATCCCTTTGACCACCTGGCCGGACGCTTCGAAGAGGCGATCCAGATTATTGCGCCGCTCTTGCGCGAGGGTCACGTGGATTTTCAGGGTCAGTACTACCAGGTCAACGATGCTGTTTTGCGCCCACGAGGTCCTTCGCAGACTGGGCCGCGCATCTTGATAGCGGGTCATCGTCCGCGTATGCTCGGACTGACTGCCCGCTATGCCGACGCCTGGAACACCGCCTGGCACGTCGATCCGTCCGAGATGGAGGAGCGGGTTGCGGCGTTTCGCGAGGCCTGCGCCGCCTCGGGACGCGAGGTCGAGCTAACGGCTGGCGGTCAGGTGCGCCTGGCGGTGGGTGGCAAGTCAGAGCGTGGGATGAGCGGGTCGCCCGAGAGCATCGCGCAGCAGATCCAGCGTTTCGCCGAGGCGGGCGTGACACACCTGATCCTGACCCTTGACCCGGCGGGCGTGGAGAGCATCAGGCAGTTGGGACAGATTGTCTCGCTGGTGCGTCAGATGTAGATACTTGTCCGGGCGCGTGGGCGTGTGGGTCTGTCCCCTCTAAGCAGACAGGAAGGAACACGCGCCCATTCTGTGTTCCCTTTCCCTGGGAGCATGGCAGGGCAGAAAGAAAGAACGATGACAGCACAGACGAAGGTCGGCATTATCGGTTGTGGGACGATTAGCGACACTTATATACGCATCGGCCAGACCTTTGCCGGCCTGGATATTGTGGCGTGTGCCGATATAGACGGCGATCGTGCCCGCGCCAGGGCGGCCCAATACAATTTGCAGGCGTACAGCGTCCCCGAACTGCTGGCTGATTCCACCATCGATCTGGTGGTCAACCTGACCATTCCACACGCGCACGCGGAGGTTGCTCTGGCCGCGCTTCAGGCCGGCAAATCGGTCTACAACGAGAAGCCGCTGGCGATTACGCGCGAAGACGGACTGGCAATGCTCGAACTCGCACGCACGCGCGGACTGCTGCTCGGTGGTGCACCCGATACGTTTCTCGGTGGTGGCATCCAGACGTGTATTCAGTTGATCGACGAAGGCGTGATCGGGCGACCCCTGGGGGGAAGCGCGGCCATGCTCTGTCACGGTCATGAGCATTGGCACCCCGATCCAGCTTTCTACTATCAGGCAGGCGGAGGTCCACTCTTCGATATGGGACCCTACTACCTGACCGCACTGGTCGCTCTGCTCGGTCCACTCCGCAGCGTCACTGGCTTCGCACGTATCACCGAGCCGGTGCGCACGATTACCAGTCAGCCGCGAGCTGGCCAGACCATCCAGGTCGAGGTTCCTACGCATGTCGCGGGCGTGCTTGAGTTTGCGCAGGGTGCGATCGTCTCACTCACCACCAGCTTCGCGGTCTGGGCCACGCAGATGCCGATTATGGAGATCTACGGCACCGCGGGAACGCTCAGCGTGCCAGACCCCAACACCTTTGGCGGATCAGTGCGCGTCTATCGCCAGAGCACTCATACCTGGGAAGAGGTAACCATCACGCGACCCTACACAGCCAATAGTCGCGGACTAGGTCTGGCCGACCTCGCGGAGGCGCTACATACCCAACGTGCGCCGCGAGCCAGCGGCACCCTGGCCTATCACGTGCTCGACGCCATGCATGCCCTATACGACGCGTCCACCACAGGTCAAGCCGTGCTCCTGACAAGCACCTGCGAGCGCCCGGCTCCCCTCCCGCTCCCCTCCGTAAGCGAATAAGCTGCGAGAAAAGGGTGGCTACCTCTATACGCGCGGACTTAGCGGGATGGTTAAGGGCAGCAGCCAGTAACCGGGGTTTGGGGTGTTCCCAACAAACTTTTTATTATGTTTTGCGTGTTTTGGCTCCGGCAAAACACGCAAAACAGGAGTGCAGAGGGTGATCCTCTGCTAAAGTCCACGCTAATGGCGGCTATCTCTCGTCTAGCAAAAAGGGAAAAAACATGAAATCAGCACTACTGGTCTGGGGTGGTTGGGAAGGCCACGAACCCGAGAAGGGCGCAAAACTCTTTGCCCCTTTCCTGGAAGAGCACGGCTATCGGACCACAGTCGCGCCGACCCTCGATATCTACCTGGACGAAGCGACGATGAGCAGTCTCGACCTGATAGTCCCGATCTGGACGATGGGGACTATCACCGAGGCCCAGGAAAAGGCTCTGCTACGCACAGTGAGGGCCGGCTGTGGTTTGGCCGGCTGGCATGGCTGTATGGCCGATTCGTTTCGCCAGAGCACCGAATACCAGTTTATGGTTGGAGGTCAGTGGGTGGCGCACCCAGGCGGAATTATCGACTATACCGTGCATATCAGCCAGCCCGCTGATCCAATCGTCGCTGGCCTGACCGACTTCGCGATGCACTCCGAGCAATACTATATGCACGTCGATCCATCGAATGAAGTGCTGGCCACCACTACCTTCACAGGTGAGCACGAAGCGTGGACCACAGGCTGCGTCATGCCGGTCGTCTGGAAGAAGCGCTGGGGCCAGGGACGCGTCTTCTACTCATCCCTGGGCCACGTCAACAGCGACTTCACAGTTCCCGAAGTACTGACAATCATGCAGCGCGGCCTCCTCTGGGCCAGCCGCTAGCCGCACACTGAGGAGGGGAGAACGCGCAACCGTTGCCCCTCCTCAGGCAGATATATAAGACGCTTCATAAGCAGTAAAGGTTTGATAGGCTTCCTGCAAGCGTGGGCCATCTTGCCACACTAGTTGTTTACTCGGCGTCTCCCATAGCTTTCAGCAGAGAGGTATAGCCTTGTTGGAGGTTCTGTGTGTAGGGATGTTCGGCTCCCACTTGCTTTTCAGAAATGACAATGGCTCGCCTCAATAGCTCCTTCGCTTCCTTATACTTTCCCTGTGTATAGTACAGGAGTGCCAGGTTGCTGAGGCAACCTGCCGTATCGAAATGTGTGGGTTCTAACATCTGTTCAAAAATGGTGAGTGCTCGTCGATATAATGGCTCGGCTTCTTCATATTTCTCCTGTAGACTATAGAGGCGAGCCAGGTTGTTTAGACTATAGGCTGTGTTGGGATGCATTGGCCCCAACCTCTGTTCAAAAATGGCCAGGGCTTGCTGGAACAAAGGCTCGGCTTCTTGATACTTCCCTTGTACAGTATACAGCTCTGCCAGGTTGTTCATGCTGAGAGCCATATCGGGATTTATGGCTTCTTTCTCCTGTTTCCAGATGGCGAGAGCACGCTGGAACAAAGGCTCGGCCTTCGCGTATTCCTTTTGTGCATAGTATAGATTTGCCAGGTTATTGAGGCAGAGAGCCAGACTAAACTGCATACTCTCTCCCTGCTTTTCCCAGATGGCGAGAGCACGCTGGAACAAAGGCTCGGCTTTTTCATATTTCTCTTGTGCGTTGTAGAGCAGAGCCAGGTTATTGAGGCAAGCTGCTGTGAGTGGATGGTCGGCGTCTACCTGTTCAAAAAGAGTCAGTGCACGGTAATATAACGGCTCAGCTTCGTCATATTTACCCTGGACCCGCCAGTGTTCAGCCAGGTTATTGAGACTGAGAGCGGTATCGGACAATTGTGATTGTAACTGTTGTTCACGTATTACCAGAGCTTGGCGGTATAATGGCTCAGCCAGGGGATAGGAGGCATGTTTATCTAAATAGAAACCAGCACGATTCAGCAGATCTGTCCCTTCGCTAAGCAATAGTGTGTAATGTTCTATCAGTGTATTGCAAACCTGCGCTTGATCGAGATAGCGTACGCATTGAGGCCAGGTGGTTACATCTTTAGGGTTCTCTGGGAAAATCTTATTAACAGCTCGAATAACACTTTCTGCCCATTGGTGCTGCGACTCTGGTTCTATCCGATCCATCTGTATCGCTTGGACCAGACGATGCATACTGAAGCTTTGGCCTTCTGTCAAGCGTTTCACCAACGAAAATTTGAGTAATTCAGCCATCATCTGATTAAAGGTAAAAGACTGTGCAGCCGCTTGTTGGAGCAAGGGTGGCCAATAGACATGGCCCTCTTTGATCAAATCTTCTGGGATACGGTCTGGGGCAAGAAAAGCACAAAGGCGGAGGAGTTCGGTAGCCGCAGGGTTAGCTTGCTGAATTTTTTGAAACGAGAGTGACCAGGTTGTTGCGACTGAGTGAGGATACTCGGTCGCGGGTATCCCTCGCTGGGCCAGCAGTACTTGACGAGACTCTTGATATATCTCAAGATAGCTAACGAAACTACAACCCGTTTCTTCAATGTAGGCTCCTGCCTGATCGAGGGCGAGCGGGAAATGATCGAGAGCCACGACAATATTTCCTGCTTGATTAATCGCTTCATCGGAAGCCTGCTCAAAACGTTGGGCGCGGCGAAGGAGAAGGTGTGTGCCTTCGATGAATCCCATCGTTTCTACTTCGATAGAGGTAGCCAGCGAACCGACTGCATCAGCACGTGTAGTTAGCAAAATGCATCCGTTGCCTCGTTGGGGCAGATAGTTGCGTATCAAAGAGATATCATCAGCGTTATCAAAGATCAGCAACCAGCATTGTTGGCATTGCTCTAACCAGCGTTTGGTCGCTTCCACGAGCTTGCTCTGATCTGGCTCATCTTTCGCTGAGAAATCAGGAGGAAGCAGTGCGGCCAGTTCGATAAAACTGGTGAGTAGTGCTTCCTTCGTCGCTGCATTTGTCCAGAAAGTGTGAGTATACCTATCCAGGTCGCGAGAGCGATATGCATATTCGATGGCTATCTGGGTCTTGCCGATTCCACCAAGTCCCTTGATCGCTCGTGGTTGTGTCAGCGAAGTTCGGCGAGCAGTTGGATCATTATGGTTCTCTGATGAGAGTTGTTGTTCAAGTTGACTTAGCAACTCGTCGCGCCCAGTAAAATGTGGATTACGAAGGTAAGGTACATTCCAGATACCAGATGGTTTAGCTTCTTTCTCTTGTGCTGATATATCTCGTGGTGGCATCACTTTGTTGGTCACATATTTTTGAATGAAATGTAACAAGTATACAGCCGAGATCCGAGCAGCATAGTCCTGATAGCTATCGTTTTTCTCCATACTAGCATAGTCACACACTCCTTTAACTACAAGCGCATGAGTAAAAGATCGCAGTGCTGTATAAAAGCTCGCTGCTTCCATATCCAGCGCAATGGTGTGGCGGTTATGCTTTTGTTGCAACCAGGGAAACGGATTATCTGCACGTACAGCCATACCAGAGGCCATCACCGCAACGAACCGCTGAGGAAGGCCAACTGCCTGGGCGTCCTGTTTTTTTAGGAATTGCTCTTGCATTTCTATCGCGGGCTTTTCCCAGTCAGTAAATCCTTGGGTGTATTGGAGTATCTGATCTGGTGGGCCAAATGTATGTGTGGCGGGCTGGTGTCCTTCCGGCTCGCTTGTCATCATACCTTCTTCGTAATGATATGCAGCACTAGCAACGATGAGGTCGCCAAGTTGGACTTTGCTTTGGTCTCCAGCACAGATGCCTGCCATCGCTACAAAACGTGGATGAAATTGCTGAAGAAGAGATCTGACCACGGAAGCTGTTGCAACTGGCCCTATCTCTGGTAGCCAGGTGACCAGAACGGTTAGAGGTTCCTTGTCCTTGTTATAGATTGTGGCATACCGATACTCATAGCGATCGAGGCCATGATATGCTTCACTAAATGAGGTGCTGCAACGCTTGGAAAACTCATCAACAACTGCGTTGGCTTCCTTGTGTAGTGCGCAAACGATACAAATATCAAAGAACCGAGGTAGTTCTTCCATCATATTCTCCTTTTTATACTTTGACTGATTTATCCGTCACTCTTCTTTTTATAGTTCCATCAGCACTTTTCGACTGGAAACATAGTGATACGCTGCTATTCAGGTTACCAATGGGGTGCTGATCGGCCGGATTGATTGTTTCAATTGGTCAGATCTTGCCTGGAACGCTATATGACGTATCTCCAAATATAATGTAAATAAAACAAAAACAACTAGTAATTATTTTATGTATATATATGAACAATGTCAATAGGCATATATACAAAATAAATAGCATGGAGATAAAGAGAGACTCCTGGCCCAAAATACATGCGGAAGCGAGTGAATAATTGCTGCGCCTCTGTAACCCCTCTACGTATTAACCACTAGTTGATCAACAAGCATCGCACAGTTCTGCACGTGTAGATATACAAATCAAGCCTCTATCCTGTTTTTTGCGTTTGGATGTAAAATATGTTTTATGTCCTATCTACTATATTGTTCTTGT
>DAOTTJ010000304.1:0-6501 GCA_034437695.1 Ktedonobacteraceae bacterium
TCTCAGCAACAACCAGTTGACTCTCCTCCCTGCTGAGATCGCTCAACTCAACTCTCTTCAATCTCTCTCTCTCATGAACAACCAGTTGTCCCTGCTCCCTCCTGAAATCGCTCAACTCTCCTCTCTTCAATCTCTCAACCTCTCCAACAACCAGTTGACTCTCCTCCCTCCTGACATCGCTCAACTCAACTCTCTTCAATCTCTCTCTCTCATGAACAACCAGTTGACTCTCCTCCCTCCTGAGATCGGCCAACTCAACTCTCTTCAATCTCTCGATCTCAGGAACAACCAGTTGACTTTCCTCCCTCCCGAGTTCGCTCAACTCAACTCTCTTCAATCTCTCTCTCTCATGAACAACCAGTTGTCCTTGCTCCCTCCTGAAATCGCCCAACTCTCCTCTCTTCAATCTCTCTACCTCTCCACCAACCAGTTGACTCTCCTCCCTCCTGAGATCGGCCAACTCAACTCTCTTCAATCTCTCGATCTCGATACTAACCAGTTGACTTTCCTCCCTCCTGAGATCGGCCAACTCAACTCTCTTCAATTTCTCTCTCTCAGCAACAACCAGTTGTCCTTCCTCCCTCCTGAGATCGGCCAACTCTCCTCTCTTCAAGAACTCTGGCTCGATACCAACCAGTTGACTTTCCTCCCTCCTGAGATCGGCCAACTCAACTCTCTTCAAGGACTCTGGCTCGATACTAACCAGTTATCCTTCCTCCCTCCTGAGATCGCTCAACTCTCCTCTCTTCAATCTCTCTCCCTCGATACCAACCAGTTGACGCACCTCCCTCCTGAGTTCGCTCAACTCTCCTCCCTTCAAAAACTCTGGCTCGATGCCAACCAGTTGACTTTCTTCCCTCCCGAGTTCGCTCAACTCAACTCTCTTCAATTTCTCTCTCTCAGCAACAACCAGTTGTCCTTCCTCCCTCCCGACATCTCCCAACTCTCCAATCTCCAATCGCTCTGGCTCGATAACAACCAGTTGTCCTCCCTCCCTCCCAACATCTCCCAACTCCACTCTCTTCAAGAACTAGATGTAAGTGACAATCAGTTAACGCAAGTGCCATTGAAATTAGGCTTATTGCAGAACCTCGCCAGACTGGACCTGGACGATAACCCGAACTTATTAGTCCCACCGCCTGAAGTTGTCGCGCTTGGCACACAGGCTATAAAGGACTTCTTGTGCGAGTTGGAGCAGGATAGCGTTGTGCGCTACGAATCGAAGCTGCTGGTGGTGGGCGAGGGTGCGGCGGGCAAGACTTCGCTGTTGCGTGCACTGCGCATGGAGTCGTTCGACGCAAATCTAGAAACTAGCCACGGGATCGATGTCAATCATCTCCATATGCCTCATCCCACTCTGCCCGCGACCGAGTTGGTGCTCAATACCTGGGACTTCGGCGGCCAGCACATCTATCACGCGACCCACCAGTTTTTCCTGACCAAGCGTTCGCTCTACCTGGTCGTCTGGAATGCACGCATCGGGGCCGAGGGAGGTCGACTCAACTTCTGGCTCGATACGATCAAAGCACTAGCCCCCGATTCTCCGGTCTTTCTCGTCGCCACACATACAGACGAACGTGCGCCCGATCTGAACTACCAACTGTACCAGCAGGCCTACCCTCAGCTCGTCGGTAACTTTAGCGTCAGCAACAAAGACCTGAGCAGCCTGAGCGACTTACGCACTGCACTGATACAGCAAGCAGCCGCACTCCCGCTAATGGGCCAGCCCTGGCCCCGGAAGTGGGTCAATGTCGAGCAGTCCTTGATGCGCCGCAAAGAGCACCATATCGAGGCCCGCCGCTATATGCGCATCTGCTCTAGCCGCAAGGTCGAGGGTCAGCTTGCCAGCGGCAGTCTGGGCAGCTACCTGCACGATCTCGGCAAGATCCTCTACTTTCGCGAAGATCACCTGCTCGCCAACCTGGTGATCCTTAAACCCAACTGGGTGACCAAAGCTATCAGCCTGGTTCTGGAGGACGAGCAGACAAAGGATGCGGGCGGCGTGCTCGTTCATACCAACCTGGCGCGGATCTGGGCTACCGATGAGCGCGGCCAGCCCTACGAGTCGTTCCTCTATCCGATCTTCTTGCGCCTGATGGAAAACTTTGATCTGAGCTATCAGCTAGAGAACGACCTACCAGGCACTCCGGCCAGTCAAAGTCTGATCCCGCAGTTGTTGCCGCACCAGCCACCAGACAATCTGCCGCCCTGGCCAAAAGTTCCGCTGCCCACCCAGATGCAGGTCGAGATGATCTATCGCTTCGACTTTGTTCCGGCAGGCATCATGAGCTGGTTTATTGTGCGCACCCACCGCTATACGCGCCATCAGCACTGGCGCGAGGGGGTCATCCTGGAGTATCGCGACCACTTTGCCCGCGCCGAACTCAATCCAATGCTGCGCGAACTACGCCTGGTCGTCTGGGGCGTGCAGCCGCACACGTTCTTTACCATCCTCAAGGACACGCTGGACCTCATTCTGGCCCGCTTCGAGGGTCTGAGCGTGCGCCGACTCGTCCCCTGCACCTGCTACTGGCAAAGCAAACCGAACCAGCCGTGCAAGGAGTTCTATCGCTACGAGGAAGACCTGCTGCGGCGCTACGAGGCTAAAAGGCCGACAATCGAGTGTCCGACCTCCTTTGAGGCCATACCCGTGCTGCAATTGCTCTATGGGATTCATATGAGTACCGACCGCCAGGTGATCGAGGAGATCAGGGAGGGCCAGCAAAAAGCCTTGCGTCAGATAGCCACGCTGCAAAGGAACGACGAGCAGTTGCTCCAACGCCTGGATAGTCAGTCGGAGTTGATAGTGCGCAACTTTTGCCGCCTGTGGAACTTTGAGATGAAGAAGCTCGAAGCCGAGTGTCCCAGCACCTTCCTCCTGCTCCGGCAAAACACGCGCTTCTTTAATCCACAAAAATGGTTTGGCGAAACCTATCAGCTTCAACTGCTCTGCCAACATCCATCAGCTCCGCACTGTGTGGGCGAAGGCTACAAGCTGCGCATGCCCAGAGAGTGGTGGGTGAGCGTCGCGCCGTGGCTGAAATATGTGATTACCTTCTTGAAATACGGTGTCCCTCTGGGTCACACGCTGGGCGCAATCCTCGACAAGGTAGAGATGGACAATCTCGACGCCTATGTCGATCTGCTTGAGAAGATGACAGAGGACCTAGCCGAGATCGATTTCTCGACCGAACAGTTCGAGATAGGCCGCCCAGCAGCTCACAGCAATCAGGCGCAACTGACCGGCTCGGCGCTGCGTGCGCTCCATGCCTACCTCACACAGGCCGATAAAAGCCAGACCTGGGGTGGCCTGAAAAAGGTACCCACCCCCGAGGGCAATCTGCTCTGGCTCTGCGCCGAGCACCGCAAACAGTACGAGGCCAAAGCCATCGACCTATCGGTCTAGCAGTCTATCGCAGAAAAACGCGTGCCTCTTATTGGTAGGAAGTATAATAACTGCTGAGATAGCATAATCCATCGAGAAGAGGATAGGGAGATCGCACTCTCCTGAGCGTTGTCGAGAGCTATAAAGGATAATGTATATGGCACCTGATGCACTTACTGAGCTACTCTATCAAGCAAAAGCGCTCCAACAGGGCAGCGTTATTGAGGTCCAAACAACCGAAAACGCGGCTTTTAATTCACATGTCCAACATCTTAAAGTGAGCTATTCACCGGATGCGATACCACAGATGCCAGCAGAACTCGTGATCAAGAAGAATGTGCCGACCGATTGGGGAAGAGAAGCCGGGCGTAGTGAGGTCGCCTTCTATCGGCTTATCGCCCAGCATACACAACGGGTGCCTATGATTATCCCACATATTGCGGCTATATATGATAAGCCGACAGGAGACTCTGTGTTGCTGCTCCAGGATCTCAGTGCAACCCATCACATTCCCATAACCCGCCAACAGCAGCTCCAGCACGAAGCTATGCCCGCTGAGACAACGTTGCACCAGATCGTCACAACCCTGGCAACGTTTCACGCAACGTGGTGGGAAGATCCACAATTAGGTACGTATCCGATGGAACTAGATTCTGACTTTCAGGATGAAGAGCATTTTCGTGACTATTGCCAGTGGCTCAATCAGAATTGGCAGTCTTGTCTGGCCGCAGAGAACCATTGGTTGCCCCAGGATGTCGTCGACGATATCAGCGAGGTGCTTCGTTTGCTGCCTGGAGCCTGGAAACGCTACTTCGCAAAGCGCTTTCTCACGCACCACCAGTTGACCTTTCTACATACCGATGCCTATCTGGCAAATTTCCTGGTGCCGCGTATAGACGGAGCCGGGATAGTCTATATGATGGACTGGCAACTTCCGCACGCAGGCATGGGCGCATTTGATCTCGTCATGCTGTGCGCCTCTTTCTGGACCCCTGCTCAGCGCCAGGAAAACAAGCGCGAGGAAACTCTGCTACGCCGCTATCTAGCGACGCTTCATGCACATGATATAACAAATTACACCTGGGATCAGCTTTGGGAAGATTATCGCTTGATGATTATGGTCTTTTTGCACGTGGCCGTCTGGGACCAAACCAACGGCTCTAAGCGTGACTACTGGTGGCCAAAACTGCAATGTCTCCTGAGTGCCGTACGCGATCTTGATTGTCTCAGCCTGTTGCGGTAACGTCTCAAAATCGCGTCGCCCTGTCTATAGAAGCATGCTTCTATGCGTTCTTGAGTGGAAAACGGTAGTAGTCGTAGCTGCCGGTCTCTTTGAACCCACACGACTGGTAGAGCGCAAGCGCCTGTCTGTTCTCGGTGCTGACTTCGAGCCAGATGTTGCACTGTCCGCTGTTGAAAATCTCCTGGACGGTGGACGCGAGGATCTGGCGTCCGTAACCCTGGCTCTGGTGTTCGGGCGCGACGGCAAAACCAAAGATGAGCGCCGATTCTTCGGAGAGGCCGACATCTATCTTACCTACAACAACCCCGTCTACGTCGCCAACGTAGTAACGGCGGTTCGCCTGGGTGAGGGTTGATGCGGTGTACCAGTTTACGTCGTCCTCCGAGAGATTAAAAGCCTGTGCGGTAATATGCGACAGAACGTGGGTATCCTCGGGACAGGCTGCGCGGAATTGCAGGCTTTTGCTGAGCGTAGTGGGCAGACGCGGCTCTTCAAGGACCATCTTGTATTCGCTGTGGTCGTAGGTGGTAGCTAGATGGCGGACAACGATCTGACCAGCAGGTGAAGCCGGTTCAACGATCAGCAGGAGCGTGAGTATGCCCCGGCTGCGAGCTTCCCGACAGACCGCCTCGAAGAGCGTACGAAAGATGCCGCGCTGGCGATAGGCAGGATGAACCATGCCGCTGATCTCGCCTTCCTGGGTCTGAAAACTGAAGAGAGCCAGAAAACCTACAAGCTGCCCATCGTCGGCGTAGTAGAGAAAGTCGTTGAGCTGGTCCACAGGGCGCTCACGCAGGATACTCCAGTTGAGCTTGAGGTCGAGCGCTTCGTGTTCGTTACAAAGCTGGGCAAGCCTTTGAATCTCGCTGATTTCGCTGGCGTCCAGGCCTCGACGTTCGATCAAACCGTGTTTTATCGGCAAAGACATATGTATCCTTTGGTGTTTAGATGTGCATACTGTATCAGTGATTGCTATTTTAACACATCCGAGTTGTTTCATATGCCAGGACTCTGCTGGCTTATTCGTTGCGCCACTCTCCCTTGAAAGTGGGATTTGGTGAGCGATGGTATACTATGTATAGGCAAGGTAGCCAGAAACGCCTGCGAAAAGTGTCTGGTCAGTCACATGCCCCACGTAGAACGTCCCATCTCAGGTTAGAATCCCGCGTCCAACTCAGCCTCTGCACAGTGGTGTCAGCGCGTATGCAGAGCCAGGCTAGAGGAGCTTCAAGGACGACATTTCAGCAGTGCTGTCGCAAAAGATGATATACTTGGAGTATGTCAGGCCTTCTTTCCGGTTCGCGGACCTCGTTTCGCCTACTTTATGGCCTCTTTTCTTGATTGCACAGCCGTATCCCGGATCGACTACTACCAGTCTTTGTCGCTACATAAGCAGAAGAGAGCACGTCTGTTCCGTCAGACCTGGCTCTTTCTCTGGCTTATGCGATATATGTCGGGACCGATGTGCTTAGAAAGGATTTTGGGGTGGATCTTTCACATGCCAGCTCGCTTCAAACACGCTCTGTATCGAAAACTTGGAAGACACATCTACGTATCTACATTCGTATTATGGCTCTCCTACGCCCCCACTGGGTTGCTACCCTCGGCTCTATCCTCAGTCTGGGATTCGCCACCGGGTTCGCTTTAATTATTCCCTGGCTGCTCGCATGGGTGATCGATACTGGTCTCCAGCACGGACAGATCAGTACGCTTCTGCTGGCAACTGGCGCGATCCTGCTCACCAGCACACTGCGCGGCGTCTTTGCCTATGAACAGGGCTACCTCTCGCAGGCTCTCTCTAACGATATCGCCTACGATCTGCGTAATAAGCTCTACGACCATCTACAGGTCCTCGATATCTCGTTCCACGACG
>DAOTTJ010000305.1:0-11202 GCA_034437695.1 Ktedonobacteraceae bacterium
CTGATACAGCCAGACTCTTCGCTCAGCAGGTTTCCACCGGGATGAATACCTCTCCGCGCAATAGCGAAATGCTCATCCCTGGCAGCCCCTTTCCGTATAACACAAGCGGATCACTGGCTTCCTCAGAAAGTCCCGCAAACAGCCAACCCAGCGCCGCCCACCGCCCAAGTCGCGGCCGCCTTTTCTATCCCACCCTGGTCCTCCTCCTCCTCCTCTTGTTGGTCGCAGGCGGCAGCGGTGTCTATTATTTTATTCATACCAACCAGACAGCCAGCATTAACCAGACTCTGAATGCTGCCTCTCAATCGCTCAATCGCGCCAATAGCGAGGTGAGCAGCAACCCGGCGCAGGCGCTCCAGCTGCTATCTAACGCGCAACAACAGTTGCAAAGCGTGAAAAATGGCACACTGAGTCCCGACCAGACGACACGCCTGAATACGCTGCAAGGCCAGCTCGTCACTGAAACAAAGTCGGCGATTACGATCTATAATACAGACGCGAAAATTGTCCCTGTCCCCTGCACCAATACCACACCCAGCAGTCTGGTCCCAAATGCCACCAACACGCAGGCACAAACCATCACCCTGATCCAGGGCAACGGCAATACACTCTACTACGCGCTCGGCCAGGACGGCATTATCTACCAGCTCAACTCTAGCGGCACTCAATACAGCATGAGCGCGTCTTCCTTCCCTGCCACTGGCGTGCGCGTTCTGAGCTTCGCCAGCTCCAACGCCGCAAAAAGCAGTGGCAAACTCTTCGCCCTGAGTGAACACCTGACCAACAATACACCTTCCAGCTATACTCTCGACTTGCTCACGCCAGACGCCAAAGGCATTCTCAGCGACGCCAAATCCCAGTCGATCGACGCCTCTCTGCTGGCTAACGGCAACGCTCCCGACTTTATTACGGCCTGGGAGAGCAATGTCTATGTGGCTCTCTCTTCAAAAACTAATCCCAATACGGTCTCTATCCTGAGCTATAGCGTGGATACTACCAAAAATACGTTCGGCCCGTCCGCGACTACCTCTGCCATCTCGGTGACGGAAAATGTGATTGGCATCACCGCCTTCCCTAATCAACTCTTTTTCTTGCTCTCCGATGGCGAGGTCTGGAGTTCTCAGATCCATAGCCAGTCGCTCTCAACTCCGCTTACACCAGTTCTGCTCAATACACCACTTAACGCACCACTGACCACTGGCGCTCAAAACTTTAACGCCAGTACTGCCGTCCCAACAACGACGCCAACTAGCCAGAAGGGAAGTAGTTCTCTGACTATCTCCCCTCCAACAACAGCGAATCCACCACTGATGAGCGCCGGCACAGTCGAAAGCGATAACCAGACTCATCTCTTTATTGGCGACCCGGCCAACCATCGCGTGCTCAATATGATTATCCTTCTACCTGCCTTCAGCAGCGGACCCGGCAGCCCGCCTCCTTCTACGACGAGTACTTCCAATAATAACGTCACGCTCAGTCTCGTCAAACAATATGTCTCGCTTACTGCGTTGAATACCGTCAAAAGCGTGGCCATCAATCCGAGCGGGAGCAATATCAATATCCTGGGTCTGAGCACATCCAATACGGCTAACGCCAATCTGGTAACCGTCAGCACTGACCCCAATCAGGCCTGCGCATCGTAACGCTTCGTCACCTGACCACCGCAGGTCTTTATGGACAAGATGGACCAGAGCATGACTCTGGTCCATCTCTTATGTCAGGACTAAACTTCATAGGTAAAACCAAATTAGAGAACAGGAGCTTGAAATCGTGGGTTTTGAGGTACACTACCGCACACATACATGCGGCGAATTGCATAGTAACAACATCGGGCAGGAGGTCTCCCTGGCCGGCTGGGTCAACCGGCGGCGCGACCACGGCGGCCTGATCTTCCTGGATATACGCGATCGCTACGGCCTGACACAGGTTATCTGCGACCCCGAACGTTCTCCCGAGGCCCACCGCGTGGCCACAGAACTACGCACAGAATACGTTATACAGGTCCAGGGAACCGTCGTCCACCGCCTGGCCGGCACAGAAAACCCCAATCTGAGTACCGGCGAGATTGAGGTCACCGCCACAAACATCACAACGCTCAATCCCGCCCGCACAACTCCCTTCCTGATCAGCGATACCGTCACCGCCGAGGAAGCTCTGCGCCTGAAATATCGCTATCTGGACCTGCGCCGTCCACATATGCGCGACAATATCATTCTTCGCCACCGCGTGGTGAAATTGATGCGCGACTTTCTCGACGAACTAGGCTTTCTCGAAATAGAAACTCCCATCTTGATGAAAAGTACCCCCGAGGGCGCTCGCGACTACCTCGTCCCCAGTCGCCTCTATGAAGGAAAGTTCTATGCCCTCCCACAGTCACCACAACAACTGAAACAGCTATTGATGGTCGCCGGGCTTGACCGCTACTTCCAGATCGCTCGCTGCTTCCGCGACGAAGACCAGCGCTCCGACCGCCAACCCGAGTTTACTCAGCTCGATGTGGAGATGTCCTTCGTCTCAGAACAGGACGTGATGAAGCTGATCGAGGAGATGCTGATTACGCTGATCGCACAAACGACCAGCAAAAGCATCAAACAAACGCCCTTCCCACACCTGAGCTATAAGGACGCGATGGACCGCTATGGCACCGACCATCCCGATCTACGCTTTGAACTCCCCCTGGTGGCGATCTCAGACCTGGCCGCAGCCGGCAACTTTGGCGTCTTCCAACAAACACTTGCCACTCAGGGAATGGTCAAAGGTCTACGCGTCCCTGGCGCAGGTCACTACAGCCGCAAAGAGGTCGAAGAACTGACTGAGTTTGCCCGTCAACTCGGAGCGCGCGGTCTGGTCTCTCTGGCCCTCAATAGCGCTGGCGAAATCAAATCTCCGCTCAGCAAATTTATGTCCCCCAGCGAGGTGCAGGCCATCGTCCAACGTCTGGCCGGTGAGCCGGGCGACCTCCTGCTCTTCGTCGCCGATAGCCCAAAAGTCACCAACGATGTCCTCTTCCGCTTGCGCGTCAAACTGGCCGAACGCCTGAAATTGATCGACCCCAACAAAATGGCCCTCTGCTGGGTCGTGGACTTCCCGCTCTTCCACTACGACGAGGAGGCACAGCGCTACGACGCCGAACACAACCCCTTCTCCGGCATGGACGAAGACCACATCTCACGCCTCGATAGCGACCCACTCAATATCCGCGCCAAACAGTACGATATCATCTGTAATGGCTACGAAATTGGTGGCGGCAGCGTCCGCATCAACGTCGCCTCGCTACAGCACAAGGTCTTCTCGCTCATGAAAATGAGCGACGAACAGATCCAGGAACAGTTCGGCCATATGCTCGAAGCCTTCGAATACGGCGCTCCCCCCCACGGCGGCATCGCCCTCGGCATCGACCGCCTGATCATGCTCCTCGCCGACGAAGAGAGCATTCGCGAAGTCATCGCATTCCCCAAAACACAGAGCGCTATCGACCTGCTCATGAACGCCCCCTCTCCCGTCGAAGAGAAGCAACTGCGCGAACTCGCACTCCAGATCAGAACCCACAACAAAACCGAATAATAACCACCCGTAGAGTCAACATCTTACAGGCAGAGATTTTGTAAAGGTGCTTCGCCCGCGGCGAAGCACCTTTACATGTGTACTAGAGGTTTTTTCAGAGGCCCTTCGCCGCAGGCGAAAGACCTTTTCCTCTTTAGGGGGCAAGCTTCGCTTCGCTAGAGTGCTCTGTTAAGCGAAGCTTGACCACACAGTAGGAATGCAAGGGGGCAACCTCTTGACTGGAGTATGTGGCTGCGCCCCAGCCTTCCTCCCCCCTCTTCGTCGCCGCAGGCGACACATCACAAGAAGCTTGGCAGAGCACTATGGCTGGGAGATTTCGCACCGCGAACAAAAGAAAACAAACAACCACTACATCGCTATGTACAATAGCTTTACAAACGTCAAAAAGTACCAATCGGCATACGCCTAGCCCCTAAATTTGGATGCTTTTGTATAATAAATGTAGGTCCTCCCCAGAGACCCAATCGCTAGCAACTATACCGGATGGGAAGATGGTAAGGAGAAAATAATGACATCCATGAATCAGATAAGTTCAACTCGAACAACAACCGCTAATACCGCCGTCACTGGCGTATTACAACATCGTTCTGGACCAACCACGGCTTCCGTGAGCGTTGTTCCTAAATTCGTACCTACACTCACGGAAGACGAGGCAGTCAGTCAGGCCCGCCTGCTGAAAGCCCTCGCAGATCCTACGCGCCTGCGCATTTTGAGCTTGCTCAGTCGCTATGAAGGGGAAGTATGCGTCTTCGAGATTGTTGAAAGCTTCACATTGGAGCAGCCCACGATTTCACATCACCTGCGTATCCTGCGCGATGCCGGACTGGTGGACTGCCGAAAGAAAGGCCTCTGGGCCTACTACTATGTGCGGCGTGAGGCTCTAACTCGCGCCCAGGAAGTGATCAACAGCCTGGCATAGGGAGGTCGCTGTTGGGTTTGTGATGAATTGCAGGTAATGTAGACGCATGCCACCCCGCAAGTGCAGAACATTTTGGACGTTCTGGCAAAAACATTTTTGCTCTTGAGAGTTCCCTTTTAACGCAAGAGCCGATGTTCGCGGGTGGCGTGCTTTCATTTTTACCCGCTTATCGATATTTTTCAAATCGATATATCTACAAACGAGGAGTCCCACAAATCTCTCAGGGCTGTTTCATCCTCGGCGTGTGGCCCCCTCCCCCTCTGAATAACGGATCGGGTTGCGAGCGTGGGCCGCGGCCCTACGCTCGCAACCCGATCCCACAACCCTGTGGGGGGGGTCGCAAGCCTCTGGCTTGCGGAGCATTCTATAGCCCCGCAAATCTCTAATCAGGGGCTTGACAGATTGCGCATAAACTGCTATACTCTGTTCCACAGAGACAACAAATGTGTCTTCTGCATGTTTGATCCCGTAGCTCAGTGGATAGAGCGACAGATTGCGGATCTGTAGGCCGGAGGTTCAATCCCTCTCGGGATCGCCAAAAATTGGATAGCCTTTCCAGGCTATCCAATTTTTGCGTGTATCGCCCACCTAAAAACTTTTTCCTGACCCTCTGCTTTATCTCTACCTTTCAAGGTACTCGCCAGCAACGCAGGTCGTTTCACATACCGACCCGACAGGTACACTGGTGGTAGCAATAGAAAGAAAGTAAACAGTGATGAAGCACAGAGGGGTAATTGACAGCACCTTGCCTGACTCTCTCCCTCCCGCTCCCACCACGCCTGTACTGGAAAGAGTTTCTACATTGACTACTCGCAGCATATTTTCGGCCAGCCTGGCCCCACTCATAGCGCTGATCGTCCTTCTCAACGTCTTCTCGCACGGAGACGCGGCAACTATCCACTCACGCTTCGACCCACGCTTTACACTCCTGCCCGCTCATTCAATCGACGGCACAAAGGCATCAACAGATAATACGCTCACAACGTGGACCTCGACCTTTATAGACAATGGCCTCAGTTACTCCTACACAATGGTAGGGACTAATCCAGCCAGCTTATCCCAGACAGCGTCGATCCCGGTCCTGATTGTACCGATCAATGTGCTTATCGACCACGCGCTGTATAGCGGCTCCAGCCAGGTGAGTGGAGTCCTCGCTTCGCCGCTTTTCCAGAACGCCAGCTTTGCAACCGGAACTACCCAGTATACCGACGCTATACAAAGGGCATCCTTCTGGAATGTGGTCCATACCACCAATCCAGACTACCATGTCCTGCTGGCCACCCCCACTATCGCTCTCCCCTATACTATCACTGTCTCCGCCAAACACGGTAGCACGATTCTGGTAAATAACCACGCCTACGGTAATATCAGCAACCTTCACTGGTGGGACACAAAGATGCAGGCCCTCCTGACCACCTATAAGACCTCCCCCAACGAGTTAGTCATCTTTCTGACGAACGATGTGATCCTGGAAAATGGCGTTGGCGGCTATCATAGCGCCACTGGCTCTTCAGGCTCGCAAACCTACATCTGGGCCTCTATCTATGACCAGTACCTCTTTCGCGGCTTTACCGATGAAGGCGCACTCAGCCACGAGCTGGCCGAATGGCTCGACGACCCCTATGGCAATAATATCGTCCCAACCTGGAGTGTCCCCAACCAGCCACAGTACGGCTGCCAGGATGTCCTTGAAGTCGGCGATCCACTGGTCGGCACTGTCTTTACCCTCAACAACCACACCCTCCAGGACGAGGCCCTCTTTGCCTGGTTCGCACGCCAAACACCTTCGTCAGCCTATAACGCCTCCTACAGCTACCTCGGCACCCTCACTAGCGCCTCCACCTCGACTGGCTGCCCTTCAGTTCAAGATCAAAGCAATGACTCAACCGGCTCGCCTCCCGCGCAGAGTACTACTACCTATGGACTAATTGAGCTGATCGCCAAACCTCCTTTGACATCAATGGCTCGGTTTTAAACAATAACTATAGTTGAACTAAGAGTGCTGGACTACGTGCAGAGCACGGAAATGAAGAGAGCTAGGCACAATACTCAGCATGTTAACACACTCGCCAGCTCAAACGTGAGTACAAAGCAACTAGAACGAAATACAACAGCGAAAGGAGAAGCATATGGTCCCCATGACAAAATTTGGCGTGGCTATCGCCCTCAATTTGGTATTCATCCTGTCAATCTTTACACTGGGCGCATTTGCGCAAAACACAGTTCCCACCGGACTTGAACGGTCGAGCTACATCAGCAACATAGCTCATCAGAGTGACCAAGATCCAACACCAACCGCCATTCAGACGAGCAGTGCAGAAGAGCGTACAGCGGAAACGCTGCACGTTATACGCATTCGATGCTATCGCATCCACAACTGGCTCACCACCAGAGACCCTCAACACGAGAAAGAATGCTGGACTTGCCAGCGCTAGACCTTTTCTCGACACAAAAGAAGCGCGATGCATTCGCCAACAGCGTCTCCCAAGCCCCATGAGGCTTGCGCAGATGGAAAGCTCTAAGCTATGGAATGCTCGACGTATGGCCCCTCCTGACAAAGGATCGGGTTGTGAGCGTGAAAGCCGCCGCCTCCACGCTCACAACCCGATCTCAAAACCCTGGGGTCGCAAGCCTCTGGCTTGCATAGTTGATAAGCATATGCTATTGTAAAGCATAGACCAACTCACCACCTATACATATCATCGGTACCCTGGCCGCATCTCACTCCGGCAGAAAGTCGCGCACCAGGCAAAGGAGAAGCTTTCATGGGACAAAGTGAAATTGCCCGGTTACTCCGACAGATCGACCTGGAGTACAGCGCAGCCAAAGAAGCCCTAACAGGACTCGCGCTGGGAAACGCACAACACGACTTTATTACCGCACGCCTCGAACATCTCCATCTCTGTCATGAACAGCTCGCCCACTGCGTCGGGACCCAGGAAGCCTCGCGTCTGCTGATCGAACATCTGGAAACCCTGGGCTAACTGTCGGTGAAGTTAAATAATGGGTTTAGAGTGGAAACATGCAGCAACTATTCCCAACACCCTATCCACAACTCAATCACGTTTTACAGGATCTCGTCGCTAGCGTCCGCACGGTCCTGAACGCCAATTTTGTGGCCACCTACCTCCAGGGTTCGTTCGCGCTGGGCGATTTCGACCTCCATAGCGATGTTGACTTTATCGTTGTAATTGCAGATGAGCTTGCTGAGGCCGAGGTTCACGGCCTACAGGAAGTACACCAACGTATCTACGACCTCGATATCCCGTGGGCGCAGCACCTGGAAGGCTCTTACTTCCCTCGCAAAGTCCTGCGAGACACTGCTTCTAGCAACAAACTGCTCTGGTATCTCGATCATGGGAGCAACTCGCTTATCCAATCCACTCACTGCAATACCGCGCTCGTTCGATCGGTGATCCGTGAACATGGGATCATTCTCGCAGGCCCCGCGCCTGCCCTGCTGGTCGATCCAATCTCCGTCGAAACACTGCGTAGACATATCCTGGCCACCATTCATGACTGGGGACAAGAGATTCTGAGTGATCCCGCTCCCTACAACAATCGTTTCTATCAAGGCTTCATCACTTTAAACTACTGCCGCATGCTCCACGACCTCCATAGGGGACGCCCCGGCTCCAAGCTGGCAGGAGCCACGTGGGCAAAGGCAAACCTCGATCCTTGCTGGCAGGGACTCATCGATCGCGCGTGGAACGGACGCCCGGACCCGGCGGTGTCCAGTCGCCAGCGTGCAGATCCACACGATTTCATAGCCACGCTGGCATTTATCACCTATTGTAGAAATCAGACAACTCTATCTGACGCATAAGCGATGTCAGGCACAACACATCATTGGCAACACAGAGAGAGCTGAGCACAAAGGCGGTTGCCTCCATACTCAGCTCTCTCTTTATACCCCCAACGTGGAGCGCGATCTCAGCGCCGACTCCCCCTACTGAAGTTCAAGCATTAAAATCTGATTGAAATTCGGCGCACCCCAGCCGGTAGAATAATCCCAACCACGCGTCGCCGGATAGAAAAGGTTGTTCCCACTCGTAATATCCGTGTACGGCTGCAAGCTACCGTGATGATTGGCAAGCGTATAGAACGTCGGCACACCACCCAGAAGCGACTTACTATGACTCTGCAACCCCTGGTCAACCAGCAACGCTCCCGCCGCCCAGATCGGGGCCGCCGCACTCGTCCCACCAACATCCATCCAGGAACCCTGGAAGTAGATGGAAAGGTTTGGATAAGCCGCAGCCGCGACATCAGGTACCTGGCGCAGACCATTCGGAGCCTGCACAGGCGTCAGGTTGGCGGTGAAAACCGCACTGGTCAAACCATCGTACTGGTTATCCACACCCGTACCACTCTGCCAGCTCGGACGCTTGAAGTCGGTGTTCTGGCTCACACCACCACCACTCCCCCATTCGTTCTGACAGTAAGGCGCTCCATCATCGTCCCCCCAGACATCCTCACTGGCTCGCGTGTTGGACGAGGTCACCTGCAAGTGCGTTCCACCAACCGCGATAGCATAGGGCGCACTCGCCGGGAAAGAAACCATCGCGATATGCTGCAAACGCTGACTATAGGCACCACAGTCACCACTGCTGACAAAGACTGAGATACCCTCCGCCGCCAGGTTACGCAGCGAATTGTTCACCGCATCCTGCTCACTCTGCGTCATCTGACCATCACCAGTCCCATAGCTCACACTCAACACCTGCACCCGCCGATCACTGGCTACCTGATTAAACACGTCGATAAGCTGTTGCGCAAATGAGATCGCCCCATTGTTCGACCCATCGATATAATCGAGGATCTGCGCCTGCGGAGCCTGTCCCGCGATTAATTCCAGATCAAGCGCAGCCTCACCCTCACCCGAACCAGCCGCCACCGCACTGTCAACCTGAACATTCTGAATGTGCGGCAATTTTCCGTTCGCACACTGCGCATAGTTATTCACATCGTTGATATCATAAGGCTCGTCAAACTCGGCCACCCCAATCGTCATACCCTGCCCCTGATAACCCTGCCCATAGAGCGTATTGACCTGGTAAACCGACGAGAGGTTGCTACGCGTCAAACTCTGATTTGCTCCATAACCCGTACAGTTCACACTGTGCTGACTCGTCGCTCCACGCGCCAAACTAAATGGAGGCTTGAAAATAGGCAGTGCATATGTCTCTAAACCCAACACAGCCTGGACCAGACCTGCCGCCTGTCCCTTGATGGTCGGCGTGCCAATCTGCATGATAAAATGACGAGCCAGATTGCTCATTGGACCACTCGGCGGAAAACTCTCCCACTGAATACCCAGACTCTTCTCAATCGCACTCACCGGGGCCTGCACGGTAATACCCTGGTGCATCGCATCAATACCTACAATGGTATAGCCGTTGCTGGTCAACCAACTCCTCACCACGTCGATCTGCGCGTCCGACTCCCCATAGCGCTGGACAATCTGTGCAGGCGTGAGAAACTGACGATACGTGGCCGAACCCGGTGTATACATCTGCGCTACATCCTGCTCCATCGCCGCATCATTATAAAGCAGATCAAAGGTGAGCTGCCTGATCTGGTTCTGTGGCAAAGGCACCCCTCCCACCAACGCACCAAGCGCCGGGGGCTTCTCACCCACACTATGCGAACTCCCCGGCAAAGGCGTCACACCCTGCGAACTAACCACAGGCGTCGCAGTAGAACTTGCACTCGTCAGCGAACACGCACTGACAAGCACACCAATCAGAGCCATACCTAATGCCATCTGCATCAGTCGCTTCAATTGAAACTCAAGTAATTGCTTCATGGAAAACCTCCATACATAGATTCATTTAACTACTTATTTTCTATCACACATCGGATGAATTGATCCACAAGATAACTATGCAGTGAGTATAAGCTGAAAATCGCCAGCAAGCAATGAGGTGAGTCATATCCCAAGTGTGAGCCACGCAACAATCACACGTTACTTCATAGCACTAATACGAGCCTTTCACAAGAGGTACTATACATTGAATTGTCTGAATATACGCGTCGGCAGTAGATTTTTGGCAAGGGATATGGTATAATGGCACTCACAGATAAAACTAGCGGACGGAAGAAAATCACAGATCACTCAAGGTAGGTGTCTATGGATTTAACTTCAACATTACCGCGAGCAGCGTTGCTCATATCAACGACGGTTCGCGTAGCCAAAGAACAAGTAAACACTGGGAGCAGGTCGCCTTCTGGTGTTTTTTTATTGCTCACACCATATGCAGAATCTCTGCGGGCTCATCGACTATTCTTCATTTTTCCCTGAGCCAATCCGCCTGCTCACGCAGACACCAGTATCTTCTGGCGAGAAAGGAGGGCGTCCCGCAATGAGACAGGCCAACGACCGCCTGTCCCGGCGTATATATGCGTAGAAGAGTTACCATTGTGGTCGCGGAGTGGTTTCTAGATATCAAGGAGAACATCGACAGTGAATTCAAGCATGATTAACAAAATCGCTAAAGCAAAACGCTACGCTGAAGAACCCGAACGTATTCAATTTGCTCGCTTCGAGGCGACGTTCCAGGGTGAAAATGATGTTCACACCACTCACTATAATAACGGTGAGTGGAATTGTACCTGTCGTTTCTTCCATGATTGGGGCGATTGCAGCCACACAATGGCAATGCAGCGGGTCTTAGGAGTAACTATCCCGGCTGCCCACCGACACGGGATACCTGCGG
>DAOTTJ010000306.1:0-8011 GCA_034437695.1 Ktedonobacteraceae bacterium
CACACCGATACGACCCAGGTCCGCTGCCCCAGGATACTGCTGCGCCCCGCGCAAAAGATCGCTCAGACTCTGGCCATCGACGCTCTGTGGAGCCATGTTGACGCTATAGCGTATATCATACTTTTGCATACCAGGCAGGCTGTTAATCTGCGCCTGTAAGGCGTCGCTGCCAGGTCCGTTGGCCGCCGTCAATACGTTGTAATCCAGGCTGTTGGCAATCGCGGTATTAAGTAGATCACGCACGTTCTGACCTAACACCAGGACTAGTCCGATCGTGAAGATGCCAACAAACAGGGCCAGCAGGGTGGTCGTCGTTCGCGCACGCTGCCGACCAATATTGCGCAAGGCCATCTTGGTATTGGATTTCCACGAGAGCGGCATGAGCACGATGAGGAAACCCAGCACCGTCAAACCCAGCAAGAGATACCCAAAAGCCGGGAGGGCCAGCGTCAGTAGGGCGGCAATCACTCCACAACCGATCAAGAGCGCGAGAAACCCCGCACTAAAACGCTCAGGCACGGGCAACTTGCTTACAATCCAGGCCACCAGGGCAAAGAAAAGGCTAAGTAAGATCAGGAAGACAAACGAGCCATAGACTGCACCTATCGCCAGCGTGACGTTGTTGAGAATAACCACCGCCATAATACAGAACAAGACCGTGAGGATCAACAACAAGCCGATGGTCAGACCTACGCTGCCCACGCTTCGCGTGTCCGGCATTTCACGAATGACGTTCAACGGGCGAATATTCGCCGACTGCACGATAGGCAGCAGACCAAAGATCAACGCGGTGAAGAGGCCAATCAGCACTCCCCCGCCAATGATCGACCAACTGAGCAGAAACGGGATGTCGATGCTAAACACCTGCGAGACAACTATACGCACGATGTCACTGACTCCGATCGCTGCCGCCGATCCAAGCACTCCACCACCAAAGCCGAGCAGACCAGCCTCCAGACCAAAGAGCAAGTAGAGATCTCCACGCCTGTAACCGGTCGTTTTGAGCATGGCAATCTCGATCTTGCGCCGCGAGAGCAGCACTTGCATCGTATTGACGATGCCAACACCACCAATCAATAGCGCCAGCAGACCCGCAATCTCCAGAAATTGCTTGATATTGTCGCTCAATGCCTGCGTCGACTTGAGCGCATCAGCCACCGTCTGAACCGTGGCCAGAGGGTAGTGACTGCGCAACTCCTGCGCAACCGCAGTGGTCTGCGCATCACTGGCAGTCGTGATCTCAATCGTGCTGTATGTAACCCCAACCTGAGGCTCGGACTGCTGAAAGTACGCCTGCGCCATCAACAGGGTACTGCTACTCTGCGCCAGCACACCTGTATCAGTGACTATTGCGTTGATTTTGACCGTCAACACCGCGGTGTTCTGGTTGATCTCTATCGCATGCACCGCCACCGTATCACCGACGTGTTTGTGAAAGGTATTAGCCGCCTGCTGATCGATAATGACTCCATTGCCGGTCAACGCCGAAGCGATTGTACCACCAGAGGGATTCGTAAAGACCGGCTGAGCCACCAGCGGGAACGAAGCGGGGTTAACCAGCAGGACGCTAAAAGTGCTGCCCAACGTGCTGGTCGTGCTAAATGAGCCGCTCAAACTGTTTAGTGCGGTGTAGTTGGTAATCTTACCCGCAGCTTTGAGCTGGTCAAAGTAGGTCAGGTCGGTCGCAGTAAACGACCTCGCACCCACGCCAGCGGACACGTTGATGTCACCACCATTGGCATCGCGCACGTTCGCAGTCAGGGCATTGTTTACCATCAAACCCACAAGCTGCAAAGCCACAATCGCCATCACACCTACACCAACGCAGAAAAAAGCCAGCACTGTACGCTGACCACCGCGTAATAAGGAGCGCGTGGTGTAGTTGAAATACATCGACGTTTTCACTGGGTGATCCTCCCACCGGTCTCATCGATCGAGGCAATCCGACCATCAACGATGCGAATAGAGCGGTCAGCATGCGAGGCAACAACGGGGTCGTGCGTGGCAATGATAAATGTCTTGCCCGTCTGAGCACGCAGATAGGCAATCAACTGCAAGACGTTATCACCATTCTTAGCATCCAAATTCCCTGTCGGCTCGTCGGCAATCACAAAAGCCGGATCAGTCGCCAGCGAACGCGCAATCGCTACACGCTGCTGCTCACCACCAGAGAGCTGATTGGGACGATGAGTGAGCCGATGCGAAAGACCAACTAGGTTGAGCAGCTCTTTCGCCCGCGTGGCCGGCGATCCCTTGTGCTTGCCCACATAGAGCGGGATCTCGACGTTCTCCTGAGCCGTCAAGGTGGGGATCAGGTTAAAGGCCTGGAAAACCATGCCTATCTTGCTGTTACGCACAGTGGCTAACTTGCCCTCGCCCATCGTCGTAATGTTGACCCCGTCGATCAAAACCTCCCCGGTCGTGGGATTATCCAGACCAGCAATAATCCCCAGCAATGTACTCTTGCCCGATCCCGAAGGTCCAACTATCGAGACAAATTCTCCATTGGTAATTGTAAAACTGATACCTTTAAGAATGTCTATGTGTTCGCGCCCCAGCGGCAGCACTTTCGTAATATCACGCACATCCATCACTACATGACGCTCTCCGCTCAGTGCAGAAATCGTCGCCTCGGGCTGCCGATGCTGGCTCTCCAGAATAGTGTTTTCCTCCATTGTTTAACAAGCTCCTTTTACCAAACTGACCTATCAGAAAAAACAAAAATTTCCACCGTGTCCAGATAAAAAAACGCATCAATGCAGAAAGATTACCCACCAGGGGATAGATGCCATCAAGGGAGAGATAACCGGCCTTGCGTCACTGCTAGAAAGCCGTCACAGTACTTTCCCTGAAGAAAAAACGAAGATCTTAGTTCTACCATAGACTACGGACGCTGCTCGTGAAAGTTGTAGCACTTTACTCTGCGGCTTTTACATGTCCTAAAGTTCTTGTACCATATTTCTTTTGCTCCTCACCCTATGGTCATTTCGTCGTTCGTCGATTATGACAATATGCTATAATTAGATATAGCATATTGCAATTATTTTGTCAAGGAGGAGAAAGCGAGACATTAAAGAAGTGGGACGCATTATGTATCCTGGAAAAGAGAATATGTCGAAATTTCTCGCAGAGGGGAGTCCCAAAGGATCTATCTTCTGCTATGACCAAAGTCATAGTTCCGTGTACCAATTGCTAGCCAGGATA
Source organism: Ktedonobacteraceae bacterium (assembly GCA_034437695.1). Classification (GTDB taxonomy): domain Bacteria; phylum Chloroflexota; class Ktedonobacteria; order Ktedonobacterales; family Ktedonobacteraceae; genus Paraktedonobacter. The sequence goes on from DAOTTJ010000306.1 coordinate 3,205, forward strand.
GGCAAGCCAGAGCAACTATGCTATACTGCGTGAAAATATCAGCCAGAGCAAACCTCTTGCTTTAAGAAGAAGTAGCGAGCGGCTGGAGCCTGACAGAGATACATTTCCCCGTCGGCAAACGAGCAGTTCTGGCGCGATGTAGAGAACTATTTAGTGAGGGGAAACATCTATGCGTCGAGGAACATCACTCCTCTTATTCATCATCCTCCTGGCCGCAGCCGCGGGCTACGTTGTGTGGCCGAATAATCCAGGCCTGCAAATTCCCTTTCTGGGCATTAGCAATCCTTTGAAGGTTAATCTCGGTCTCGACCTTCAGGGCGGCTTGCGCGTGTTGCTCAAACCAACCGGCTACGATAAAAATATCAGCGCAGCCGACCTGCAAAGCAATGTCGGCGCAGCCGAAAATCAGATCGCGCAACGCGTCGGCGGCGGTCTGGGTGTAACCGAGGCTAGCATTCGCGGCCAGCAGGTCGAGGGCCTGCCCGGCATCCTCGTTGAATTGCCCGGCTTTAATAGTGGCGACCAACAAGCAGCGGTCAATTCGCTCCTCAAAAGCGGCGTCCTGGAATTCTGGGCCACGGGTAGCACCCCTGTCCAGGTCGGCACTGCCTTCGATCCCACTCAGTTTGCCCAGTACAATCCCAATAATAAAGCACCGTTCACTGGTGCTGATCTGGACTCCAGCAAGCTCTACGTCGGTACCGACGAGACTGGGCGTCCGCAGATCGATTTCGCGATGAAAGGCGGCTCGGCAGCGAGTTTCTATTCTTTCACACAAAAAAATGTCAATGAGTATATGACTATCACACTCGATAAGGTTGTGATCCAGTCCGCGGTCATTCAGAGCGCAATCAGCGGCCAGGGCGTGATTACAGGAAGTTTCACCCAGCAAGCCGCACAAAATATCGTCACTGAGCTTAAATACGGTGCGCTCCCCATCTCCTTTAGTGTGGTCAGCCAGGAGACCGTCGGCGCAACGCTTGGTGCCGACTCGATCCGCAAAAGCGTGATCGCCGCTATCATTGGCCTGAGCATCGTTGTGCTCTTTATGTTGCTCTACTATCGCCTACCCGGCATTCTGGCCGACGTGGCTTTGATGGTCTACGCTCTGTTCACCTTCGCTGTCTATAAACTTATCGGCGTCACGCTCTCACTGGCCGGTATCGCTGGCTTTATTCTCTCTATCGGTATGGCGGTCGACGCCAATGTGCTGATCTTTGAACGCGTGAAAGAAGAACTACGCGCAGGTCGCTTACTCTCTTCGGCGATCGATATCGGTTGGAAACGCGCCTGGAACTCGATCCGCGACTCCAACATTTCGACTATGCTGACCTGCTGTGTGCTCTACTTCTTTGGCAGTAACTTCGGCGCTACTCTGATCGTCGGGTTCGCTACTACTCTTTTCCTGGGCGTCGCGATCAGTATGTTCACCGCCGTTGTGGTCACACGCACGTTCCTGAACCTTCTGGTACCAACTGGCGTCATGAACCATCCCGCACTCTTCGGTCTCCCCCCCGGAGCTATTGCTTCGGCCAGAAGAATCTCGCGAACTACCAGCGCAGCCGCGGAAGAAAACGCTGTAGTAGGAGAAAGCCGTGTTTAACCTCGTAGGCAAACGTTATCTCTTCTTGATCATTTCGTTGATAGTGATCCTCCCAGGTACGCTCTCACTGATCTTTAAGGGACTCGATGTCGGGATCGACTTTGCTGGCGGCAGTACGCTGGAGTTTCGTCCCGCCCAACATATTACTCAGACACAACCAATCATCAATCTGCTTGAACAGATTGGCTTAAAAGATGTCCAGGTCAATATCGGCAGCAACTCGACACCAGGCAATCAAACGGCCTGGGTCCGCCTGAATACCGATGTCGACTCCAGCGTCTGGGCCACTATTCAGACTGATCTGAAAAATAAGTATTCGAGCAACGCTACGTATACGCTCGATCATATCTCGGTGACAAGCGGCGGTAAGGCGGTCAAGGCCGCCCTGATCACGATTACCAGCACAAAGGGCGCACTCAAAAGTGGCGATATTCAAGGGCTGTTAAACAAGTTGCCGGATACGACCGATCCCTCGAAGGCCGCGACAACGATAACAACAACCCCCACACCTACGACTGTCCACTCGACGGCAACGGTGACCTCTACGCCTGTCGCTACCGCTACACCTAAAACAACTGCGACTGTCAGTAGTACGCCCTCCGCGACTGCTACACCTGTCGCTACCGCTACGACGACGACTAATCCAAATGCGACCGCGAGCAATCCAGCCAATATTCCGGTCAAGATTGCCACTATAGTCGTCGGCTCAACCACCGATACGCTCAATATCCTGACAACGACGACGACGACAACTTCGACAATCAATCTTATCCAGGGAACGTTTATCGATCATACGGGTAACTATCTGGCGACGCTGGATAACTCTTCGGTTTCTGGCTCGGTGGCCGGCGATACTATCCGCAACTCGTTCCTGGCCGTGCTAGCAGCTTCGGTTTTGATCCTGCTCTACGTCTGGTTCGCCTTCCGCAGGGTCCAGAAACCCTGGCGCTACGGAGCCTGCGCAATCGTCGCTCTGCTGCACGATGTGCTGGTGGTTCTCGGCGTCTTCTCGATCCTGGGCTGGACCCTCCATATCCAGGTCGATGCACTGTTCATCACTGCCCTCCTAACGGTGGTCGGTTTCTCGGTCCACGATACGATTGTGGTCTTCGACCGCATCCGCGAGAATATGCAGCATCGCTCTTCGGAGAGCTTCGAGCAGATTGTCAATGCTAGCCTGATCCAGACGATGTCGCGCTCACTGAACACCTCCCTGACGGTGCTCTTTACGCTGAGCGCTCTGACTCTCTTCGGCGGCGAAAGTATCCGTACCTTTACGTTCGCTCTGCTGATCGGTATCTTCAGCGGTACCTACTCCTCGATTTTCAATGCAAGTATGCTGCTGGTGATCTGGGAGCGCGGCGAACTCGGCCTCTGGCGCATCGACCGCGACGAACGCCTGCGCCCCCCCAGCGGACGCAGCCGCGAGACCCGCGATCGCGAGCTGGCTCGCAGCCGCGGCTAATCAACTACTCATCCCTCACACAATGAAGAGCCAGGGGATGCAAGAAGTCTATTCTTGCATCCCCTGGCTCTCGCTTCTTCTGACCCCCACCTCCAGCGGAAACCTTCCCACCCCTTAACGAGTCCGCGCCAGTTGCTTTTTAGGTCCGATATGGACCGGCCGACCCTCAACGGCTAGCACTGCTTCGCGCAGACCTTCGCTGAGCGTGGGGTGCGGGTGGATGGTCTCGATAATCTCATCGGTGGTCAACTCACCGCGCATTGCAACTGAGAATTCGCTGATCAGGTTGGTCGCGTCTGGACCAATGATGTGCGCCCCCAGGATCTCGCCATATTTGCCGGTGATGACTTTGGTGAACCCTTCGGTGTCGCCAATCGCTACCGCTTTGCCAATCGCTACCCAGGGGAAACGCTCGACTTTCGCATCCGGGTACTGCTCTCTGGCCTGCGCTTCGGTCAAACCAACCGAGGCGACTTCCGGGAAGGTGTAGATGGGATTGGGTACCACGGCATAATCGATTTTTGCCGCGTGTCCCTGCGCGTTGTCGGCCGCGACTTCCCCTTCCATCGAGGCCACGTGCGCCAACCCGGCTCCATGCACCAGGTCACCAATAGCATAAATACCCGTCAGGTTAGTCTCCATCTTCTCGTTCACCTGCACACGCCCACGATCCATCACCATCCCCTGCTCGATCAGCTTCTCCAGGCCACTGGTGTTGGCACGTCGGCTGACCGCAATCAGGACGTACTGACCACTAAAGCTCTGCTCACCCTTCTGGGTGCTGGCCACTACTCGCTTGTATTTGCCATCGTCAGCAATCGATTCGACCTTTGTCTCGGTCACTATCTCGATACCACGTTTGCTCAGGATACGCACTAGCAACTTGCGCACCTCTTCGTCAACAGGAGCCAGCACGTTCGGCAACATCTCTACCACCGTCACTTTGGTCCCCAACGCGCTGAACATGCAGGCCAGTTCGATCCCGATCACTCCTCCACCCACGCAGATCAAACTCTCAGGCGTGCTGGTCATATTCCAGCAGGTGTCACTATTGATGACGTTCTTGCCATCGACGCCCGGAAACGGCGGGATCAAAGGCACCGAACCAGTCGCCAGAATAACTTTGTCGGCGCTAAACTGAACACTCGAACCGTCGTTCTTCGCCACAGTCACCTTGCGCGAGGCGTCCACTGTCCCCAAACCATCAAAGACCTCGATATTGTTGGCCTTCATTAACGAGCTTACCCCGCTGGTCATACGCTTGACTACTTTGTCTTTAAAGATTGTCGCTTTCGCCATGTCAAAGGTGGGCGTCTCGGATAGGTGAATGCCCAGTTCCTCCAGGTTCGCGAGATGATGCAAGGTCTCCGCTACGTGCAACATGGCTTTCGAAGGAATACAACCCACGTTTAAACACGTGCCACCCATGTACTGCTTCTCGACAATCGCCACACTGGCACCAAGCTGCGCTGCACGAATCGCCGCGACGTAACCACCAGGTCCGGCACCAATAACCGCAACATCATAATGTGTACTGGCCATCAAAATCTCCTACTAAACTCCGCGTGCTTGCTTTTTGCTTCAAATGTATGAAGTACTCTAGAGAGAGACGCGCGAGCTGTTCTCTTTTTTAGAGTACACGTTGCCGCTGCTCTCGCTTCAGTGCATGCACTGCGGGCATGTTTTATTCATCTATGATTGTCAAAATATACTTTGAAGACCCGCCATCCCTCGCGGGC
>DAOTTJ010000307.1:0-4540 GCA_034437695.1 Ktedonobacteraceae bacterium
GAGGTTCTGCGGCGATTGTGTCAGAACGAGAACCAGAGGAGCGCACAGAACAAAAGCGCCCAGGACCGGTCATGGCTGGTCCTGGGCGCTTCTGGTTGATCTCGCGGAATATGTCAACCGCTTCAATAGACGAAATGGAACAGAATAGCCGGACTAGTCGCCAGTATTCGTATTGACCGAGGGTCCCGGCACAATGCTCAGTTCGGGGGCAAGCTGCGGATGACGAATAAACCAGGCCTGCGAGTCGAAAGGTGGATCGCCTGGATCGGGTAAGACACGTGTGTAACTACCATCGGGCTGCAACTCACGTGCATTGACTGTATCAGCCAGCATACGCTTCAGGAGATTATCACGCAGACTGAGGCGCAAGACGGGATCATCGATGGCAAAGATCGTCTCAATCCGCCCGTCCAGGTTGCGCTGCATCATATCTGCACTCCCAAGTAAAATCTCTTCACTACCACCATTGCGAAAATAGTAGGCACGACTGTGCTCAAGAAAACGTCCGACCAGACTGCGTACGCGGATCGTCTCGCTCAGTCCAGGCACCCCAGGTCGCAGACAGCAGATGCCGCGCACAAGCAGATCGATCTGCACCCCTGCCTGCGATGCACGATATAGCGCAGTAATCACCTGCGGATCTACCAGCGCGTTCATTTTAAAGATCAACTGACCATTGCCGTATTTCTGGTGGGACACTATCTCGCGCTCAATACGCTCGATCATGCTGCCACGCAATCCGATGGGTGCCACCAGCAGCTTGCGATACACGCTCTGCCGCGAATAGCCAGTAAGCAAATTGAAGAGGGCCGATGCGTCCGCGCACAGATCGGAGCGACAGGTGAGCAGGCCAAGATCCTCGTAGAGGCGTGCGGTTCCGGCGTTATAATTGCCGGTGCCAAAGTGCGCATAGCGGCGCAGTCCATCGGCTTCGCGGCGCACGACCAGGGCCAGCTTAGTATGCGTCTTGAGACCGATCAGTCCGTGGACAACGTGTACTCCGGCTCGTTCCAGCGCCCTGGCCCACTCGATATTATTCTCTTCATCAAACCGCGCCTTCAATTCCACCAGCACCGCCACCTGCTTGCCATTCTCCACAGCCTCCTGCAACAACTCAACGATCGGCGAATTTGAGCCAACGCGATAGAGCGTCTGCTTGATCGCCAAGACCTGAGGATCGTGCGCGGCGGCTCGTAAAAACTCGACCACCATATCAAAGCTCTCGTAGGGATGGTGCAAAAGCTGATCGCGCTGGCGGATCGCCTGAAAGATATCCTGGCCCTTGAGAATCTCGGGGGCAATGCGCGGCACAAAGCCCGGATACTTGAGGTCCGAGCGCTCAATCTTTGCCAGTTCCATCAGATCGGCCAGACCGAGCGGACCGTCGATGACGGTCAGATCATCCTGGGTCAACTCGAGATTTTCCAGCAGGAGATCGCGGATACGCTGCGGCATAGAAGGGTTTACCGCCAGATCGACCACCGAGCCGAAGCGACGTTCGCGTAAACTCTGTTCGATGCTCTCCAACAGATCAGAAGAATCGTCCTCGCGCAGCTCGATATCGGCGTCGCGCAACACGCGAAAAGGATACGATTCCCAGACATCAAAGCCGGGAAAAAGCATACCCAGATGTGCAGAAATCACCTGTTCGATCCAGACGAAAGCCCTTTTCCCACTCTGTGCATCGGCCAATGGAACAGGGATCAGCCGAGGCAAGGTAGGCGGCACTTTGACACGCGCAGGGCGCTCGCCGTGGACTGCGTCGGTAATCATCACCGCCAGATTCAGACTGCGGTTAGAGATGTGCGGAAATGGATGGGCGGGATCGACCGCCAGGGGAGTCAAAACGGGAAAGATTTCATTTTCAAAGTAGGTCTGAATGGCGATGCGCTGCACAGTATTAAGCTGCTCATAGTCCAGAACATGAATACTCTCCTGGGCAAGCGCAGGTTGAAGCTCATTGCGCCAGTATTGACGAGTCTCGGGCAATAAGGTGTCCAACTCGCTGCGCACGGCCTCCAGCTGTTGTTCGCCCGTCAATCCATCGGGACTGAGACTTGTTACATGTGCAACCGACTGATCTTTGAGTCCCGCCAGACGAATCATAATAAATTCATCCAGGTTATTGTCAAAGATAGAGAGAAATTTTACACGCTCCAATAAAGGATGTCGGAGGTCGCGGGCCTCTTTAAAAACTCTGCGATTAAATTCAATCCAGCTTAACTCGCGATTGATATAAGCCTCGGGTCCTACCAGCTCGACAGCGAAGGAAGGAGGCGTACTGTTGTATTGCATAACTCACACGGTCCTGGAATGTATCTATGGGAAACTACGTATCAAGTGGCACAAGGCGCAGCCATCGTCCTCATTTCCATTCTACCATTTGCATAAAGTGCCACGCAAACAAGCTGTTGGCGCGAAGGTGAGCGAGTTGATGGGAGGAAGAGATAGCCCAAAGGTCGGTTACACGAAAAACTTGCTTGACAGCTATAAGTAGCGTGATGTATCATCCTGAGGTGAGGGTTCTTTATCTCTTATTTCCAATCGCGGGCGGTTGCTGAAACTGGTAGACAGGGCAGACTTAGGATCTGCTGACCTCAAGTCGTGAGAGTTCGAGTCTCTCACCGCCCACTTGCTCAGTTGGTAAGTAGGGTTTTCACATCCTGGCGCTTTCCAACATACCCTGCCTTTCGAATAGAATAAAGAAAGAACATGCTGTACGGAGAGAGACGCGTTCCAGCGTACCTTGCTTGCAGAAGTATCATCATAGTGCGTTCAACGTACCAGGTAACAGGAGGGGTTTGAGCATTCCCCAGCTACAAAAATGTTCCCCCTTTCTGGGGTAAACAAATACAAGGAGGGCGGCATTCTCTCTCACAACAATCGCTGTGGGACTGCCGTTAAAGTCGTGAAGGTTTCGGTTGAAACACTGCCAAGCAGTGAGGCAGTCGTGAATGTAGATTTCTCCTGGGAAGAGCTAGAAAAAGCTTCTGAAAAGGCGTATCGCAAACTTGTACAAAAAGTTGATATAAAGGGCTTCCGACCGGGGAAAGCCCCACGTTCGCTTTTGGAGCGCAAGCTCGGAAGAGAATATATTTATCAAGAGGGTCTTGATGAATTAATGAACGCGACGTATCAGGATGTATTAAAAGATCACCAGATCGTTCCGCTCACGCCGCCTGAGGTGGATGCGCCAGTGCTGGAGATGGGTCAACCCTATCACTTCAGTCTGAAAGTGCCGATCTTCTCACCAGTCGACCTGGGCGATTTAAGTGCTCTCCACTTTGAGCGACCCGAAGCAATGATTACCTCGGAAGAAGTAGAAAAAGAGATCGAGAGCCAGCGCGAACGCAAGGCTGAATGGCACGAAGTTGAGCGTCCTGCGCAGATCAAAGATCGTCTGACGATGGATCTGAAGCTGGTCGCCGAGGAACAGACGGTATCGGATCTAAAGAATAACCCTTTCGAGTTAACCGACGAGCGCCATGGGCTGTTTACTGGTATGGATGAAGAGCTGGTTGGCATGCAGGTAGGTGAGAGCAAAACGTTCAGCACCACCATTCCGACCGACTATACGAATGAGAAGCTGGCTGGGAAGACTGCTAACTACGATGTGACACTGTATAAGATTGAAATGAAAGAGTTACCTGAGCTTGACGATGCCTTCGCCCTTGAGGTGAGCAACGGAGAGTCTCAGACGCTCGAAGATCTGCGCAAAAATGTCAGCGATCGGTTGTTAAACGACAAGAAACGCAAGATCCGGGATGACCTGCGTGAACAGGTGCTCAAGGGAGTAGTTGAGCAGGCGACATTGACCGTTCACCCGGTCCTGATCGATGAAGAGGCCCACCAAATGGTCCACCAGATGGGTCACGTTCTGGAACAGCAACGCATGTCCCTTGAACAATATCTTATGTTGACCAAACAGACCGAAGCCGAGTATATGGAGACGCTCAAGCCCGAGGCCGAGAAGCAAATCCGGCAGCAACTGGTCATCGAGGCATTTATCAAGCAAGAAGAGATTACGGTCACGCCTGACGAGATTGAGGCGCTTTTCCGGGTCTACGCGCAGATTGGCCAGAACCTTCCGCAGACAGAGTCACAGATCAGAAGCATTGCGTCGAGCTTGCAGCGCGAGAAGGCTATCTCACGTTTGATTGAACTGACCACCGACCCTGATCCAGATGATGAAGAAAAGGACGACGAGGTAGTTGAAGTACTCTCCGAGGCAAGCGATGACAGCGAGATCGTCGAGATCAGTGACGAGATCGAGATAGTTGATACAACTGCCGAGGTTAGTGACGAGATCGAGATAGTTGATACAACTGCCGAAATCGGTGACGCGGCCGAGGTACCTGAAGTATAGTCAATGCAGGTTCAGCCGCTTTCACTAGCGACGAATGAGTGGCGTTCCAGGGTGGATATTGATGGTATACTATAACAGAAAGCGTTTCATTTAGTAGTGAGCGGCTGCAAAGCCGCTTCATGATCAAAGGTGACAGACGTGGCGAATTCAAAGAATTTGCGGGCGACGTATCGC
>DAOTTJ010000308.1:0-27676 GCA_034437695.1 Ktedonobacteraceae bacterium
CAACCAACTCTAAGGCAAATCTCCTAGATTTTGCCCTTACCTTTGTCAGAAAATGCACGGTGTGATATGCTTACCCCGCTCAGGGCGATAAGAAGGTACAGCAATACTCCTTATGTTTAGAACAAAAGTACTGGCTTTTCACGGCGGAGTGAGAACGTATGTCACAGCAGCAAAAAACGGAGACTGATCGACTGGCAAACATCATTCAAGTCCTTCAATTAGGCCACAAAACTGGCCTCCTGATAGTGGAACGCGACGAGGGTTCTACGTTTGAACAGGCAGCGATCACCTTTGTCCAGGGACAGATTACACAGGCACGCACCAACCATCAACAGGGGGCCGAGGCTTTACGTACCCTCCGGTTTTGGGGACGCTGTCGTTTTGCTTTCTCCGCGAACCAACCAACTACACAATTGCCAGCTTTCAAGCCTCCACAGCCCACAGCAGGAAATATTACCGCTGGCCACTCAGCTACTTCACCAGTAACATCGGTACAGAGGAATTCACAAACGATGCCGCTGCGTGAGCCAGCACCACGTTCGCTCCGCCCGCCATCCTCTCTGACTACGCCGACAACCGGGAAGTTCGCCGCCTATACGGCGAATACTCCCTGGCTCGCCATTCCATACCGCACCCGCCAACTAGAGGATGGTATACGCTTGATCGAACAGATCGGCCTGTCGCGTACTCATAGACGGCTCTTTTTACTCGTCGATGGGCAACGCATGCTTAAAGATTTAATCCGTCTGATGACCCTCGAACCCGGCGAAGCTCTCCGGCTTTTCCAGGACCTCGAACGCGCAGGTGTCGTCCAACTTTAAAGGATGGTTTTCTTTCATGTCAGAACAAACTTCCCCACCACGCCGCAGCCACAGACTACCCCTCGGCTTCCGCCTTTCGTTTATTCTCATACTTGCCGCGGTCCTGCCACTCCTCCTCACTGTAAGTATCACTGAATACTTTAGCTCCCGCCCCGACCTCATCGACGAAGCAAACCAGACTATGGTCACCGACGCCACTACACGCACACAGGCGATTAATGCCTATCTCACCGAACGACTGCTCGACGCCGAAACGCTCAGTCAGGTCGGCAGCGTGCAGAGCTTTATGGCCGAACCCGATGCCGTCCGCACCCAGGATCTCAGCGGCGCACAACACGCCGGCTACGCACTGGCTGCCGGCGAATTTCGCGATAAACGCTACATTGTCTGGATGCTCTTTACTCCCAAAGCTCTTCCAGCGCTCGCCTACCCTACCACGATCCAACCCCATCAGTATGGACAATCTCTTGTCCCTGATCATCAAGCACAACAGGTAACCAACGATAAAACCGGCCTGGCCTTCTATTCCCCCGTCTACCGCGATCCCGCAACCAAAAGAGCATTCATAGATGTCTACTCACCGATCTATATCAACGGCGTCCCAACGCGGCCGCTCGTGGGCTTTCTCCGTGCCTCGCTCTACCTCGACTATATCGAGGATATCGTCAAAAGCGATCGGGGGATCAAAAGCAGCGGCAGCTCATTCATTTTCGATGAAAACGGGGTGCGGATCGCCGATACAAATAGCGATGCGCCCGATCTCTTCACGGCGGTTGAGTCGATGCCTGAGACTATCAATCAGCAAATCCTGACTGAAAACTGGTATGGAGAGGGCGGCAATGTCCCGGTCGAGAGCAACCCGACGCTAGCAAGTGCAGTCAGGAGCACGGCCTCGCCGAACAGATTTACACTTGACCTGACGAGTAGTGGACAGAGTCAGAACTACCAGGTAGTCAGCTATAAGACCAGCATCCTCCCCTGGACATATGTGGTGCTCAGTCCCAGCAACGCGGTCACAGCCGTAGCTGATCAGCAGCTCTGGATCACCATCATCGTAGCCTTTGTGGTCGCGGGACTAGCGGCCCTGATTGGTCTGAGGGTTTCAAGCGTTATTGGTCGCCCGATCATGCGTTCGGTCGATCAATTGCAAGACAACAGCGCAGCCCTCAACGGATTGGCGAAAAAGCAGCAGAGCGCCTCATCTGAGCAGATGTGGGTGGTCGATTCGGTACAGGTTGGTCTGCAATCGGTGCAATACTACGCAGACGCCACGCGCATCGCTGCGCACAAGCTGGGCGAGGTCGGGGGCGAACTGGAACGTAACTGGCAGCGTCAAAACATCGACACCATCAAGCAGGGACTACAACACGTCATCCGTGCTGCCAGTTATATCGAGAAGGCGAGCAACTTCCAGAGCGAGAGCAGTCAAAAACTTGCCACGGCTATCAAGGTCACCGCCCAGGTCAACGAGCAGCTCGCCGAGGGCGCACTCTCGGCCACAGAAGCGGCCTCACAACTGGAGCAAGTAGTCAACGACCTGCGCAACGTGGTCAGTCAGTAGTCACACGTGACGACACGCGGCACAACGTCCAAACAGCGCGATTGAGTGACCCTCAATCGCGAAGCTGGTCTTTTCGCTGATCAGGGCAAACTGCTCTTGAGGAATACATACATCGACATCAATGACACGATGACACGATGTACAGGTCAGGTGGTGGTGGTGCTCGTCGCCACCACACACCCGATAGCGATGCGTCCCATCGGCAAACTCGATGCGATCCAACAGGCCAGCATTGACCAGCATCTCAACCGAACGATAGACCGTCGCTCGTCCCAATCGTGGCTCCCGCTGGCGCAGATCCTGCCAGAGGTCGTCCATAGAAAAATCGCCCCCACTCGCCGCCAGCTCAACCAGGCGCTCGGCAATCATACGTCGAGGACGCGTCGTGCGCTGGCACTCCTGGTCAAATACAGCATAAATCTTCTCGGCAATCACCTGAGGACGTTCCTTTCTCCTGGCAAACCATGTCTTGGGATAGCGTGTGATCTGAACACCACACAGGTGTATTTTATCACACAATGCCAGCCAAAAAATACGTTGCCCATTCCAACAATAGAAGGCAACTCTTCTCTCCGCACAGACCCCACCTGACACGCGAAAAGCAAAAAGAGAGAGAGCTACCTCCCGCTCTTTCGCACTTTCACATGAAATCCTCTGGTAGTTTGCCAAAATCGCCATCAGGTCCGGCCAGCGAACAAGCAGGGTGCTCTCTTATCTGTTTCTAGCATATGCCCCCACAAAAAGATAAACATCTCCACTCACCAATTTTAGCAGAGTCGCTTACACTATTGGAGCAAAACGGTTTTTGTAGATAGCGAGCCGCCTGCAAAAACTGTTCTGCTCCTTATAGAATGGGGTGGAGTGGTTTGCCTGTAAAGGATAATAAATCGATAGTTTTAAGCGGCACACGCAAAAGATCGGGAAGGTCATCCTTGAAACTGGGGATAAAAGCTTGTGGCTTTTATAAAATAGGAATTGCCCTGTGGGATTGCCTTTGATACAACTACGAGGTAGAATAGATGTATCAGCCGTGTTCCCTGGCGAGCGCGGCTCGTCTCAGAGTACAACAACTCTACAAACCCTTGTACACTCGGCGGCCAGGAGTGTAAAGAAAACATGAAGCGACTTTTATAGCGCTAGTACACATTAAAGGCAGGATATCTATCATGGCGAATAAAGAACAGAAGAAACAACAGAAGGCAACACCCAAATCAAATAAACAGAAAAAAGAAGCTGCTCGCGACAAAAAAGCGGCAAAAGTGAGTAAAACTCTTTAAGGTAACTCGTCTTGCTTGCAAAAGAAACGCAAGCATCTTACGTGCTTGTGTTTCTTTTTTCATTCGTTGAGAGTGATAGAGGAGAGGCACTATTTTAGAAGCCTGATTTCGTTCATAAGAAAAGAGTGCAGGACGCTTGTCTCTCTTTATTTCTTTCTCTATGCTATATCTCGGAGAAACTGCACTCGGAGGGAGAGCACGGGCAGGAGATGCTGAAAAGCGCTCGATAATCCTGAATAGCAGTGTGCTACAAGGAACTTACTTGACACCTTTGTTACAATGCGGATAGAATGCCATCCGAGGCGAGAACTTGCATCGTCGGGGCAGCCATTGGGTTTCTCACGGTTGCTCTGGAGAGGACGAGAAAAATGGGGGCCTATGCAATCAAAATTCCACGACAACGCAGATAAGCGCGAGCAGACCCCAAAGCAATGGTCAGAGATGGCTCGCCCCAAACCGGATGTGTACGCTGAGCAAGATGACCAGTGGGCAGTCCTTCGACAGGAGGTGGAGGTAGAGGATATGAGCTGGCAAAAGGGACAGGGAGGCACAGACTGGGAATGGGAGCAGCGCGACACCGAAGAAGAGGCCGTTTCTTCTCAACTAGCTTACAGTGAATTTGCAGAAGCTGAAAGCCAGGTAGATATTGTTGTCGTCGGCGTCGGCGGAGCGGGCATGAATGCGGTCAATCGGATGATTGATACTCATGTCCGCGGTGTGCGTTTTGTCGCGATGAACACAGATGCGCAGGTGCTTTCGCTGTGTGAAGCGCCCGCACGTATCTGCCTGGGTCAACACTATACGAAGGGGTTGGGTGCCGGTGGCATCGCCTCTGTAGGAGCACGCGCGGCAAATGAAAGCGCGGCTGAGATTCGGAATGCGCTGGGGGAGGCCGACCTGGTCTTTATTGCAGCCGGCATGGGTGGTGGCACCGGCACTGGTGGCGCTCCTGTGGTCGCTTCGATCGCCAAAAAGTTGGGGGCCTTGACTGTTGGCATTGTCACACTTCCTTTCAGCTTTGAAGGCACCCGGCGGCGGCGAGCTGCTGAAGAGGGGTTACAGGCCCTGTGCGCTGAAGTAGACGCTATTATCACTGTGCCGAATGACCGTTTGCTCTCGATCATTGGTCGCGATCGCACCCTCTCTGAGTCCTTTAAGGTGGCCGATGATGTTCTGCGCCAGGGCGTCCAAGGTATCGCCGAGGTCATCAACGTCCCTGGTCTGGTCAATGTGGACTTTGCCGATGTACGTAGCGTCCTGCGCGAAGCTGGTACCGCTCTCATGAGTATCGGACAGGGTCAGGGCCGCAACCGCGCCCAACACGCTGCCGAGGAGGCAATTGCCGGTGGCTTCCTGAATGTGGCCATTCGCGGAGCACAGCGCGTGCTCTTCAACATCAGTGGTGGCGAGGATATGACGCTCTTTGAGGTCAACGAGGTCGCAGAACACATTGGGAGCGCGATCCACGATTCGGCAGATATCACCTTTGGCGCGGTCATCGATCCCTCGCTGAACGATACTATCCGCGTCACGTTGATAGCCGCCGGTATGCCCGAAGCGCTGACCGGGCATATGCCAACCGTGCAGCGCGAGCCACCTGCACCGCCGCCGAGCAATACCTATCCTGGGACTGGCAATCGCATGTACAATCAGCCGCGAACACCAGGGGCAGGTCCAGCTCCCCGGTCTTCTCAACCACGCAATGTTGAGCCGCCTGCCGTTCCTGGACAGGAACGACGCCAGCCACCGCCGGCCCAGGAACGCAAACCAGTTGCGCCTGCCCCGAATCGGCGTCCACTCGCCTCGGAGACAGCAGGTGGACCCCGGATACCACCCGTGAGCCAACCGGCGAAGACTCCGCTCCCCCGGCCAAACGCACGTCCACAACGCAGCTTGGACGATCTACGTGGTCTGCGCAGCATGGGCCGCCGCCCGGAAGAGCAACTCGCCAATAATCCAGTCGACGAGAGCGACGAGGTTGATCTCCCGCCTTTTTTACGCCGCTATGAGTAAGTAACCGCTGCCGGTTACTTGCCACCAGAGAGCGAGAGCCGAGAAAGAGAGCTTAGCTAGCACTCCGTTTCTCGGCTCTCTCATTGCTTACATCGGCTCGGTTTTCTCGGGATCAACAGGGCGTCCACGCTCCCCACCCTTCTTGCCAATCCTGGAATAGAATTCTGAACCCTGCTGGCGCTTGGTCGATTCGCCACCCTTCTTACCAATCTCAGCATAAAATTGTGGGCCACGCTTCTCTTTCACGGTCTCGCCACCCTTCTTGCCAATCCTGGAATAAAACTCAGGACCATATTTCTCACGAACCGCCTGCCCTCCACGCTTGGCCTTCTGCGAACCCGGCTCCGGTCCACGCTTGTGATTTACCATAGAAAGTCCCGCCCTTCTTTTCATACAGCCACTTAAACCCTACAACAAACAAGCGGTGAGACATTCTCGTTCTCAGAACGTCCCTTACTGCGATCGACGGTTCGCGGCCAGCGCAATACGGTTTGCGATTAACGCAGCCGTACTGCCAGCCCCTACACCATTGTCGATATTGACGACAGAGAGACCCGGAGCACAGGTTTGCAGCATAGAGAGCAAGGCCGCCAGGCCACGTCCCCCCATACCGTAGCCGACTGAGGTCGGCAGACCAATCACCGGAACAGGGACCAACCCTGTCACGACAGATGGCAAAGCACCATCCATCCCGGCAGCCACAATCATTACATCTACACCACTGGCAAGCATATTACGTAACGGCTCTAAGAGCCGATGTAAACCCGCCACACCCACATCATAGACACATGTTACCTGACAACCCATCTCTTCAGCGATCAATGCGGCTTCCTCAGCTACCGGCACATCAGATGTCCCGGCACTGAGCACACCGACCCGCCCTCCTGTCAAAGCAGGCGCATAATCAGGTCGATAGATCACCAGCGCACGCGCAGCTTCACGAACACGCAAAGGATAGGCCGCAAACTCCTCACGCAATGCAACCAGCGTCTCTGGCCGCACACGGCTGATAATTGCCCGTCCACTTCCCTCTACCATACTATGTGCCATAGCAATAACCTGGGAAGTCGTCTTCGTTTCGCCAAAAATCACTTCTGGCACCCCTTTGCGCCTCTCGCGTGCCGGATCAGAACGAATCTCCACTGGCCTCGCCAACTCGGACTCAAAAGTAAGGGCCGACCTCTGGTGCATCTCGCCCGAAGCTTCAGCCGCTTCATTGAGAGGGCTACTCTGCTCTTCAAATGAATAACTATGCGTAAATACATCCTGAGCCAATAGCTGACTCAATATGTCTAATTGATCTTGAGCTTCTTGATCCACCAGAAATTCTATCCTTACTAGAGATCGGTACTTTTTTCCTATAAAGAGACTCTTTCTTCGCATCAGTGTAACATAGTTCAAAGGTATGAGCAAATAGACGTTCAGGCCTCTGTCCCTCTGTCTGGGAATTACCGCCACTATGGTTCCCTATGATATAATGTACTGGTGGCTCCAAATATTACCTGCTTCTTTCGCCTTAAACAGACTTCGTTCGGCTTATTAAGCAACTGGAGGCGACTAGTACTCTTGGATTGTATATGACAAAATATCAACATTCACTCGCTTCTTCTCGCGTTTCTCGGTGGTGGCTCGGCCTAACCCTTCTGGCCTCTCTCTTTATCCTGGCCGCCTGTCAGCCAGCAATCAATGCCGCTCCGTCCGCCCAACCCGCTCCTACCGCTAATTTCAATGTCCAGACGCAGATCTCACCTATTCCAACTATTCCACCCTATCGCTGCGGAGCCTGGACCTCAAATAATGCCCCCAATCCCTTCGCAACTATTACGATCTATGCACGGCTCACTCATAGTCTGGAAGGCGTGGCAGGCAAACAGGCCAGCGCGACTGTCCATTTCAGAGACGGCGACTTTACTATCGACCAGCAAGCCACCAGCGACAGCGGCGGCTATGTCTCTTTTACGCTCAACCTTCAGGACCGCCAACCGGTGAAGGTCCCTGCCACTATCGATGTGACGTTTAGTGGTCTGTCCGGCGGCTCTCTCAACTGTTCGCAGGCGTTCTTTACTCCGATGTGAGCGGCTGACAGCGCGGACAAAAGTGCGCGGTTCGCTGCGCAATGACCAGACTGGCGATCGGACCCTGGCAGCGGGCGCAGAGTTTGATTTCGCCAGCTTTGTGGTACGCCTGAAGGTGGTCGTAGTTCTCGCCCAGTTCGCCGCGCAGCCCACGATACCCACTAAAGGTTGTGCCACCGTATTCGATGCCGCGCGTTAAGACCAGAACAATTCCGGCGTGAAGCTGCGTTAGCTCGGTCTCAGAGAGCGAGTTCGCTGGACGCAGTGGATGAAGTCTGGCAAAGTAGAGCGCCTCGTCGGCGTAGATATTGCCCAGACCCGCGACGGTCTCCTGGGCCAGCAGCACTGCCTTGAGCGGACCTCTGCGCTGCGCAAGCTTGCTCTTGAGTGCGTCAACGGTAAACTCGGCGCTCAGCGGCTCGGGACCAAGTCCACCCAGCGCCTCTGCCTCGCGTTCAGCCGCCCACAGCTCGATCCGACCAAACTTGCGCGAGTCGTTAAACAGCAGCCGGCGTCCATCGACCAGGTTAAAACACACGCGGCAGTGCGAGAGGTCGCGGGGATCATAGTAGACGCTTTCCTCTTCACGCACCAACAGAACAGACCCGTCGTGTGCCCCCTCCTGGTCCACGCTATACGTAAAGTCCGGCCCCCTGACACTCCAGACCACCGGGTCGCTCGTCGCGAGCTGTGTATCTATCTCCCAGCCGCGCGGCAAAAGATAGAGATTGCCGGTCATGCGCCGATGCACGGTCATAATCAACTCACGCGTGTCCGTCCGCCCCAGATCGAAAAGCAGATACTTGCCGCGCCTTCGCACCTGAAGAATACGCTGACCACTCAGCAAGGAGCGAAAGGTCGGCGCATCTGGCTCGCCAATGGTGCGTTCCCAGAAGATCTCGACATCACGAATAACGGCGTTCAACACGCTTGCACGCAACTGACGTGCGGTAAATTCAACTTCGGGTAACTCAGGCATGGTTCATTACCACCTCTATCTTCAAACTTCAAAGCATCAAACAGGTAGGCAACAGAGAACACCTACTCAGGGGTCGTCACCACCCACGCCCGATAGCCAGTCTCCAGGTCTTCAACCAATGCCTGATCGGACAGCGCATACAGACGCCGCGCCACCAGCAGATCGCCCGCTGCGCCCGACACATTGCCGACCGTAGCCAGCAGCACAAAGGGCGCGAAGCCTGGGGCAAGCAGAGTGAAGACGATCGCAGCCAGGCTAATGACCACCAGCGGGGCCAGACCGACCACCAGATAATAATTGCGTGGAAACGCCTGATCTCTGGCTCCACAATACAGGGCAATTGGCAATCTGGCTCCAAAATGAGGCCGTCCGCCCCAGAGGATAAAGGCCAGACCGTGGAACAATTCGTGGAGCGGAAGGATGAGTATGTAGCTAAGGATATTGAGCACAAGCCAGAGCAGAACCTCGCCAACGTTGAGCGAGGCTCCGGTCCGCCCGGTCCGCCAGATATAAGCGAAGAGGTTTAACACGATAAAGAAGATACCGCTTAGCACCAGTAATTGCAGACTAAAGCGAGCCAGCGGCAATAGCTGCTCAGGCTCAAAGATCTCCATCGTCTCCACCACCTGCAAAGAGCCTTCGTCCGCGGAGGTCTGCCAGGCTTTGCGACGTGCGGGGTGAAAACGATCGACGATAGTTATAGGCATTAGTTTCCCCTGGTCTAGAGAATTATTGTAGATATCATATCATAACACAAGATCACGCTGGTCAGGAGCCACTCCCCCTGAACAACTACACGGCTATTTCATGCTACGCAAGCCAGAAGCTTGCGACCCCCACTCCAGGGTCTTGGGATCGGTCTGCGAGCGTGGGGCTGCGGACCCACGCTCGCAGACCGATCCTTTGTTCAGAGGGGAGGGGCCACACGCCAAGAATGAAATAGCCCTGGAACAACTACTGAGAGACGTTGATTTCTACCCGCTCTTCCCGTACAATGAGAGCGTTCTCCTTCTACCTGTCTGTGCTCTAGCGCTAAATGAACTGCGTGAAGCACGATTCTAGGAGTGAACAGATCTGACGAACGGTGAGGAAGAGATAGAAGCATGATCGACGTGTGTTTGCTGGGTACCGCTGGCATGATGCCCATGCCGGGGCGCTGGCTTTCGTGTGCGCTGGTGCGAGTTGGCTCGCATCTGGTGCTTATCGACTGTGGTGAGGGGACGCAGGTCCCCTGGAAGACGTTGGGGTGGGGGTTTCGTCAGCTTGATGCGATCTGTCTGACCCATATGCATGCCGATCACGTGGCTGGCCTGCCCGGCGTGCTGTTTATGGTCGCGCACGCCGGTCGAACTGAGCCGCTGGAGATCTATGGGCCACCCGGCACCGCCTATGTCGTCGATGGACTGCGCCGCATCGCCGCCGATCTGCCTTTCCCCATCCATATCCACGAAATGAAAAATACGACGCACTTTCTCCTGCCCGGTGGACTGTATGCCTCCTGTTGTCCGGCCAGTCACGGCATCCCCTGTCTGGCCTATCGTCTGGAGATCAAGCGCCAGCCGCTCTTTCTGCCAGAACGAGCAAAAGAACTCGGACTTCCGGTCCAGCTCTGGTCAAAGCTGCAACACGGCGTCACGGTCGAGCATGCGGGTCAGACCTTTCAGCCGGAGCAGGTATTAGGCGAGCCACGTCGTGGTCTCGCGCTGACGATGATTACCGATACGCGTCCAACCGAGCAGCTGATCGCGTTCGCTCACGGCGCAGACCTCCTGGTTTGCGAGAGTATGTACGATGACCCCGAGGATCTGTCCCTGGCACGCTCCAATGCGCATATGCTGGCCGAAGAATCGGCCACAATTGCCCAGCGAGCAAGCGTCCATCAGCTTGTCCTGACCCACTTCAGTCCTAAAATCATCGACACCAGTCGCGCGGAAAAAGCGGCCAGACGCGTTTTTGCTAACACGCAGGCCGCTAAAGATGGGATGGTCATCACCCTGGCATACGCCGATTGAGACTGCTGGCAACGCTGGCGCTTTAACTGGCTTCAAACAATCTCGTCTGTTGTTCCTCGTGATCGCTCAGCAAAGCCGTCGCGGCCTCCAACGCCTCGCGCTCAACCATCTGCGCACGTTCAACCGCCTCCTCACCCGTGGGTGAGGTGACGACCAGCTGGCCACCCAGATGCTGCTCGAAGAAAGCCTTGATCTTTTTTACATACAGCGGTCGGTCGGTAAAGTACGCCCCACAGTGGTCGGCGCTGGGAACCATCCACAACTCCTTAGGTTCGCGGGCCGCGGCATAAAGCAGGAGCGCGTCGTGTGGGTCTACCAGACTATCTTTGCCACCGTGAATGATCAGAAGCGGACGGGGCGCGATATGCATGACATCGCGCAACGGCTCAACCTGACTGGAGCGATAGCCCGCCCGCCAGTTCAACAGGTAGTCGGCGAGCCAGGCAAACGGCGCGTATGGCAGGTGTAACGAACGACGAACATTGTAGTCAATGGCGCTGGTATGCGTGGCGAAAGCGCTATCTGCGACTAACGCCTCGACATCGGAAGAGCGAGCGCTGCACATAATCGCAACTGCTGCGCCCATTGAATACCCGACTACACCCAGACGAGTGCCAGGAGCACGCGATTTGGCGTAGTCCACCGCTCCCAGAAAATCTTCCATCTCACGATAGCCAAGCGTTACCGGAGCGCCCACAGCCGAGCCGTGGCCATAATACTCGAATATCAGAATATTATAGCCATCTTTCCAGAGAAAACCAGCGATCCCCAGGAGTTCCGACTTGCTGGTCCGATAACCAGGACAGATCATGATGGTTGCAGTGGCGTCGGGAGCGGGAATAAACCAGCCACTCACTTTATGCCCACCATTGCGCGGCGGAAACTCGACCGCCTCGGCGGGCAGGTTCAGTTCAAACGGCGTAAATGTGTACTCGCTAAAAGGAGCTAACTTCTTAGGGCGGGTCAAGGTGTCTACCAGGTAGATTGAGACACCACAAAGCAGACTTAAAACGCCAATTGTACCTCCTACACCCCCAACAATAAATGGTTTAAGCAAAGAGCGTCGCAGCTTTGCTGAAGAGGGGAGTCGCACCGTACAACCAACCTTTCTATTATATAGCAGAGACAAATATTCCCTGTATGAAAGAAAACGCGTTTTGGGGCCGTTTTATGCCCGCACCTAAAATACGTTTGAGCGTAGGGCATGGTTGTATAGAGCTACAGAGAGATCTATTCTGGATAGATCTGAGACAGGGTTGGACTTTTTTCACGGCATTCGTGCATTGGTTGTACTCTGTGTTATACTGTTAGGTGCATTCCGACACTTTGACCTGGCGGGGAGTAGCAGCCAGGAAAGTTCGTAAAAATCACAGGGGAGACCGTGCATGAGCAAGATCAAAATGCGCTGCATTACCTGTGGCAAGTGGTTCCAGTCGGCCAATGCTAAAGAAGTCACTTGCCCAGAATGCGTGCAGAAGGCCAGAAAAGAGAAGCTGGCCGCGAAAGCAGTTCCGCCAACAGCGCAAAAAACACCAGGACAGGGGCCGTCGGGTACAGGGAACCCAGCACGCCCTGTAGCAATGCCCCCGAAACCGAAACCGGCCGCAAGCGGCACTAACCACTGGTTTGATTCGATCAATGATGTAAAAGTAAGCGAGCCAGATCCACCGCCACGCCCAAAACCATCCTCCCCTACACCCAGAGAGATCTATGGAGGGAATGGGCCTGTCAACCGTGGACCAGCAGGTACAGGTACACGCGAAGACCGCGGTCAGCGCGGCCCTGGCTCCTACCGCGACGAACGCAACCCTGGTGGTTATCGGGGGCCTGTTCCCCAACGCGACGAACGCGGCACAGAGGCAGGAAGCGGCTATCGCAGTCCACGAGCCTATCACGACGCCCCACTGACAGGCAATATCGTTGGCGGCATCAGTCAGCGCCCACGCCAGCCAATGGAAGGTGGAACCGCCCCGGCGGGCGCAGGTCGCGGTCCACACCCTGGCCCCGGTGGCGGACGCATTGAGAAATATCAGGTCGGCGGCAAAAGAGAGAAATTCTCTAAACCAAAAACAGCTAGACCAACTCAGCCCCCAAAACCGAAACGCGAGAAGATTCCACCTCCCGAACCATTTAAGCCCACTCCAGAACAGACTACCCAGGTTGAAATGCGCTACCTGGAACTGGCCACAACCGGCGAGTTCGATGGTATCCGCAGCCAGATCGCCGACGAACTTTCAAACCCTAAAAAGGCGGTCAAACAGATAGTCAAGACACTGCGTGAACGCGAGCATATCCCCAGTTGGTGGGAATCACAGACCTATAAAGGCGATACAGAAGAAAAAGAGCGAATCCTGGGAGCCTATCAACCTTACCTCCCAGTCCCGCCCGTCGGCGTTCACCGCCTGATTGCCGATCAACTGGACCTGAAACCTGGCACGGTCTACCAGGCGATCAAAACCATTCGCCTGGAGCTGAATCTTCCGCAGTACAATGATCCTGTCTTCCACGCCTCTGAGTTTGAAGAGATCAAACGCAGGGCGCGTGAGCAGAAAGAGGCACGCGAGGCTGCGCTGGCTGCTGCCATCGCCGAGGCGACTCCACCTCCCGAGAACGCCGCTACGCCTGAAACGACGGAGGCGACGGTCAGTCCCGAGGTGATGGTTAACCCCGAGATAGAGGCCGCACCAGCCGCGCTCGCGGCGACCAGCGAGAGCCAGGCCGTTGTTGAGCAGGCATAGAGAGGACTTTGTATAATGGAAGATTGCCTGTTCTGCAAAATTGTGGCCGGACAGATCGATAGCAACTTCATCTACTCAGACGACGATATAGTGGCCTTTAAGGATATCCATCCCGTTGCGCCACACCATATTCTCTTTATACCGCGCCGGCATATCGCGTCGATCGACGAGCTGACGCCCGCAGATGGCGAGCTACTCGGCAAGCTCTTTGCTGCCACCGCCGCGCTCGCACGTGACCTCGGACTGGCAACGCCGACAAGCGGCTACCGCGTCGTCAGTAATGTCGGTCCTCAAGCGGGTCAGTCGGTTCAACATCTGCACTTTCATTTGCTTGGAGGCCGCAAGTTCGCCTGGCCCCCAGGCTAACCAGCGCTAGACTAGTCTGTAGGATCATTGCATGCGTATTGCGTTTGATTATACCGCCGGCATCCGGCAAGAAGCAGGCATCGGCAACTATGTACGTTGCTTGCTTGCCGCGATGCTGGCCAGGGATACCGAAAACGAATATACCCTGATTACTAGCGGACGCCCCTCACAGGAGCGTCCGTTTCCACAAGCGCCCAACGTCCGTGGGCGCAGCGTCCTGCTTCCAGATCGCTACCTGAATATCCTCTGGTACCGCTGGCGCGTCCCGTTTCTGGCCGATCTGCTCGTCAGCAGGACAGATCTGTATCACAGCCTGGACTTCGTGCTCCCTCCTTTGCATAAAAAGATTCGCAAGATTGTGACTATTCACGATCTTGCCTTTCTGGACCACCCCGAGTACGCGGTTCCCAATCTGGTAGCCTATCTCGCCAGGGCCGTTCCGCGTGCGCTGGCCGAGGCCGACGTGGTAGCAGCCGTCTCACGCCATGCCGCTGCTGCCCTGCACACCCACTACCAGGTACCACCCGAACGGATCGCCATCATCCCCAATGGTCTGCGCCCACACTTCCGCCGCATCACCGATCCCGTCCTGCTGGGAGCAACCAGGCATAAGTTTAGCCTGAAACATCCTCTGGTTCTGGGCGTAGGGACACTGGAGCCGCGTAAAAATCATCTGGGACTTATCAAGGCGTTCCATCAGGTGCAGAGCGAGAAGAAAAATCGCTCAGCCATGCTAGCCCTGGCCGGAGGACCTGGCTGGCTCTACGAAGAGACACGCCAGCTGGTAGCCACGCTTAAACTGGAAAAGCAGGTTCGCTTCCTGGGTAGGGTCAGCGACCTCGAACTGTGCGGACTCTACAGTCTCGCCGATGTATTTGTCTTCCCGTCTTTCTGCGAGGGCTTCGGCCTCCCTCCTCTGGAGGCGATGGCCTGCGGCGCTCCGGTCATTACCTCCAATACCTCGTCCCTGCCCGAAGTCGTCGGCGACGCCGCGCTGACCCTTGATCCGCACGATACCGACGCACTGGCAGCGGCGATCAAACGCGTCCTCGGCGAGCAAAACCTGCGCGAAGAGTTACGCCAGAAGGGCTTTGAGCGGGCAAAGCTCTACACCTGGTCGGATTCGGCTAGCAAGATGCTCGAAGTCTATACCAAACTCTCTAATGGAGCAACACACTTCTCGGGCGAGGAGGTCCTGACATGAAAATCGGCATAAATACCATGTTTTTTCGCCATCCCACCAGCGGCAGCGGACAATATCTCATCCACCTGCTCAATGCCCTGGCAGAGATAGATACCCACAATCAGTATCTCTTGATTGGTCCAGACCCACTGACCACCAGCGTCAGAGCACAGTTGAAAGCGTCCTTTCCCTACAGCAGTCGAAAAGTGGCGGGTCCACTGGGACGCAACGCCAGCCTGGAAAAGATGGCCTGGGAGCAATGGACGGGTCCACACGCAGCCCGCAAGCTGGGCGTCGACCTCTTCCACGTCCCGCATTTTGCCTCGCCACTCTTCACAGGCTCGACGCCCGTTGTAGTCACCATCCACGATGTCATTCCACTGCGCCTGCCACTCTATCGCGCCAGCGCGAAGACCAGGGTCTACTCCAGCGTGGTCTCACGCGCCGCGCACCGCGCCACGATGGTGATCACCGTTTCACAGCACGCCAAACAGGATATGGTCAAGGCACTGAACCTGCCCGCCGAGCGCATCCGTGTGACCTACGAGGCAGCCGGTGAAGAGTATATCCCGGTCAAAGACCCGGCGACCCTGGCGGCGGCCCGCGCTCGCTACGGCATTACGGGTCGCTATATTTTTTATCTCGGCGGTCTGGATGCCCGCAAAAACGTTCAACAGCTTATCCGTGCCTTTGCTCAACTCCACGCTCGCCTGGGCGATCCCGACCTGCAACTGCTCATCTCTGGCAATCCCGAGAAGCAGCGCGGCCCGCTTTTCCCCGATCCACGCCCGGTGGCCACTGAACTTGGGATCGGCGACCATGTTCTCTTCCGCTTTGTCGAGGACGAGGATAAGCCAGCGATCTACAGCGGAGCCAGCGCCTTCGTCTTTCCCTCGCTCTACGAAGGCTTCGGACTCGATCCCCTGGAGGCCATGAGCTGCGGCTCACCTGTTATTTGTTCAAATCGCACCTCGCTCCCCGAAGTGGTTGGCGATGCGGCCATCACGCTCGATCCCGACGATCTGGCGGCGCTGGCCGACGCAATGTATGGCGTCTTGACCAGTGCCGAACTCAGCGCGGACCTCAGTCAACGAGGCTTGCAACGCGCACAACAGTTTAACTGGCAGCGTACCGCACGCGAAACCCTGGCCGTCTACGAAGAAGCCTTTGCCAGGAGAAAGAGGTAACCTGAAATGCGCGTCTTAATGCTCTCCAAAGCCCTCGTTGCAGGCACGTCGCAGCGCAAACTGGAGGAGTTGGCGAAATGTCCCGGCGTCGAACTGACCCTGGTCACACCACCCTACTGGCAGCACGACAACGGCACGCAGCAGATGCTCGAAAAGCTCTATACCACTGGCTACCAGATGATCGTTACCCCAATGGCCCGCAACGGCAACTACCACCTGCACTCTTATCCACAACTGAGCAACATTATGCGCGAGGTGCAGCCAGAAATCGTTCATATCGACGAGGAGCCATACAACTATGCCACCTTCCAGGCCATGCGCCTGGCACGCCACCACAGAGCACACGCGCTGTTCTTCACGTGGCAAAACCTCTACCGCAGCTATCCACCGCCCTTCAGGCAGATGGAACTCTACAACTACAAACATGCCGAGGTCGCGCTGGCGGGCAACCGCGAGGCGGTCGACGTACTGAAACGCAAGGGCTTCCACAAAGCCATTCATGTCATTCCGCAGTTTGGATTTGATACCGAGATCTACAAACGCCAGACGCCACGCGCACCGCGCACCGCGGACTCACCCTTCACGCTCGGTTTTCTAGGTCGCCTGGTCGAAACCAAAGGTCTGACCACCACCATCGAAGCGCTGACCAGCCTGCCCGAGTACTGCCAAGCGGTCTTTGTCGGAGATGGACCAATGAAAAGCGTCCTGGAAGCCGAAGCTGCTCGCCTGGGGGTCAGCCAGCGCGTGAGCATCAGACCAGGAGTGCCAACCTATGAAGCGCCGGGTATCCTCGCCGAGTTTGACGTGCATGTCCTGCCATCGCGCACCTTTCCCAACTGGAAAGAACAGTTTGGCCGCACCCTGGCCGAAGCGATGGCGTGCGAGACCCCGGTCATCGGCTCTGATGCAGGTGAGATACCCCATGTCATCGGTGACGCGGGTCTGATCTTTCCAGAGGGCAATGCACAGGAACTCAGCGCTCGCGTACGTCAACTCCTGGCCGACCCTCAACTCTATGCCACCCTGGCATCTAAGGGCCGCCAGCGCGTCCTGGAACTCTACACACAGGAACACATTGCCCGGCAGACCTTCGCTGTCTACCAGGAGATGCTACAGCCCGGATAACCAGCCGGGCAGATCACCAATAGAGAGTAAGATCTCCTCTGGATGCACCCGCGTAAGTACAGGAGAATCGGCACCGTGCTTACCGGTACAAACCAGCACAGCCTGCATACCAAGCTCTTGCGCACCCAGGATATCGTTATCGAGGTCATCGCCGACCATCACTGTCTGCTGAGCAGGCACCTGTAGCGTCAGCAGTGCCTGCTCAAAAAAGGCCTTGTTGGGCTTACCAAGCACCATTGCACGTTTGCCAGAGGCCAGTTCCAACGCATGGATATAGGCTCCACTGTCCAGTTGTAGACCCTGGTTGGTCCTCCAATAGAGGTTCGTATGCATGGCCACTAACTCTGCGCCCTCCATAAGCATACGAAAAACTTTGTTCATCACCTGATAGGTCAGTAGCTCCTCGGCTCCACCAATCACAATCACATCTGCCTGCTCATTGACCAGCTCAAGACCGGTAAAATCGCTGGCCGTATCGCCCTTGCTCAGCAACCAGCACCGTTTGCCTGGATAATGCTGACGCAGATAGTTTGCCGTGGCCACGGGTGCAGTAATCAACAACTCTTCTGGTATGGGTAGACCGATAGCCTGCAAACGTCGTGCGAGTGTTGGGCGAGAGTAGAGCGTTGTATTAGTAACAAAACAAAATTTGTAACCATTCTGGCTTAGCCAGCGCAAGGTTTTCCTGGAACCGGGAAGAGGAGACATGCTTACATGAAGCACGCCATCGATATCGAGCAGAACGCCCTGAATCTGCGACATAAGGCACAACCCCCAAAAACTCGTGAGACAAATCCCTGGAAATGTAATATATCACAAGATACTATCACACAGGAACCTACGATTGCCATGAATGCCGTACAGATTTGCGATTTCTCCTCGCTGCGACCAACCCGGCCAGTTTTACAACGCGGAAAATACCAGAAAATACCAGCTACTCCCACATCCCCTTTAACACGCTCGCTCAGCCCGCTAGCTGGTCTCACCGGCCGACTACTGGCACGAAGAGCGGCCATCGTCGCCAAAAAGCGAGCAAGCAATAGGAGAGTTGGAGTAAAGTGATAATCTCTGCCAGCCTGAACCGTTTGATTGAAGGAGAGCGTGAATGAAAAAGTGGGTCTGGCCTAAAAGTGGAAAGAAAACGCGTAGTGCGCCTGTCAGGGCTTTCCAGAAGCGCGGGATTTCCCGCAAAAACCGTTTTTTCTCCTGTTCTCTATGTTAGAGAACAGGAGAAATGGCAGCAGCTATGAAGAAAAAAGCACATAGCCATGACATTCATAGCTGAATGATGTATAATAGCCGCGAGGAGTAGCCTTTGAAAAGGAGCACAATTAATGAGTGGTGACATGATTGGCCGTGTCATCAAAGGACGTTACAAACTCATTGATGAGCTTGGGCGTGGCAGTTTTGCAACTGTCTATATCGCACGTGACACTAAAAATAATCGCATCTACGCAGTCAAAATTATGCATTTTGAATTCGCAGACGACGGAGAACTCCTGGCGCGGTTCCAGCGCGAGGCACATATCTTGTTGCAACTAAGCGATCCTCACATCGTACGTATTTTTGATTATGGAGATGATAACGACCTACATTTTATTGTTATGGACTATATAGACGGCCAGAATCTGAAATACCATACCCTGACCCACGGTCAGATGGAGCCATTACGTGCGTTAGATTATGCGCGGCAGATCAGTGAAGGACTTGACACTGCGTACCGGCACGGGGTTGTGCATCGCGATATCAAACCACAGAATATTGTTATCAATAGCAAGGATGTCGTCAAAATTACCGATTTTGGACTGGCCCGGAGCAGGGAGACGGTGACGCTAACCCAATCGAACGTCTTTATGGGAACCGCGTACTATATCCCGCCCGAACAGGCCGAAAGCGGGCGTTCTGCGGACACACGCTCGGATCTTTACTCGGTGGCAGCAGTTCTTTTCGAGATGCTTACAGGCAACCCTCCTTTTGAGGGTGAGACGGCTGTAGATATTGTAGTCAAACATATGAATGAGAAGGTGCCGTCAATCTGCCGATTACGGCCTGAGTTGCCGCGAGAACTAGATCTGTTTATGCAAAAGGCTATGGCAAAATCGCCAGCAGACCGTTACAGTACACCTGCTGAATTTAGTAGTGCTCTTGAACAACTTCAGCAACGTGTACAAGCCTCTGTCTCCGAACTTCACGATCTCAAAGACCGTCAAGGAGAGGCTGGCGGACATGAACAGAAAGAGCAGCCGGGACGCTTCAGAGTAAAACCAGAGGAAGGTTTAAACAAACCGACACCCTCTCTTCCTAAAAAGCAGGCACGCCTCCTGGTCACGTCGAGTGGCCAATCAATCGCCCTGTCCAGAGATCTCATGGTTGTAGGACGCCAGGACCCTGTGCTTGGCATCTTTCCCGAGATCAATCTGGCGGATAAAACGGTAGGACGCCGCCATGCTTACCTGCGCAATCAACACGGGCAATACACAGTCGAGGATCTCAATGCGTTGAATAAGACCCGGCTGAATGGCGAGATTTTAACGCCATACGAAGAGCGAACACTCAAGGACGGAGATGTCTTGCGCTTCGGTAGTGTCGAGGTGCGCTTTGAACTGCGATAATTGGCTTCGTAGGAGAGTGCTTGTAGATACACTTCTCCTCCAGCCAGGAGAGGGTGAACGACATGAGAGAGGATCTCACGTTAGTAGTCATAGCCACTACAGCTCAGTCGACACCGTTTTACAAAAATCCATATGTAATAGCGGTCGCTCTTTTAGTTGTAGCGGTCATTATTCTGGGGGTGGCACTCATGCTCTTCCGTAGTAGTGGAAAGAAAAAGAAGGATAACGAGAGTAATTCAGCCGGAACACCTGGATGGCAAGCAGGTCAACCAGGAGCAGGCGCTG
Source organism: Ktedonobacteraceae bacterium (assembly GCA_034437695.1). Taxonomy (GTDB): domain Bacteria; phylum Chloroflexota; class Ktedonobacteria; order Ktedonobacterales; family Ktedonobacteraceae; genus Paraktedonobacter. The sequence goes on from DAOTTJ010000308.1 coordinate 20,235, forward strand.
GACAATGGAATCCGCAAGGAGCAGGTATGTCTGGAGATAATCAATGGGGCCAGCAGCAGCCAGGCGGTTGGGGCGCTCAGGCTCCCACTCAGCAACAGAATGGCTGGAGCCAGCCTCAACAGCAGGGGTCCTGGGATCAGCAGCAACAGGCCGGCTGGGGCGCTCAAGCTCCCGCTCAACAGCAAGGTAACTGGGACCAGCAACAGCAGGCCGCATGGGCCGCTCAAGCTCCCGCCCAACAGCAGCAACAGGCCGGCTGGGGCGCTCAGGCTCCCGCTCAACAGCCTGCCGCTGGTTGGGATCAGCAGCAACAGGCCGGCTGGGGCGCTCAAGCCCCCGCTCAACAGCCTGCCGCTGGTTGGGATCAGCAGCAACAGGCCGCCGCTGGCGGCTGGGGCGCTCAAGCCCCCGCTCAACAGCCTGCCGCTGGCTGGGGAGGAACCGTTCCCGCTCAGCAGAGCGGCTGGGATCAGCAGCAACAGGCCGCTGGCGGCTGGGGCGCTCAGACCCCCGCTCAACAGCAGCCGGGGAACTGGAATCCGCAAAGCAACCCCCAAAGTCTGGGAGGCAATGGCTCTGGCCAGGGTTGGGGTCAGCCCGCGGGCGCACCAGCAGCCGATCCCTGGAGCCAGCAAGCGCAACAGGCACCTGCGGCCCAGAACCAGTGGGGAGCACCTGCGCAACCAGCCGCAGGAGCACAACAGGGATGGGGTCAACCGGCAGCCCAGGGCTTCGACAGCGACCGCACAGTCATGCGTCCCGGTGGCAGCGCACCTGGTCTGCCAGCCGGCGGCGTAGCACCTGGTCGTCTGGGTATCGTACGCATCGAAGAGGGCAAAGAACCTGGCAGGATCTATGAAGTGCGCAAAGAGGCTCTCAGCATCGGGCGCAGTCGCGAAAGCGACATCTTCCTGGAAGATCTGGCCGTCTCGCGTCTTCACGCTTCTATTATCAGTCAGGGCAATGGAAACTACGCCCTGCGCGACGAAGGAAGCGCGAACGGGACCAAAGTCAATGGTCAGCCAGTCAATAAATACCAGCCCTACCCTCTTCAGGACGGCGACAAAATCCAATTGGGCCAGACCGTTCTGGTCTTCGGCCGACGCTAATCTGCTCAACAGAGCGCGTGAAAACAGGGACGAACCAGCGTGGCACAGCAAAAACCACCCTGGTTCAGTGGACATGCGCTCTATTCTTTATACATGAGTCCCCTGCTTGCAGGTAGCAAAAAGACCCTGCGCGTGTTCATATCTTCCGCGCAATGGCTTAAAATACAAAAATCTTTCTTGGAGAGGTGCCTGGAGTAGGTATGCAACGAGACCCCCTGATCGACGCAACACTTGGCAACTACAAGATCCTGGCCCCACTGGGTCAGGGCGGGATGGCTCGCGTCTATCGCGCAATCCAGGAGAATCTCGGACGAGAAGTGGCAGTCAAGGTCCTCCCTCCCTGGTATGCCGCCGACCGCAGTTTTGTAGAGCGCTTTAATCTCGAAGCCAAAATGGTGGCCGGCCTGGCCCATCCCAATATTGTGACTATCCACGACTTTAATGAACAGAATGGCAATCTCTATATCGTCATGCAACTCGTCGATGGCGGCACGCTTAAACAACAGATCGAGGGACTCCCAGATCAGGGGGGCGGAGTTAAATCGATGGATCTTGAAGAGGTGAATCTGATCTTCAAGCAACTGGCTGACGCGCTGGCCTACGCCCATCGCAAGGGGATTATCCACCGCGACATTAAGCCGGTTAACGTTTTGATGGACCAGAGTAACCGACCCATCCTCTCCGATTTCGGCATAGCTAAAGTCATGGAAGGGACGAAAGAGCTGACTCGTCCAGGCGCAGGCGTAGGGACTCCCGAGTATATGTCGCCCGAACAATGCAAAGGCGAACCGGTCGACGGACGCGCCGATATCTACGCCCTGGGCATTATGCTCTTTGAATGCCTGACCGGGCGTACGCCCTTTATAGGCGATAATTATCCCGCGCTCGCCCACAGTCAGATCTATGAAGACCCACCCGACCCACGCCGCTTTAACTCACGTATCCCCTCGGCAGTTCGCGATGTGATTATGATTGCTTTACAGAAAAAACCCGAATTTCGCTATCAGCGAGCGGGCGCAATGGCCGATGCGCTTGAACAGGCGATTAAGGCAACCAGTGCCACCTACCCTATGACGGCCTCTACGCCACGTGGGATCGAGCACGCCCCAACCAGTCCTATCTATGCCTGCCCCAACTGTCAGCGCCCCAATTCGGCGGATATGCGCTTCTGTACAGGCTGTGGCGGCTTGCTCAACCCCTGTCCCTACTGCCACTTCGAAAATCGCGCGAAAGACCACTTCTGCACGCGGTGTGGCCAACCCTCGAATGCGCTACGTCTTAGTAGATAAACTCGTCTGGCTGAGGTGCAGAGATTAGATCCAGCGTCTTACGCTGGCGGGCGGTGCGCTCACGCTGGAGTGTATGCCGCTGCTCATTTGAAAGGGCCAGCAACTTATGAATACGCTCTACGATAATCCGCGGCTGCGTCGGCTTGGTCAGATACTCGACCGCACCAGCTTCAAAGCCGTGAACCTGGTCTTCAAGCTGGGTCAAGGCGGTCAACACCAGGACTGGCGGGGCTATCTGCCGCCGCGCACGCAGCCAGTGCAGTACCTCCCAGCCATCGACCGGACGCATCATTAAATCCAGTACTATCAGTTGAGGACAAAACTCAAGAATAACATCTTTGGCGGTTCCACCATCTGAAACCCCACGCACCGTAAAACCCGAATGCTCCAGGTAGACACAGAGTACGTGCTGAATATCGACATCATCCTCCACTACCAGTACACGTACAGATTCACGTTGATCGCAGGACTGCTGCCCCCGCTTTTCCAGGAAACCAGGATCTTGCATAGCTTTTCGACCTCCACAAATACATCCCTATAGAAATTGAGTGTCAGCTCTCAGGTATGGTGCCGTTCCAAGGGGAAGCGAACTTCAGCGCAGGTGCGCGGGGGCGTCTCTTCCGTGCGGCGCAGGGTAAACTGACCTCCAATATCACCAATCAAATTCCTGATCAGAGAAAGGCCTAGGCCTTCGACATTCTCTTCTTCGAATGTCTCTCCCGGCCCCGAACCAGTATCCAACACAGCCACCACTGCCTGCCCCCGCTCTTCATAGCCTCGTACTGTGACATTCCCTTCACGCATGCCCTGCATACCGTGCTTGATAGCATTTGAAACCATCTCGTTGAGCACAAGCGCCAGAATGGTCACCGCCCTGGAAGGGATCACCATATCGCTTGTCTCAACTTCAAACGTAATATGCGTCTCAGGCGGACGCATATTTGCATTGGCCACTCCCACAATCTTACGCGCAATGTCCTCAACACGCGCCTCACTAACATCTTCATGAGCCAGCAAATCGTGGGTTGCCGCCAGACCCTGAACACGGTTGACACTCTCCGCCAGAATATAGCGCACTTCCGGCGATTTGGTCCGGCGTCTCTGCAACGAGAGGATGCCTGCAACGTTCGCCAGGTTGTTCTTGACGCGATGATGGAGTTCACGTAAGAGCACAGACTTCAGCTCTGAAGCCCGACGCGTCTCTTCGTATAAGCCCGCGTTATCGATGGCGATCGCTGCCTCGTTGGCAAAGGTCACAACCAGTTGCATCTGCTCTGGACTCAGCAGGTGGCGGTGACTGCTATAGATGCAGATACACCCCAGCACTTTGCGCTTGACTTGCAGCGGCACACACAACACCGAATGAATATCCGAGGATACCATCGGGTCCTGGCGCAAAAAACAGTTCTCGTCGCTGTATAGACAATCGATCGCGCGTACTGGTTGCCCCAATTCAACCGAGCGTCCAGCACAACATTGACCCACGCGTACGTGAATACCGCTTACGTCGGCTCCGTGCAGACCGTAGTGCGCCAGGACCTCCAGGTGCTTGCGCGTGGGGTCAAGCTGAAAAATGCACGAGCGCTCAGCTCCGCTTAACTGCACGGCCTGCGTGGTGATAATTTGTAGGACCCGATCCAGGTCCAGCGTCGAGGCGATGATCCCAGTGACACGGTGAATAGTCGCCAGCTCGTGTACTTTACGCCGCAACTGCTCATCGGTCTGTTCGTACAGACGACCATTCTCGCTGTTGATGGCAATAATTCCAGCAACAACTTCGAGAAAGTTTATCTCTTCGCCAGTAAAATCGCGGGCGAGCGAGGTCTGGACACTGATCACACCGACCAGCCGCTCCTCGTTGCCGAAAAAGATAATCGGCAAGGAGATCAGGCCACGATATTCAGGACCATAGGCCCGCGCCTCGCCGGCAAACGCCGCTTCAGCCAGCGTATCGCGCACCAGCAAAGGACGCCCCTTGTCAGCAACCCAGCCGCTATAACCTTCGCCGAGGCGCAACATATAGTGCATGCCCCCCAGAGGACGCGGCCCATTGGTCGCTCGCAGGGTCAGAACGCGTTGCAGATCGTCGTAGAAGAAAATCGAGCACAGCTCAACCCGCAACTCTTCCGCAACTTTCTCAGCCGTCACCTCCAGGGTCTGGTCGAGGTCCATCGCCGAATTGCTGATGCTATTGATCTGCTGAAGCGTCTGCAAACGCACTTCCAGATGTTCTTCCATCTCGCGCCGTTCTGCGATGACCTGCTCCATGACATTCTGGTACCCCTTCGTCAGAGCAAGCAAGGCAGCGGAATGGAGTTGTAAGAGACCAGTCACAGCCTCCGACAAGAGTTGAGGCTGTTCAGCAAAAAGAAGTTTATATGCATCGACGAGTGCTTCAACGCATACTTGCAGACCCAACAACCGCGCTTCTAGCTTCCCCCCCTGCTCGGCAAAGGCAAAACCCGAACGCTCAAAACGCGCCAGGATCTCGGCCCGCTCGTCTGAGGTTAGAGCGCTCAGCAGGAGCCAGGCGTCGCTGCCCTCTTCGGGTCCAGTATGCTCGCCCAGAGCATCCTGGAGCGCCTCCCGCAGACGAGAAACGTGCTGCACGAGCACCGCTGTAACATCCGTCTGACCCGCACCATCGTCAGCGGAGTCTCGTTTTTTTTGTTCGTAAACCACGTTCTTAACCCTATTCTGGCTATCCCATCAACACCACCTTACACCCCGGCGTATGCTCGGCCACGGTCCAGATTGGCTTTTTTAAACATACCCCCCCTTACCAGGGGAGTATACAGCAAACAATGATTTGAGGTCAAGGAATCAGCAAATTAGAGGCCCATTGATGCCCTTGTCACCCTGTGCAAAAGTCCGGGGAGCCGCAACTGCAACGCCCGGACCCCTGAACCCAGATCCAAATGTGTATGCCCAACTGGTTAGCTATTCGCCCCAGTATAGTTCCACTTTGCCAAAACGGACTGGATCGCCCACCTGCACTCCCGCCTCTTCCAGTGCTTTGGTAACGCCCATCTTCGAGAGTGCAATCTGCAAACGATCCATGCTCTCAAAACTATCCTGTTTGGTCATAGCTACTGTCCGCTCGACTCGCTTGCCCTGCACTACATAAACCCCATCCTCTTTGGTCACGACAAACGCGTCGGTTGGTTGCGGGCGCAGAATCGGACCCCCCATGTCGGCCAGACTCTGCTGAGCCGCCAGCTCAATCTCTGCCTGCTGAATTTCAATCAGGCGAGCAGATACTTGCTGCATCAGCTCTCTGGTCCCCTGGTGCGCCGCCGCCGAAATAGCCACAACGCTATAGCCAGCAGCTTCTACCTGCCCTTTAAAGGTCTCCCAGCGCTCCTGGGCCTCGGGCAGATCGATCTTGTTAAACGCGACAATTTGTGGACGACTGGCCAGGTGGGCGTCGTACTCCTGTAGCTCGCGATTAATCGCCAGAAAACCCGCCCACGGCTCCTGCTCGTAGGAAGCGCCATCGACCACATGAATCAGCAGCCGCGTACGTTTGATGTGACGCAAAAACTCGTGGCCCAGACCATGCCCCTGCGCCGCGCCCTCGATCAAACCGGGGATGTCGGCCAGGACAAAACCGAACTCGTCGCCAATCTGACCCAGCTCAACGACGCCCAGATTGGGAACCAGCGTGGTAAAGGGATAGTCGGCAATCTTTGGCGTGGCCGCCGTAACCACCGAGAGCAGCGTGGACTTACCCGCGTTAGGATACCCCACCAGTCCAACATCGGCGATCAAGCGCAGCTCTAGAGCCAGCCAGCGTTCCTGACCCGGCTCGCCGTTTTGCGCCTCATGTGGAGCCTGATGCGTCGACGTAGCAAAATGGACATTTCCCAAGCCACCACGTCCAGCACGCGCTACCATCACACGCTTCCCCTCCTCCACCAGGTCGGCCACTAGTTCCCCGGTCTCAGCATCGCGCACGACCGTTCCACAGGGAACGTTCAAAACAACGTCTTCGCCGGCAGCACCGTGCATCTTCTGACGCGATCCGGCCTCCCCTGCGTCCGCCTTAAAGTGCTGGCGATAGCGGTAATCCACCAGCGTATTCAGATTGGGAGTAGCCTCCATATAGACACTCCCGCCGCGCCCACCGTCCCCACCATCGGGTCCACCCATTGGAGCAAACTTCTCATGACGAAAATGCATCGAGCCGTTGCCCCCATCACCCGCTTTGACAAAAATTTTTGTATGGTCGTAAAACATGATCTTATTGTGTTCCTGGAAGCTTTCTCTTCAAAATCAACAAGCGATACTATAGCATACTCCTCGCGTCCTTACCAGCCAGCATGCATACACCCAGGGTTATTCAAAAGTCCGCCCTGCCACCTGCGGCGGGCAAAAGAGGAAAAAGAGGTTTTTGCGAGGACACCTCGCTCTCCATCAGGGGACTGCCGTCCCCTGCACCCCTGCTTTTGACGACTTTTGAATGGCCTGGCATACACCTGACGCTCTGAGGATTCCCATGCTCGTAGACCGACAACAAGGTGTGAGCGCCTTTATGCCTGTTTCTTTCTCTACTACATCGTTATATTCTACCATTATACAATGGAAAAGCCAGAATACAATGCAAAAGTCAGAGGCGCTTCAGGCATCTGAAGGACCTCTGACGGCTTATCTAAACCAATCCACGCAACCCACTACTCGTAGCGCAAGACCTGCAAGGGTCGCACGCGAACCGAACCCCAGGCCACGATCAGCGCGGTGACCATCGCCAGCAAGGCCGAACCCAGGATTAAGCCAATCGTGACAAACACGTTGACCGAGAAATTCGACTTGAAGACGAGCTGACCCAGAAGACTGGTCACAAAGGTCACCAGCAACATCGCCAGCAAGGCCCCCAACCCCCCGATCACTGCGTTCTCGATAAGTACTTCACCCAGGACTGTGCGACTGGTATATCCCACCGACTTGAGAATACCCAGCTCGCGCCGCCGCTCTAACATCGCTAGCGCCACTGCGTTCGCAATGATGATCACTCCTGCCAGCAGCGAGAGGCTGGCGATCACAA
>DAOTTJ010000309.1:0-14065 GCA_034437695.1 Ktedonobacteraceae bacterium
AGCATCCCAAGACGGTAGTTGAGCGTGACGACGACCACATCTCCCTGTTCGGCAAAGCTTGCTCCATCGTAGTCTTTTTGCGACCCCGAGCCGGTAACAAATGCGCCTCCGTGAATCCAGACCATCACCGGGCGTCTGGCATCGTCGGCTCCAGGCGACCAGATATTTAAATAGAGACAATCTTCGCTGGTCGCTTCACGTGTCTCGGTCTCAACCTCGAAGAGTCTGACCAAGCGTTCGATATCCTGCGGTGCCACAGCACCAAAAGCTGTGGCCTCGCGCACGCCCGTCCACGCCTGAGGCGGCTGCGGCGGCTGAAAGCGCAAGCTGCCGACTGGCGGCCGGGCGTAGGGAATACCTTTCCACACAGTAACGGGACCACTAGCGGTTCCGCGGACCTTGCCATAACGCGTTTCAACAATACTCTCGTGGTGCATCGGCGCACGTTTCTCCTTGCTTAGAACTATTTTGATCGCGTACGTTTATCGCACGCAATCAAGAGGACTTCATTTGATTTTACCCCTTTTTCACGATTGATCGCTATGTTTTGGCCTGGCATTTCAGAGAGGTGACAGATGCGGTATACTTGAGCAGGTGGCAATGTTCGTAGGATCTCAACGTTGGCTTGCTCTACGTTCCCGCCTCACGATAGCGGGAACGAGTATCTCTTTTGAAGAAAGAAGAGGAACTCCTATGGTTGCTCATAGCGCATCGAGCGAGGCAGAACAGACCTCTCTCAAGGAGGCGAGCTATGTGGTTTAAGAGTATCTATCTCAAAAATGTGCGTGCTTTTCGCATCCCTATCCTGGGCTGGGGAGTCGGTCTCGGTCTGCTCCTGTATGCTATCCTGGCTACTGTCCCTTCGCTGGTAAATACCCCGCAGGCGCGAGCCGCGCTCGTCAGTCTGGCCAGTTCCTTCAATTGGATTGCCGATCCAATCGCGCTGACCACTCCTGGCGGCTATGCAACCTGGAAATACGGCTTTACTATCTTGATCATTGCTATCTGGCCGCTCCTGGTGTGTAGTCGCTTGCTGCGTGGGGAAGAGGAGCGCGGCTCAATGGATACACTGCTCGCGCAGCCGCGTGGGCGCGTGCGCGTTGCGCTGGAAGGGCTGGCCGCCGTGTGGACCGCTCTGCTGGCGATGGGTCTGATCATCGCCCTGCTGGCCTTTGCGGGCGATCGAGCTTCCAATGCCGGGATTGGTCTGGGTGGGTCTCTGCTCTATGGCTTAAATCTCGTCCTCATCAGCGGTTTCTTTGGCTCTCTGGCCTTGCTGCTCTCGCAGTTCACGCGTGAGCGCCGTACCGCGTCGGGTCTGACGGGTGCCTTACTGCTGTTCAGCGTCGTCGTAGATATGGTCCACCGCGTTGTTCCCAATACCTTGTGGTTCAGCCGCCTCTCTCCTATCTACTACTATAATCTGAGCAAACCTCTGATCCCCAGTTATGGCACCAATTTTGCTGCTATGCTGTTCCTGCTGGCTCTGAGTGTGTTGCTGAGTGGTGCAGCACTGAGCTGTTTTGCTCAGCGCAATATTGGCGAGCCGGTGGCACTCCCGGTCTTTCTGCGTTTGCCGTGGCGGAGTGCGAGTTCAACTCAGGAACTCCCCGTACACGACTGGTCGCTGCGCTCGATCTATACGCGCAGTCTGGCGATGATTCTGGTTCCGACCTGCTGGTGGACGTTGGGCATCGCGGGGTTTGCCGTATGGATGGTGGTGGTGGTCGAGCAGACCGAAGCGACTCTACGCTCTTTTGCTACGGGTTCACCGATCCTGAAAAGTTTTATTACCAAAGTTGGCGGCAGCGACGTTACGACCAATGCCACCATCCTGAGTGCGCTCTTTGTATTCTTACCGCTCTTGTTGATGGCTTTTACTATCACACAGGCCAACCACTGGTCCTCTGATGAAGAGGATGGACGGCTGGAACTGCCGCTCTCGACGCCGCATCCACGTGTGCAGATGCTGCTTGGCCGTTTTGCCGCGCTCACAACTGCGACGGTCGTGATTGGATTGCTGACTCTGGCTACGACGGCGCTCGCCTCGACGGTCGGTGGCTTGCGTCTCGACGGGGGCAACCTGGTTGCCGCGACGCTCTCGATGATTCCGCTTGGACTGCTGATCGCGGCCATCGGCTATCTGCTCTCCGGCTGGCTGCGTACCGCGCTGGATACCGGTCTCCTCAGTTTCTTGCTCGCGCTCTGGTTCTTTATAAGCTTTGTTGGCCCGGAACTGAACTGGTCAGACGCGACCTTACACCTGTCCGCCTTCTACTACTACGGGACTCCGCTGCTGCATGGTTTGCCCGTGTGGGATATGCTGGGCGTCCTGGCCGTGGCCGTCGCTGCGTTGGCGCTGGCGTCGGTGCGCTTTGTGCGCAAAGACATCGGACGCTGAACCGCTGAACGACGTGTGCAGTCCCGACTTTCTGGTGAAGGCCGGGGCTGCAACGCGAGCGCCCTGGTGTGCCTGATCGCTGCATATGTCAATCTCCACCCTTTGAGCGCAATGGTATCTTCTGGCAGAGCCGGATACGTGTCTATGACAGTGAACGAGAGCAGACGAGAGTCAGAGGAATACACAATTATGCAGCAAGCATCACAAGAGCAATCAGGCACGAACGCACCGGCCAGGAGCGAAGAGCAAGAGACCATGAGTCTTGGACCTTTTCTCTGCTGGGCAGTTGTCTTTGCGGATATTGGAACGTCGATCTATTATGTGCCGGGCATCCTGTATGGAACGGTTGGACCCCTGACGGGCTTCTTTGTCTTTATGACGATGGTTGTCTTTATTTTGTTGACCTTGAAGTATGTCGAGGTCACATATCGCTTTCCGCAGGGTGGCGGAGTCGTCACGGTCGCGGCACGTGCGCTGAACCATTGGGTGGGGGCGCTGGGCGGAATGTTTATCCTGGTCGACTATTTTCTGACGGCTGCTATCAGTTGTCTCTCGGGCATGCTCTATCTGGGCGTCGTGGTCAATCTCATCACCCCGCAGCATCTCTTTCTGAGCCTTCCGCTTCCCCTGTGGATCGCGGCGGGGATTCTGATATTGCTGGGAGTTCTCAACTGGGTTGGCGTTAATGAGAGCGCAAAGGTGAGCATGGTGGGGGCCGTCGTGGCGTTCTTTAGCGATATAGCTATTCTCGTGACCGTCTTTACTCATCTGTCTTTTGGACAATTTCTGGCTCTCTTCCCGCAGATGTTTCACGGACATTCTCTAACCCTGACGACGGCGCTTACGGGATTCGCTGGCTCATTTCTGGCCTTCTCGGGTCTGGAAAGTATCTCTCAGCTCTCGCCCGTGATGCAGCTTCCGCGCAGACGCGTCGGGAAGATGGCGCTCTTTCTTGTGATCCTGACCGTCGGTCTGACAAGTCCATTGCTGGCCTTGTTTTCTACTCTCTTGCTGCCAGGCGCAGCGAACGACCCCGCCCTTTCCGCGCAGCTCATCTCTCTGCTCGCTGGCAAGTGGGGCGGACCATTCTTGCAGACCGAGGTTGCGCTGAGTGCGAGCGCTCTGCTGGTCTTTGCCAGTAATACCGCTATCATCGGCTCGTACCACGTCTTTCTGGCGCTTGCACGGATGGAATTTTTTCCAAACTTTATTCTACAACGCAATAAGCTGCGCGGCACACCTCACTATTCGATCTTGCTGGCGACAGGTATTCCCCTGCTGGTCCTCTTCCTCGTGCGGGGCAACATTGCCATTCTCGGCGATATGTACGCCTTCGGTCTGCTGGGTGCCTTCTCCCTGACGTGTCTGGGCATGGATGTTGTTCGCTACCGTCAGCGCAAGCTCCGGCGGGCGCAGGCACAGGGCGCAGAACCGCCAGAAGAACCGACAACGGAAACTGATGAAGAGGGATCTGAGCCAGCAGGTACGCAACACGCGCTCGATGTGCCAGAGCCGGAGGGGGCCTGGACCCGCTCAACCGTGAATTTTGTCCTGGGCATCATTACGACCGTGCTTGTCGTCATCGCCTGGTCCACAAACCTGATCGCCAAGCCTCTGGCCACTGCCTTCGGGGGATCGATCGCGTTGCTCGGTATGGGCATCGCGTACACAAACTATGCCCGGCACCGACGCCGGGGGCGCGTGCCTGTGATTCTCACGGGTGTGGAGAAGGCCTTTCAGTGCGACGTGCTGGCCGTGCTGGCTGCGCACCACCCTGAGAATGAGGCGATTATCCACGCTGCCGTCACCAGACCAGAGACGAAGTCGGTGGTCTTTCTCTTCCTGGGAAAGGGTTTGTCTGAGCAGACACCAGAATTGTTCAGACTGGTAGAGCCGCATCTAAACGATCCTCAAGCGCGTGAGTTCTTGGGCAGAGCGCATCTCCAGGCCCAGGAAGCCAATATCGAGGCCCGCTTCCTGTATCGGCATCAGGGGCAAGACGCCATCTTGCAGGTCTGGGAAACGCTGCGCCCGAGCGAAACCATCGTGGCCGAGGCACAGGCAGCGACCCTCTCAGGCGTCCATGCAACCAAAACATCGACCGACACCAAAATTGTCCACCTGGTAAAAGAGTAACAAATTGTGCTTGTGAGATCCCTATACATAGAGCACGCAGTCGCGTTTCTCAAACGCCTCAAGCGCCTCTGGTGTAAGCGTTAGCTTGTTCCAGCGCATATCAAGTTTCCTCAGCTCTAGCAGTTCTGCCATACCTGCCGGGAGCGCGACAAACCTGTTCGCCCTCAGATCGAGCAAGGTCAGACTGCTCAGCTCGCGCACCGAGATCGGGAGGTCGGCCAGCCGATTGTTGCGCAGGTCGAGAATGGTCAGGCGTCTCAGTTTGCCGAGCGCAAGGGGCAGCGAGTCGAGCCGGTTGTCGGACAGGCGTAGCTCTTGCAGACGCTCTAGCTTGCCAATCGACGCGGGCAGGGTAGTGAGCTGATTGTGCATCAGATGCAGTTCCTTGAGCTGCGTCAGTCTGCCGAGCGTTGCGGGCAGGGTAGTGAGCTGGTTGTTATATCCACGTAATTCGATTAGACTTGTCAGATTGCCAATGCTCTCTGGCAGGGTGGTCAGGGCATTATAGGTGACGTTGAGATATCTTAACTTGTTAAGCTTCGCAAAGAGCGCTTCGGGTAGGGCAGTCAGACGGTTCGCGTGGAGATAGAGAAAAAACGTGAGGTTGGTGAGTTTGCCCAGCGACTCGGGTAGCGTCTCCAGCTTGTTGTGGCCCACATCCAGGGTGTGCAGCGCCGCGAGATTGCCAATCGCTTCTGGCAGAGAAACGAGTTGATTTTCGGCCACGTTCAAGACCTGGAGGGTGGTCAACTGCCAGCACGCCTCTGGAAGCGTGGTCAAGCGATTATGCCCGAGGCTGAGATCTTTGAGTCTGGTCAGCCGCACAAGATCTGCGGGGAGAGCTGTCAGTTGGTTGCCGTAGAGGCGCAGGATTTCCAGGTTGGAGAGCTGGCAGAACGTCGCGGGCAGCGCGGTCAACTGGTTGCCATCAAGATAGAGTCTTTGCAGTTGAAACAGCTTGCCGAGCGAGTCGGGGAGCCTGGTCAGGAGGTTGCCGGTCAGATCTAGCTCGCGCAGACCAGTTAACTGCTCGATGCAAGCGGGCAGCGCGGTCAAGGCACTATAGCGCAGCGACAGTGCGACCACCGTGCGACCTCTAACTAGCGCTCTGATCTCCCGCGCAGACTGCGTTTCCTGCTCGTCTCGCTGAAGCGCAATCGTCTCGCCACTCTTGAGCGAGCCGTGAGCTTGCAGGATCTCCGCCAGTTCTCTGAGTACGCTTATTTCAGCCGTTGAGAGGTTCATCGTGTTAAATGTCTCTGTCATGCTTGCTGTACGCTTCTCCATTCAATGCTTTATGTTGTGCAATAAGTATATGCTAAGACTGTAAAGCGAACGGCGTATCGGCCCCGACTCAGGGGACAAGGTTTGTATGCTAGCGTTTTAAGGAGTGGTGTATACTAATTTTATGTCATGGAGGATAGTAGTTTGTCGAAGATTACACGAATGGTAGGGGGCGCGGGAGTGCGGAGGGGGCGGCAGCCCCAACATCTCTCTCTCCCCTGGCTGCCGCAGGCGGCGCACCTGTTTCTCTGCACTGAAGCGAGATTGATACATCGAAGATAAAGAAAGCGAGGCGTTCAATGAGAGAACCATTAGCCAGGACGAGCGGAGGTCTGAGGCGAGGAAGAGATGAGCAGAGACAAAAAATACAAACACAGGGAGCAGAAGGATGGAACAGTCATTAGAGCAACTCCAGGCACTGTTAGGCACTGGAAAATTCAGCACAAGTCCGTCGGAGCTTGAGTCGCATGGTCGTGATGAAAACTTCCCAGAAGTACGCCCGCCACTTGCCGTAGCCTATGCAGAATCGCGTGCGGACGTGCAGGCCGTGCTGGAATGGTGCCGCACCTGGAGCATTCCGCTTATCCCGTTTGGCGCAGGGACCAGTCTGGAAGGCTCGCTGGTGCCAGCTCGTGCCGGTATGCCTGTGCTTAGTCTTGACCTCTCGCGGATGAATCGCGTCCTGAGCGTTCAGACGGATAACTTTCTGGCAGTCGTGCAGCCCGGCATTACGCGTACCGCCTTTAATGAGGCACTCCGCTACACGGGCCTCTCTTTCCCGGTCGACCCCGGTGCAAATGCCTCGCTGGGTGGAATGGCCGCGACCAACGCCAGTGGCACGACCACGGTCCGCTACGGCGGCATGCGCCAGAACACGCTCGCGCTCGAAGTCGTGCTGGCCAACGGCGAGGTCCTCCGGCTTGGACGACCAGTGCGCAAGATCAGCAGTGGGTACGATCTCAAAGATCTGTTCATCGGCTCCGCGGGCACCCTCGGCGTGATCACCGAACTGACTGTCCAGCTCCATCCGGTCCCCGAGCACGTTCACACCCTGCGTGTCTTCTTTCCCTCCATCGTGGCGGCAGCGCAGGCCGCCTACGCCATCATGGCCAGCGCACTCCCCGTAGCTCGTCTGGAGCTGGTGGACGAACTCGGCATGCAGAGCATTAATCGCTATATGGGGCGCGGCTACACCGAGCAAACGGCGCTCTTCCTCGAATTCCACTCCTCGACCGCAAAAGCGATTGAAGAAGAGGTTCTCCTGGTCGAAGAGTTGGTGCGCGATGCAGGCGCGACCGAGATCAGTATCGCCCGTACGCAGCAAGAGCGCCTTGCACAGTGGGAGGCCCGGCATCGTCTCTACTGGGCAATCGTCAACGCCCATCCGGGGCATACCTTTGTGATCACCGATACAGCCGTGCCGCTCGTTCGCCTGTCAGAGCTGATCGCGTATGCGCAAGAACTCTTAGCAGAAATGGGTATCCAGGGGAGCATCATCGGACATGTCGGCGATGGCAACTTCCACACCATCATTGCCGCGAAGCCAGAAGACTACGACCGCGTTCAGACATTCTCTGAACTTCTGGTTCGCCAGGCACTCGCCTGGGAAGGCACAGCTTCCGGCGAGCACGGCATTGGCCTCGTAAAGCGAGGATTTATGCCTGAAGAACACGGTGCCAGTGTCGCCTGGATGCATCGTATCAAAGACCTCTTTGACCCACAGGGCCTCCTCAACCCAGGCAAGATCATCTAGTCAGATGAATACATCAAAAAGCGAATGACACGCATAAATATCGTGTGCTATCCCTCCTCCGTTGAGCAAGACCCCTTCGTTTGCGCAGGAGGGGATGCTAGATTCAATACAATCTAGTAGAAAGAGAAAAACCATGTGCAAAAGACTTCTGATAGCAGGCGCTTGCCGTCGCACCGGGATGAGCAATGCCGTAAGATTGGCTTGTAGACTGTGTTGCAAAGCGTAAGCTGCTTTGTTAGGATGGGTTCCAGAGAATGAGAATAACTGCTTTTTTAGACGAGGTTTGAGACAATGAATGTGCAGATGAATCGCGAGCAAGAAAAAGAGATAGGCCAGGCAATCCTCAAAAGGACTTTCTGTGTTCCTATTGTGGATGAGCAAAAAGGAGAGGGCGCAGCCACTACCCGACAACTCGATACCGCGCTGATGGGCATCGGCTGGAAACTCTCCGCTGAACTGTTCGCTCATCTGGCGGGACGGGAGCCAGCGGTTGTTCTGCGCGTGGGTGAGGAGGTCATTGCCGCCGCTCGGGAACTGGTGGGAGACCATGTTCAGCATAATATATACTTTATCGATTTTCCGCGGGGCGTACCCGATACGCAGGCGTTCTGGCTGCGCGAGATTTTTCGTTTGTTGCTCACCGGGGAGACGCTCTACGGACGCTACCAGCACTCCTACACGGAGATGCTCGCGCATCACAAGGAGTTTCTGGCCTCGGTCAAGGACCGCGTAACGCTTCTGCATCTGGGCAGATCACTCCCGGAGGAGGCCCTGGCGCTCTATCAAACGCTCGCTGAAAGCGTTATCCCGCTGAACGAAGCCGATCGCATGCTGGTGAAGACTCTTGCGACTGTGTGCCTGTTCGACGTACAACCAACAAAAATACCCATTCGTGAAACCAGAGCCATCGTCAATGGCGTGCGTATTCTGCATGGACAGTCTATGCTGGTTGATACTATCACCGATGTTTTGCGCCTGGCCTGCGCACTCGCGGATGGAGACGTGACGTTGCGTGAGCCGACAACGTTTCGTTCGCTCAGTCGATCAGTACGCAGATCCTTGCTTGTTGCCCTGGATGAGGTTGTGAGTGGGAAGCCTGCACAACTGGCCGATGTGTATCCCTATCGGGAACAGTGGAAGCGCCTGGGCGAACGCATGCATGTCCATGAGTTTCCTCGTCTGAAACACGCAGCTAATGTCTTCGCCGTTGCCTATGGAGAGCAAAAGGTCTTCTCGCTGGAGGCTCAAGTGGAAATTGCTCTGCGCGACGGCGAAGTGGCGACGGCTATCGCACTGCTGGCTGGGAAACCGGGAGTGCTGGTAAGAAACCTCGATCGTTTGTTGCGTCTGGCCTCGGAGCAAGAGCGCGAGGTGCTGCGTGAGGCGTTGACCGGAGTCATCGGCAAAGTCTCTGGGCGAGTCCTGCTCTCCTTGCGCGAGCACCTGGTCAATCGCCTCGCGACGACACCAACGCGACTATTCACAAATAGTCGCGGGCGTGCCTGGGTCACATCCGAGACCCTCGTGCCATTGAGCGACTCGGTTATTGCTCCATTGATCAATCTCCTGGACCAGGAGATTGCTGCCAGAATGCCTGGAGGCGAACGCCTGGTAGTTGATCCAGTGTTCTTGAGCGTGGCGATTCCACACTCCGACAAGAATAAAGCGCAAGGCTTTAGTATTCTGCCGCGTGGATCAGTTATGCCGGTTGAGGCGGGCGTGTTGCGTTTCTTTGTCTACTGGAAGCAAAAAGAGCAGCGCACAGATTATGATCTTTCCGCGCTGATCCTGGATGAGAATCTGCACATGGAGATGCAGATCTCGTGGACAAACCTCAAAGAAGCAGGCGCGGTCCATAGCGGCGATCTCGTCACCGCACCCGATGGAGCAACAGAGTTTATCGATATTGACCTGAGGAAAGTGCGTGGCACCTATCTCATTCCACAGGTACATATCTTCGCGGGCGAGGATTTTACAGAGATCGAAACCTGTTTCTTTGGTTTTATGACACGTGAGGCAGAGCAGAGTGGAAAGCCTTTTGAGGCGGCAACGGTCAGAATGAAGTCGGACCTGCGCGGGGCAGGGAGAGTCGCATTGCCACTCGTGTTTATCAAAGACAAAAGCGGCCAGTGGTCGGCAAAGTGGATGCATCTATACTTGAAAGGCACTCCGCGCTTCAATCGCGTCGAAGAGCATCGCCTGAGCATTGCGGCGTTGACCGGTTCGATTATCAATCGCCAGTATCTTACGTTGGGCTATCTCGTTGACCTGATGAGACCCTATAACGACGTAGTTTTTCTGACCGAAGAAGAGGATGTACAACATGAACCCGCAACCTTTCTTGTCCTGGAGAAGCCTGATGGGTTGCCCGAAGGGAGCACCGTCGTCACCTTGAATAACATACATGCATGGCTCCCTTCATAGGTTGACAAAAGCTCAGAAGTACACTACTATGTAGGTGAGTTAAGGCCATAGACAGGCTTCCTTCTATAAACTTCCAGTTTGATTTTAGTTTGTCTGCTTTCCTTCTCACCATACAGATCTCTTGTCCTCAGATGCTAGATTACCAGGTTGTTTCAGTCAAAGTAAAGGCATCATTGGCCAGTTGTCCTTGCCATACAGGTCCTACCGTATCGGTATCCAGCAGACCGGCACCTCCGGTGACGACTTTGGCATTTGTCGTATTATTGATAGGTGCCCCCCAGGTCACTTCCCAGCGAGCGCTAGTAATGGCTGTCAGGCCAGTTGCATGAGGGTTCCCTACGACAAACCAGATTTTATGGATATCCTGTCCTGAGACTTGTGTAAGCTTATTTCCTTTCTTCTACGCTTGTGCCGAAGTTGTAGTTAATAACGGCGGTTTGAGAATTACCAAGTTGTAAGGTAAAGGTGGTCATCGCATTCGCTCCTGCTGTGAAAACGAGATTGAAATACTCCAAATAGGTGCCTCGTAGCTCATGAAGTGCTCTTTCGAAGATAGATGCATGTTCACTCCTCATAGGAAAGTATACCTCAGGTATGCGGGAATCGCGATCCTTTTCTGCGTTTACTCAGGGCTATTTCGTGCTCCGCAAGCCAGAGGCTTGCACCCCCACCCCAGGGTTTTGGGATCGAGTTGCGAGGGTGGAGGCCGCGGCCTCCACCCTCGCAACCCGATCTTCTCCAGGGAGGTGGGGCCACACATCGAGCATTCCATAGCTCTGGCGTTTGCTGGTGCTCTGTCAGCTCATACGATGCTGAAGAGAGTCGGGAAATCAGAAACAGGTGGTGAGCGCACCACCTGTTTCTCATAGTAGATACGTTGCATTTCTCATCTTTGCTGAAAGAAAGAAGCTATCTATTGCCTTGTTACACTTTTATGGTGTTGAGGCTGGACCTGGTTGCGGATGAGTTGGAAGAAGGGTAGGAGCGCGTGGTGTCTGAGAGAAATCAAAATCGGCCTGGAGGTTTCCCAGGATCGAGACATTCTCGCGGACGGTCGGGCGTGGATCGGAGCGACCGTCTGTTTTGGGGTCCAGGCGTTGTCCACTGAGAAAATCGTCTTCGATAAACTTCAGATAGGCATCAAAGCTAAGAGTCTGGTGATCGATGTAGCCCTTTTTGGCATAAGGGCTGATGACCAGACCGGGAACGCGCAGGCCATAGCCATTCTGGTCAACGGTTGGGGGTGTGACGTGATCGTAGAACCCGCCCCAATCATCCCAGGCGAGGAAGATAGCGGTGCTATTCCAATCTGGTCCCTGCATGGCTGCGTCGATTAAGGCGGTCACATATGCCTGGCCGGTGCTGATCAAAGCGGGTGGATGCTCGCTATTGGTGCCATTGGGTACGACCCAGGAAACGGCTGGCAGGGTGCCATTTTTCGCAGCGTGGCTAAAATTCGCGATATCCTGGATATTGCCAGTTTGGCCATCATTTTTGACCGTATCGAAGTTAGGCAGGGGGTTCCAGATACCAGGGACCTTTACCGTCTGGGTTGGCTCGTCGCACACCATCTGGTCGTCGGGGCAATCAGCATCGGTTCCCTGGTCGAGATAGTAGCCCCAGCTTACTTTGTTTTTATACAGGAGATAGGTCAGATCGGTCCAGGCGTAGTCAGCCTGTCCGACCCCTGCTTTAGCCTGTTGACCGGTCAGTTTGTCATTATTGACGCAACTTTCTGGATCATTTGGCTGGCTACAGGTCGCGGACCAGCCGGAGACCATGAACAGATGCGCTGGCAGGCTCCAGGAGGCAGTCGGCTCGAACATGTGGTCCTGAAGAACAAAATTTTGTGCATAGGACCAGTAGTTGGGTATTTGACGTGCGTCGTGATAGCCCATCACATCGATACTTTTGCTGTTTGTGCAGATTGGATTGGTCGTATCGGCGCAGCCTTTACGACCTTTCTCAGCCTGGGCGATAAAGCCATCCATTTTTCCGCCGTTGATATCGGCAGTGGCGTTGATCTCTCCATGAGGGCCGCCGCCATTCAAATCTTGCGCGTTATAGTATGGTTTGACGCATTGACCAGTCTGGGGATCATTGACGCAGACCGTGGGAGTCCCATTTTGCATCGGAATGCCGTCTGCCCCTGGATAAGTGCCAAAATAGGAGTCAAAAGACCTATTTTCCTGCATGATGACGACCACATGCTTGATCTTTTGAATGCCACTGGCGTTCTGCTGATGCTGGTTGGGCGTACCATTGCTGCACGCCACCACCAGCACCGAACTCAAGAGCAGGCACCCCAGGGCTGCGGTAAGCAAGCTCTGGAAGCGCTCTTTGCGTCTTGATGAGTGTTGAGTCATACAAAAATCCTCTCGTTCAAAGGAAAGCGAAAAACGATAAAGCTTCGCCCTTCCATTGTAGAGGACATTTCTCAAGAAACGTTCAAGAAAAGATGAATCTTTACTCTGGATCTTGCTTCTCATCACTCAACGATAGTGGTAGCATATAAGATGAAATACGATTAAATGGTGCGTAGCTTGCTTGATACCGTAAAGGAATAGATATTACCTGACAAAAGAGTCATTCTGTGGTCTGATCGGGATTATTTTGCAGCAGAGGCATATCAAATTCATCTCTCTGGTATTCATCGTACTTCATGCATATATGGCTGCCTGGCTGACGTAGGGTTTTTGACCGTTGAAAATCTTGTATTGTGCAGAGCCGCTGAAGCCATCTATCTTTGCCATCGTAGCGAGGTGCAAATGCAGTTCTGCCATGAGCAACCATGCGATTATCTACAAGCATCAAATCACCTGGAAGCAAGACAGAGCCAACAACTACATCCATAAGAGCGGCCTTGAGGAGATCGAGAGCTAGCTGAGCATCGGGTCTTATCGCTTCCATTGTATAAAAATCGATGCATAAATCTGGATATGAAATATTTGATGAAAGGATTGGCACTAAAGGTGAGTATGCTTCCACATATGTCGTTTTCGATAAAGGGAACGGAAGATGGGATCTATAGTATGGTTCTTGCAACAAAGGAATGATAGTATCGGGTAGTTTGGGGAGTGCCTGGCGTATAGAAGCTGTAAACGTGCGTACGATGTGGTCATGATCTGATCGAAGGCAAAACAGCCCAAAACAATCAGCTTTATAGGGATGGTAAGTAAAGTCAGTATGGAAATCGAAAAATATTGATCCTGAATTTTTCTGTTGCTCCTCATGTCCTTGAATTGGACAGATATTATGGATAATTTCACCTTCTTTCACGTCAGCATAAGCGATTGGTTCACCAAGATACATAAGTACTAAGAGGAGATTATATTCACTGATAGAGGAAGTCTTAGCGAGTGAATGTTTTCCATCGTTTGGGGTAGGTGGAAGATCGGCGTCAGTGGGTAAGTTATGGATCAGCAATGTACCATAATTATTAGGATTGACACGAAACCTGATCAGTTCACTAATGAGCCTCACAGGTAGAAATCTTTTTGCGAGTTCAATTTGCACGAAAAAATCATCGTTATCCATTTGATGGAGGTCGAGATCTGGTAAATCATCAATCCTCTTTTTGAGAGTATCGCGCTCCGTGTCAGTCAAGGTAAAGCTACACTCATCGCCGATATCATGGATGATATTTCTCTGTTTGCTGTTATGTAGCATGTAGCCTCCTGGTCCTCAGTTCCTCTTCATGTGATCTGCCACCTGCGGCGGGGGAGCAGGGGAGAAAGCTGGAGCTGCGCCCCAGGTTTCAATCAAGGAGCGGCTGTCCCTTGCATCCTGGCTTTGCAAAGATGGGGAACCGGCTCCTCGTTTATGTATATAAGTGGCAAACTACTTCCTAATCATTGACAGTATAACATATATTACAGAGTGTTTGTCTGTATTCTATTGTTACTTTAATACTTTTGTTTCTGTTGATGTATGCACTAGAAAGGGTGATACAATAAGAGGGGTAGATGCATCGGGGCGAATAAAGAGTGAGGTACTTAATGACGTGCTTCATTCGCCAAGGGAATGTCCACCTTGACTGGGCAGCAATTCGACTTTTGAGAGGGGAA
>DAOTTJ010000310.1:0-14945 GCA_034437695.1 Ktedonobacteraceae bacterium
TCAGGCGCATGAAATCGCCTGAAAAATGCCTTGCTGCATATAAAAAGTTCTGTCGCCTGTAGTGAAGGGCCTCTAAAAAAATCTATACCTGTAAAAATCGCTCCACTCCCAATCAATAAACGGTCGGGGGGGTAAAAAAAGGAGAGCAAGAACAATTGACCTTGATTGGGGCGGTGTGGTATTCTTGCTGGCGCGGGGTATAGCGAAATGACTCTGCGTCCTCTCTACCTGTGTTGAAGGTACGGCATGAAAATTGAAGGTTCTGTCGAGAATATTGTTTTTCGCAACGAAGATAACCATTATACAATTGCACGCTTTCGGCCGAATGAAAGCGGGCGGCTTTTACGCGAAGAACTTACCACGATTGTCGGCGAGCTGCCCGGCGTGCAGGTTGGTGAATTGCTCTCCATCGAGGGTGAATGGGAGACCGACCCGCGCTACGGTCGTCAGATCCACGTCAGTAGCTTTGTGCAGCGTCTGCCAGCCTCGCCTGAGGGGATTGTGCGCTACCTCAGTTCGGGTCTAATCAAAGGGATTGGTCCGAAAAAGGCCCAAAAGATTGTGGATTATTTTGGCGAACAGACGCTGGCGATCCTCGAGCAGCAGCCGGAACGCCTGGCGGAGGTCAAGGGTCTGAGTGTCAAGGACCGTGAACAGATTATTCAGTCCTGGACCACGCAGGAAGAGATTAAAGAGCTTCACCTTTTTCTGCAATCGCACGAGGTGTCGCTCAATATGGCCACGCGCATCTATAAGCAATACGGGCAAGAATCGATTAAAGTGGTGCGCGAGAACCCCTATCAACTGGCTGACGATGTCAATGGCATCGGTTTTCGTACCGCCGATGAGATTGCTATCAAGTTGGGTCTGCCGCGCGACAGCGAGCCGCGTCTGGTGGCTGGTCTCAAATACGCCCTGGCGCAGGCTGCGAACGAGGATGGTCACTGCTTTTTGCCGGCGCACGAGCTATTGATTCGCGCGGCTGAGATGCTTTTGTGTGCCACCGACCTGCTTGCGCCCGCGCTGAACCAGTTGCAGCAGACGCGAGATATTTTCATCGAGCCTGAGCCACCCGCGACTGAGGGAGCAAGTGGTGAGTCGGAGGTCAGCGACGAACTTGACCGCAGGCGCGTCTACTTTGCGCCGTTCTGGCACGCCGAGCAGGGTTCGGCTCGTCTGCTGCGCATCTTAGCACGCAACGCCAGCTATCTGCCGCCGGTTTCGCAGACCAACTGGGAGGCGGTTTTCGCGTTTCTGCTTGAGCGCCACACTATCCAACTGACCGCGAAGCAGCGCGAGGCGGTGCAAACGGGCTACACACACAAAGTCAGCATTTTGACCGGTGGACCTGGGACGGGCAAATCGACCTCGTTGCGAGCCTTGCTAATGGTCTTGCGCAAACGCCGCGTGCGGGTCGCGCTGGCAGCTCCCACGGGACGCGCGGCCAAACGTCTGACGGAGGCCACTGGAGCTGCACAGATGCCCGCGAAGACGCTTCATAGGTTGCTGGAGTATATTCCACGCGACAATTCCTATCAGCGCAACGAGCGCAATCCACTGCCCTACGACTTTGTGATAGTCGACGAGGTCTCGATGATCGACATCTTGATGTTCTACCATCTGCTCAAGGCGCTGCCGCCGCACGCCCACCTCCTGCTGGTGGGCGATGCCGACCAGTTGCCCTCGGTTGGACCAGGGAACGTGTTGCGTGACCTGTTGCGCAGTGAAGCAATCCCCTGTGTGCGGCTGATTGATCTCTTTCGCCAGGCCCAGGCCAGTCAGATTATCGTCAACGCGCACCGCATCAATGCAGGCGAAGTGCCGCCGCTAAAGTCCGAGCGCCACAGCGACTTCTACTTTCTCGTCGCGGACGATCCCATGCAGGTGCAGCAGCGCATCCTGGAGGCGGTGGGCAAGATCATTCCGCGCCACTACGGTCTCAACCCACTGAGCGACATTCAGGTACTTTCACCGATGTACAAAGGCGCAGTCGGCGTCTCGCTGCTCAACACCGAGTTGCAGGAGCACCTGAACCCGAGCAAAGCTGGCATGCTTGAGTGGAACGGACACGCCTTTCGCCTCGGCGACAAGGTCATGCAGGTGCGCAACGACTATGACAAGGGAGTGTTTAACGGCGACATCGGCTGGATTCGCCAGATCAACAAAGAGAACGCCACCGTGCGCGTCGAATTTCAGGAAGAGGCAGGGCCGCTGCTGGTCGAATACGAATTTCACGAACTCGACGAACTAGTCCTCGCCTACGCGGTCACCATCCACAAAAGCCAGGGCAGCGAATACCCGGCGATAGTCGTACCGCTGGTCCAGCAACACTACATGCTGTTGCAACGCAACCTGCTCTACACCGCGATCACCCGAGCTAAACGTCTCTGCATAATCATCGGGCAGCCACGAGCGCTCGAAGTAGCGGTACGCAACGATAGCGTAGCGCACCGCAATACCGGACTAGCAGAACGCCTGAGCCTTCTGCACCGCCTGTAGGCGACGCGCAGATCGGACCGTTTTCCCCTCTTGTCTAATTCCGACCTGCGGAGTAGAATATAAAATGGATCAAGATTGTTATCGTCTGACAGACGGGTCGCGCACCGTGCCGAACTCGCATACTTGCACTACAAACAAAAACACGTAGAGAGGAACTTTTTATGTCCAATACCGAAACGACGCGCACAGCCTCAAACAACACGCAGGGCTATGTCCATCCCGATGTCCTGGTTGAGACTAGCTGGGTAGCCGAGCACCTGGATGACCCGGAGATACGTATCATTGAGGCCGACGAAGATGTGTTACTTTACGAAATCGGGCATATCCCTGGCTCGGTCAAACTCGATTGGCACGTCGATGTTCAGGATGCTGTAGCCCGCGACTTTATCGACCAGACGGGTTTTGAGAAGCTCTTGAGCACGTGGGGCATCAGCAAACAGACGACGATTGTGCTGTATGGCGATAAAAACAACTGGTACGCCTGCTATGCGTTCTGGCTCTTCAGCATGTATGGGCATCACAGCCTGAAGGTCATGAATGGTGGACGGCAGAAATGGGAGGCCGAGGGCCGCGCACTGACCAGGACCATGCCCACGATCACAGCCACCGACTACCACGCGCAACCGATCAGCGATACCAACCGCGCCTACCGCGACGATGTGCTGACTGGCTTGAAAGATCCCAACCGCCGCCTGGTTGATGTGCGCTCACCACAAGAGTACACCGGTCAACTTTTGCATATGGTGAACTATCCGCAGGAGGGGGCGCAGCGCGGTGGACATATTCCGACCGCGAAAAACATCCCCTGGGCCTCGGCAGCGAACCCCGATGGGACCTTTAAAACCGCCGAGGAACTGCGCCAGATCTATTATGGGAAAGATGTCACGCCAGATAAAGATGTCATTTCGTACTGCCGGATTGGTGAGCGCTCGGCCCATACGTGGTTTGCTCTGACCTATCTGCTCGGCTACCCACGCGTACGCAACTACGATGGCTCGTGGACCGAATGGGGCAACATGGTCCGTGCGCCTATTGAAAAAGAGTAGAAAAAAGCCCGTTCGACATGGCAAAAAGACCGCAGAGAAACCTTTCTGGATGGAAAGCTCTTGAGAGGTCTCTACGTCAACACTTTGGAGAATTTTGAGCCTATGGACCGTCAGGAAGCTATCGAGTTTTTAGTCGATCATTACGAAAATCCGCGCAACTACGGACCACTGGAACCGGCTGATGTCAGCTTGAGCGGTGGCAATCCCGGTTGCGCCGACGTGATTACCATGCACGCCCATTTCGATCAGGCGGGCAAGATTGACGCAATCCGCTGGGAAGGTCAGGGCTGCACGATCAGTCGCGCCGCAGCCTCGTACGTGACCGAGCTGGTGGATGGAATGACGCCCGCTGAGATTGAAAATATGAGCTTTGAGGACCTCATAGAGGAGCTTGGCCGTGAACTGGTGATGACGCGTCCGACCTGTGCGACCCTGGCCCTCGGCACCTTGAAGAAGGGGGTCCACGAGTATCATATGAAAAAACTGGCCAGTGGAGAGAGTGACTGAGCCGTAGCCTGACCATCCCGCTCTGGCAACCTTCGTGAAACCAGGCGTGAGCAGAGATACCTGTCTCGCTCACGCCTGGTTTGTGAAACAGTCACTCTACCATTGCGTCCGTTGCTCACCCAAAGAGAAGCAGTCAAGCGGAAAGGATAAGCGAATGAAGAAACCTGTGGTCTCGGATCAGACGTTGCAAGAGATGCAAACGTACTATCAGGAACGTGATCACGATTAAGATCAGTCGTTTTATCGTCTGGGAAGCTTTGACCGTGCTCCAGCATTTACGGCGCACTGGTCGCAAGCAGTTGACGAGATAGTAGAGGCGCTGGAGCGTTTAGACCTGACCGGCGATGTGCTTGAGCTTGCGCCGGGGACGGGCATCTGGACCAGCCGCCTGGTCCAGACTGCGACGAGTGTAACTGCGGTCGATGCTGCGTCGGAGATGCTCGCCATCAATCGCGCGAAAGTCGCGAGTTCACGCGTCTTGTATATTCAGGCCGATCTTTTTGCCTGGCAGTCGACGCGCGTCTACGATGGCATCTTTTGTGGTTTCTGGCTCTCACACGTTCCCCTGGAACGGCTGGACCCCTTTCTCAGCTCGATAGCCGCCATGCTACGACCGGGAGGCAAGTTCTTCTTCGCCGATAGCCAGCCAGAAGATAGTCAGCAGACGCCCGCCTCGCAGGCAAACAGTCAGCTCACGCGGCGGCGTTTAAACGATGGTCAGACCTTCGAGATAGTCAAGAATTTTTATGATCCACAAGAGCTGACCGCACGTTTCGCGCACAGTGGACTGGAGGTCGAGGTACAGAAAGCAGCCGACCTCTTTATCTATGGCGCAGGTAGACGCCGCTAAGGTACGCGGGACGTGCTAGCTGGCGGTGGTTGCCAGTTCCTCCCACTCAGCGAGCAGCGTTTCAACGCGTACGCGGGCCAGTTCGTGTTCATCGGAGAGCTGTTGCAGACGCGTGGCGTCTGCCTTGAGGGCGGCGGCAGACAGTTCCTCTTCGATCTGTTTGACACGGGTCTCGGCCTTCTCGATATCTTTCTCAACATCCTCGACGGTGCGAAGCTTGACGCGCCCTTTTTTGCCATTTGAGCGCACTGGTGGCGGCGTAGCTTTGCTCGGCTTATCCGGCGCTAGCGGCGTCTCTCTGGGACGCCCCTTGCTGAGCGGCTCTGGTACATCGAGGACCAGCGGGCGTTTGTGGGTGCGATACTCGGTATAGTTGCCCAGGTAGGGGATGAGCACGCCATCTTCGATGACCCAGACCTTCGTGGCCAGACTATCGATAAAGTAGCGATCGTGCGAGACAAAGAGCAGAGTCCCCTCGAACTCGCCCAGCACCTCTTCGAGAAACTGACGCGATTGCAGGTCAAGGTGATTGGTTGGTTCGTCGAGGATCAAGAAATTTGAACCCTGCAAGGTAAGTTTTGCCAGAGCGACGCGGCTGCGTTCGCCTCCACTCAGCGTGCCAATCAATTTAAACACATCGTCGCCATTAAAAAGGAAGCGACCCAGGAAGCCGCGTGCGCCCTCTTCGCTGAGCACGCTGATCTGGCGAATCTCATCGACAATCGTGTTCTCTGGATGCAGACCAGCGTGGGTTTGCGAATAGTAGCCGATGCGTACATTGTGGCCCACAGTGAGATGGCCGCTTAAAGGCGTGAGTTCGCCGATAATCGTACGCAGGAGGGTCGTCTTGCCCGCGCCATTGGGACCCAGCAGACCGACGCGGTCGCCGCGCAGGAGTTCCAGGTCGGCGAGACGCGCCAGGAGATTGATCTCTGCGCCGGGTTCAGACGCGGGATAGCCAGCGACCAGCTTCTGCGTGGAGAGCACGACCTGGCCGCTATCGACGACCGCATTAAACTCGAAGTGCATCTCAGCAAAGTCCTGGGGTCGATTGACGCGTGCCATGCGATCCAACTGCTTCTGGCGACCGCGAGCCTCGCGGCTGCGCTGTCCCGCCTTATAGCGCCGAATAAAGTCTTCCGTATGGGCGATATACGCCTGTTGGGCCTCATACTCGCGCTGGCGGCGTTCCATGCGCTCCTCGCGCAGACCCAGGTAGGCGGTGTAGTTGCCAGGATACTCCTCAATGCGCCCGAAGGCCATCTCGATGGTCCGCGAAACCACCTTATCGAGAAAATAGCGATCGTGGGCCACAATCACCATCGCGCCCTTCCAATCGTTGAGATACGTCTCCAGCCATTCCAGCGCTTCCAGATCGAGATGGTTGGTCGGCTCGTCAAGCAGCAAGAGATCTGGTTCCTGCAAAAGCATCTTGCCCAGCGCGGCCCGCGTGCGCTGACCGCCGCTCAGGTGCATAACCGGAGCTAGCTGTTGCGCCCGTGTAAAGCCCAGACCATCCAACACCTGCTCAACCTTGTACTCATACGAATAGCCGCCCGCGTGCTCAAACTGTTGTTGCAGGTCGGAATAGCGGGCGAGCAACTGTTCGTCGGCCTGAGCAGAGGGGACCGCGAGCTGCTGCGCCAGTTCAGCCAGCTTCTGCTCCCAGACGCGCACGTGCGCAAAGACGGTCAGCATCTCATCGCGCAGCGTATTCTCCGGCAAAAAGTCGGTATGCTGCGTCAGATAGCCGAGGCGAGCCGAGCGGGCAATCGCGACGTTACCCTTCTCAGGTTCCTCGTGGCCGGCCAGAATGTTCAACAGCGTAGATTTACCAGCGCCATTTGGACCTACCAGGCCTATGCGATCGTGCTCGTCGATTTTAAAGCTGACATCAGTAAAAATTTGTTCAGCGCCAAAGGATTTCTCAAGCTGAGAAACGGTTAGAATAGGCATATATCATCACCCAGAAGTATTTTGCTAGATAGGAGAAAAAGAGCGACCCGGCGTTCTGTTTGCAGAGTACCATACTGGTGGAGAGCATGCAAGAGGAGAAAAAATGGTGAGCGAGCGTCAAGGAGCTTGCACGGCTCCGCGACACCCCCTCACCCTAAAAAGGTGTACTCACCTGAATAACTATGATTAGCGCCAACCCCATCCCCACACCTTCCTCTGCACTACGACGCTCTTGCCCTACATACCACATAACCATCACCTCCGGCGAACTTTTTACCCCTACCCACCAGAAGCGCAGACCATATCTCCACATCCACCCTCCCATACATTCCTGGTGTCCTCTCTTCACAGCCACCTCGCTTCAACCATACCCTTGCTACCTGTCCTGGCTCGCGCCTCCCTGCTACATATTCCCAACCCTCACTCACCTATTGCCCTGCCACCAGCGCCGTTCAGTTCCGCATATCCGCATATCCACATATCCGCAAAACCTCATCAACACAGCCACCACACCCGTATACATATCCACCCTACACCACCAACTGAGCATACAACGCACATCCCTGCCACCTCACCGCTAACGCGTTTCCTCCCTACCAACTCTATCCGCGACTTCCTGCTTACAGATATAAGTATACTGATAACTGGTGAACAATGCATGAAGGTCTTTTTTTACTATGAACAGATAGTCATAAAAGCAGATTTTTATGTCAAGTAACACGCAGATAAGTATGACAATGTTTTCACATCATAAATGTACAACAATGTTGTGACAAAGCATCGCCTTCTACGACGTTTGCGTCAACGCTTTACTGTGTGATTGTTACATTTATAGAGAGCAAAGGAGAGAGACAAGAAAAGCAGGCTGGCGGCCAAAGGTAGCACCTTGATAGCCTGTAAACAAAAGAATATGCTATACTTGGTAAAGCACAGATGAACCGAACCTACCTAACATTGCTTTGTTTGAGAGAAAGGATGCTGAGAGGTGGCTAAAGAGCAGTCTCTAGACAATCTCTGGTTGGCACAAACGCTTTTCGACCTGGAGGGTGTACAATTTGGAAATTTCACCGTAAGTGAATCGGCGGTAAGTTCTCCAGTTTTTGTCAACCCCAAGGTATTGATCAGTAACCCAACTGCATTGCGCGTTGCCAGCAAATTGATGCAACAGGAAATAGATCTGGCCCAATCGTTGCGTCGTCCGCGAGTACACCCCTTCAGTGTGATAGCCGGAGTGCCAGTTGGGGGTCTTTTGCTGGCCTCGGCCTACTCGTTGGAAACAAATATCCCGATGATTTACGCACGCACCCACCCTGAAGGAACCGGTAAGCGTGGGATTGAGGGGCGTTTTGCGCGGGGAGATAGCGCATTAATTATCGACGACCTGATCACGCGAGGCAGCAGCGTCCTGGAAACGGCCCGGCTCCTGGAAGAGAATGGTCTGAGAGTGAAAGATGTGATGGTGCTAGTCGATCGTGAGCACGGAGCGACCGAGCGCCTGCGCCGTCAGGGATATAACCTGATAAGTATTTTAAAGTTGGATGTGATGTTGAACCACTATATGTCGCGTGGTTTGATTTCCGAAGAAACATACCAGGCCTGTGCGGAATATTTGCGCAGTAAGCAGGGTCTGTTGGATAGCAATCAAACGATGGAATAGCGGCAATTCTCGCGCCAATCCACCTGCTAGGCATCAGAAAAAGCTGCTCCGGGGGAGTAGAGGGTAAGAAAAGAACAAGGAGACGAATAGAGGCTAACCCTACATTCGTCTCCTTTTCGCTGTCGCCAGCATGGCAGTCGACTGACGACTAACCGCGCTGATGGGTGTTGTTGGTTTCAGCCGGATATTCGCGCTCGGCGAAACTGGCTGTGGTTGCCTGCTTGGCGAAACCCATAAACGGCTCAATCAGATCCATCGGCAGTGGGAAGATGATAGTAGAATTCTTCTCAACGGCGATCTCTGTCAGTGTTTGCAGATAGCGCAATTGGAGAGCACTACGCGACGCACCGATGACATCGGCGGCCTGGGCCAACTGAGATGACGCCTGCAATTCGCCTTGAGCATGAATGATTTTGGCGCGTTTCTCGCGCTCGGCCTCGGCCTGCTTGGCCATCGCACGCTGCATCGTCGGCGGCAACTCCACGTCTTTGATCTCTACAGCGGTGACTTTCACGCCCCAGCGCTCGGTATGCTCGTCGATGATAGTCTGCAACTCACGGTTGATCTTGTTGCGTTGGGCAAGCAATTCGTCGAGTTCAGACTGACCAAGCACATTCCGCAGCGTGGTCTGACCGATCTGCGTGGTGGCCTGCCCAAAGTTCATGACGTTCACCACCGCAGCCGATGGATCAACCACATAGAAGTAGACAACCGCCGTGACTTTAATCGTCACGTTATCGCGAGTGATCACTTCCTGCGGTGGCACCGTCAGCGTGACAATACGCAGGTCAACTTTCACAATACGTGAGATAAACGGCGGCACAAAGAAGACTCCCGGTCCTTTGGCACCCGTTAAGCGTCCGAGCACAAAGATAACGCCACGTTCGTACTGCTGCACGAGGCGGATCGACGCAAAGAAGAGGATAATCAGCACAAACAATACAATGGCACCAATGCCAACAAAAGCAACGGTAGGGTCCATAAAAAATCCTCCCTATATGGACGTATATGTAACGTACAACGAAAACGTATAAGACATTTTTCTTCTTCAGGATACATTACCAGCGTGCGATACACCACTCTTCCACTTGTTTTTGCTTCGCTACTCCCGGCACGTAAGATAACAATATGCTATATCTTCTATATAACACATTGTTATTTCATTGTCAAGGGGAGGATCGAAGAGAAACAGGGTCCTTTCTTCTTCTGACGTAGCAAGCCTGCCTCTATAAAAGGCGACTCTGCTGCGAAGTCATCGTGCTTCCTTTTTCGTCCACGCCACTCGCCCTTTTTCTAAATAGGGGTCGACGCGACAGAACTGGAAAGGGTGGTTTGCTGTCTAGAGCAGAGAAAAAGAGTGCCAACAGGCGTTTCCCTGTTGACACTCTTAGCAGCTTTTTAAAAAAGAGCAAATAGGCGACCTACATTTTGGTCTGGTTGCTCTTGTCGATGTTGCCCATGAGGTTC
Organism: Ktedonobacteraceae bacterium; assembly: GCA_034437695.1. Lineage (GTDB taxonomy): Bacteria > Chloroflexota > Ktedonobacteria > Ktedonobacterales > Ktedonobacteraceae > Paraktedonobacter. The sequence continues at coordinate 9,983 of DAOTTJ010000310.1, forward strand.
TTCACATCCTGTGCGGAATTAAACGTTTTCTCGGGCAGCATTTTCTGCATGGCGCTGACCATCTGCTCGTTGGCACCGGCATGGCGAGCAAGTTGCAGCAGGTCGGACTTTTCAATCGGATAAGGGAGTGTGCTGAGCACTCGGTCAAACTGTCCGCCCATCTGGTTCATCGACGAAAAATCAAAGCCCATGTGTATAACCTTCTTCCTTTAAATGAGAAGCGTACAGCGAGCATTGCTGTACGCATTCTGCAAACGTACTTACCGTCCCTGGCAACTCACTATCCTGTTAGCAGTCTATACCAGCGTCCCACATACACATTCGTATACATTCATCGTGGTCGGCTCTAGCGACGACGCTGGGTATCGAGGAGAAAGAACAGGCGAAGTTTGCTGGCGAGCGTACGCTGTTCGCCAGGTAAGGGTAGGAGAAAGAGGGCCAACGACGCGAGGGTCAGGAGAAATGCGGCAGTTACCAGGAGAGCGCCAATCGGCAGAGATCCAGAGGGCGAGCCGGGATTGCTATCAGTGGGTGGGGTCGCGCCGCCTGCGACCGTGGGGCCGGCAGGAGTAGCCGATGGAGGCGCAGTGGGAGCGAGCGTCGGCGTGGGCAGAGGCGTTGGGGTCGACGTGGCAGTTGGCGTGGAGACAGGAGTCGGCGTGGGAACGTGCGGGACAGGCGTAGGATTAGCCGCCTGACACGACCAGAAGACGGTCACCGGAGCGAGATTCTGGCCAGTCAAGGTCTGGCCAGAAAAAATAATCCTTGCAGCCTGGCAGGGCAGAGAGCTGATAGTCACCAGGGTTCTTGAGGCCAGGAGACGACCTGCGGCAGGTTGAATACTTATACCAGAGGAGCCATTGGCGAGTCGGGCCTGCCAGGTGGCGGGATCGATGGGCGAAAGATGCGAGCCAGAAACCTGGACCTGGCATTGCCAGAGCATGGACTGGCCCTGCTCTGTACAGTTGGCAGGCGAGAGCATGCGGGTTGAGAGGTTGATGCTGGCCGACGGGCGAGCTTCGCTAGAAGCGGCAAACAAAAGCATCGCGAGCGCGGGAGCACGCTGCGCCGCCTCAACACGAAATTGCCGGACGCCTGGCACAAAGCGCAAGAGCAACAGCAGCAGACCGACGATCAGCAAGCCGATACAGACGCCGCCGAGCACCCATAGCCAGAGGCGACTGGTCGGCTGGCGCTGGACCACTGGTATTTCCTCGGTTTGGGGACGAGGCCTGGCTGGTGGCTGAACCACCGGTATCTTTTCCGAGATTGGCATGACGCGCACCTCATTATTCTGACGGTTGGACGGTGGTTGGGCGAGTAGCGAAGGCTGGCTTGCGCGGGCCAGCATCCAGGACGCAGGGGTCCGATCCTGTCCATGAGCGGGCAACGGCGCGATCTGCGCGAGACTACGCGGCATGCGACCTTCGCGCAGAGCAGCCAGGAGTTCGTCGACAAAGGGCAACAGATCGGGCGTGCTCTGCTCGCGTAGCTGGCGGATGCGATTGTCGGCCAGATCGATCGTCCGGTAGTCGCGGCTAGAGAAAAGCAGGCGTTCGGACTCGTCGGCTCCCCACTGATCGTAGAGGTCGGGTTGGCGGACGAGTGTACACAGCACAAGATAGATGACCAGCGCGGAGAAGCGGTCCATGTCGGGCGTATACGGACGCGCTCGCGGCGGCAAGAAGGCCGGGTGTTGAAAGTGCTGGTGACCATATTCGGTCTGGACACGACCCGCCAGGGCTGGCACCCACATATTATCGTAGTCGATCAGGTGCAGACTGAGCGCCGCCGCGTGTTGTTCGACCAGCACGTTTGAGAGATCGAGATCGCCGTGTGCAACCTGGGCAGCTTCCAACTCGCCAAGCATACGCAGCCACGCGATAGTAAGCTGCTGCATAGCGCTCGCCTCCTCGTAGTGGTCCACAATAAACTCACCGAGCGAGGGAAAGTTCTGCAAGAAGGGCATCTTCACCAGCGGCATGACGCGCGTACCGACGAGCAGGCCCCGTTCGTGGTACGTCAGAGGAGTAAGGGCGGAGACGCGCTGACCCATCTGCTGACAAAAAACAGCGATCGCCTGGTAGCGCTCCCTGATATCCACTGGCGGCTGGCGCTGGCCGTTTGCACAGAAGCAGCGAATCAGCGAATCGCCGATGCGATAGATGCAAACGTAGAGATTTGCTCCTCCATAGCGCCTGATGCCGAGGTGATCGTAATCCAGCTTTGCAGAGCGCAAAGCTGGATCAAAGAGCGTTTCTGTCCAGTTAGCAATTGCCAGATCGTATTCACTTTTGCTCGGCCAGAGTTCTCCTGCCGTTGTCATCTGTCTCTACCCTCTAGTGTATAGAAAATGGGCATTCGCATACAATACGTCCTCTGCCTTGATTCTACAGAGGGATAACCAACATAGTCACATCATCGTCCTCGACCTGATCGCGGCGAAATTCACTGCGCAGATACGCCTCGAACTCGTCGAGCGTCTGGAGTGTAAGCAGAAGCTGCCAGCGATTGGTCTGGAGTTCGATCTGCGCCCAGATCCAGCGAGCCAGCGTATCGGTAGCAAGCACAATCATATCCCCAGGAAAGGCGCTAAGTGTCGTAGCTTTATGCGAGGCCCAGGCGCGTTTCACAAGGTCGGGTCGCTCGGCAGTAACCAGCGTAGTGGGATACGAATTGAAATCTCTGCTCGACATGTAAGGAAAAGCGTGCTGGACCACCCAGCCGCCCCTCTGCGATGGCGCGAAGTGGAAAAATTCGCTATCACCGATGGCAAAGATATTGATAGTCAGGGCTACAGCATTCGACCACGACGGATCAATTACACAGCCGAGCAGAGTCGCCTGCGCCCCCTGGCCGATCTCCTGGCTCCAATCGCGGGCCTGGTCGCCGTTGCTCAGACGCGTCGCGTTGATAGTGGGAACCCAGCGCTGTTCGATCCAGCTCTGCCACTCGCGACTACAGCGAAGCAGCCAGGCATGAAAATCGCGTTCTTCCAATAACAGGGTCCCCTGCTGAACAAAGCTTTTTGCCACCACTCGCGCCCAGGGACCCGGCACAAAACTGCCCGCGACTCCATCGCTGACCGCATAGCGGCGATAGCCGTGGTCAGCAGCCAGAGCATAGCGGTCCTGGCACTCGACCAGCGGTTCGCCCTCTTTTGGCAACAAGAAACAGCGCTCATTGCCCAGTGGTGGATCGAGCACGAAAAATTTGTCCTGCTCGATAGGAGATTGGGCAAAGATAAGCGTTGGCTGCTTATCTACTGTCCTCGGGTCGCTCCCGTTCAGAAGGCTGACCTGCGGAGAGACGGGAGCAAATTCGTCATACCCGAGCGCAGTAGTGGCCGCAGCATTGAAGCTGCCAGAGAAACGCGAAGCGAGCAATGGATCGCCACCATACACAGATTGCACGGGCGGCCCCCAGGGTGCAGACTGCAAGGGGCGAGCCGAGAGCCAGAGGGCAAATAGACGCGTGGCAACGAGAAAGAGCAAGACGGCCAGCACCAGAACAGCCACCTGCCCCCAGGAGAAAGCCGCCGCGAGCAGGGCCAGCAGCATACCGAGCATAGCAAGCACCAGACCCAGGACGCGCCGCGCCGCAGACGATCCTGACGGACTGGACGGCGGCGGGATACCACGGTCCGGTACGGACCGCGGTGGCGGGGTGGAATAAGACACACAGCCTCCAATCATCCGTAGTGATACTCTACTCTTACTGGATAGCAGCGCCAATCGTCCCCCAATGCAAGAAACGCACCAGGACATTGGGGTCCGCATTGTAGACCAGCGCACGCGATCCCGGCGCTACCTCGTGGCCCAGACCGAGTTCGAGCGAGGCGTTTTTGCGCAACGGCTCAGGGATGATACTGCTCATCTCAAACATCTGCGCGGCAAAAGGCGGATCAAAGGGCGCAACCTGCGCCACATGCGCAGGAAAAATCTGCGACTGACCCATCGAGGTAGTAAAATGACAGTTAAAAATCAAGGTGCTTCCCTGACGAGTCCCCTCGCGGCGAATCTCATAGGTGACGGGAAGAGGATCAGTCTTACCATTATCCTGCGCATCGGTAATATTTATAATGATTGGAGGGAAACACTCCTCACGCGCCGCCTGACCCTGCTCGGGTGTCTCCGCAAGCCAGCGCCGCGCAATGTCACGCGCCATCATAAATGCCTGCGCCATCTGCGTCTTCCCCTGGCTATGTGGCTTGATCCAGAAAGCCCGATTCTCAGTCACTTGGCGGTACTGGCCAGTCGCAGAATCTAGCACCTCGCGCACCATCGGCAACGCCCCGCGCTGGTGTTCGCCCAGAAAGGGGATATCCGTCGGCTCCGGCGCGAGCAAAGGATAGACGGCATCGTTGTACCCCAGAATACTTACATAAGCGTATTTACGGCGCTTGCCAGTGCTGACATCAAACCTGGCGTTCTGCACCATCTCATAGACCAGACTGTTGATTGCGGTCGTGGCAAAATCGGCTTTGCTGGTTTTGTATTGCGTAACCTCTTCAGCCATTGAAGCCGACTGATCGAGCAAGATGATAAACAAGCCTGGATAGCGTCGGGTAAAGCGCCGCGTGTATAGATCGAATGAATGCATACGAATAGTAACTTCCCCCTGCGTCGCTGACTGGCCAATTCCCACCCTCGCAGTATATCATATGATATATAGAATTTATGCACGAGAAAAATTCACTCCAAAAGCGGAAATAAGCTCTGCTAGCAGAGTCTGGCTTACACCCCCCACCCCAGGGTTTTGGGCCACACGCCGAGCATGAAATAGCTCTGACAAACAGGGCTATTCAAAAGTCGTCAGAAGCAGGAGTGCAGAGGGCGACAGCCCTTTGCCGGCACCCTGTCCGGGGGACAGGTAATCAGGGAGGTCCCTGAAAAACCTCTTTTTCCTCTTTTGCCCACCGCCACAGGCGGCAGGGCGACGTTGCAACATCCAGTTGCTTGTT